>NZ_JBHUHX010000039.1:0-124314 GCF_042682685.1 Thiorhodococcus fuscus
TATCGACCCGTATCCGGACTTTCAGTCCGTAGCTTCAACCCACCAGCTTTAGCTGGTGGTTGTTGAGTCCATGTCGAAATTAACGCGCTCTTTCTCAACCACTAAAGGGCGCCTCATGACGTGCGTATGAATTGAAGCGACATACTCACCGATGATGCCGATAAAAAACAATTGCACGGAGGCAAAGAAAAAGACGCTGATCAGGATCGGCGCCGTTCCGACCGTGAAGTAATCCCAGAAAAAAAGCTTAAGCACCAAATACATAATCGATACGCCCAGGCTGAGCAGGGCCAGCACAAACCCCGCCATTGTTGCCAAGCGAACCGGTACCTTGGAATGGCTGGTGATGCCGAGCATTGCTAGGTCATAAAGGGTGTAGAAATTATTTTTGGTGATGCCGCGCAGGCGTCTTGGCTGTTCGAACGGGATGGTCGCGTATTCGAAACCAAGCTCGGAAATGAGGCCGCGAAAATACGGATAAGGGTCGTCAATCTTTCTGATTTCCTCGATCACTGAGCGATCGTATAGCCCGAAGCCAGTGAAATCAGGAATCAACTTGACATCTGAAATGCGCCCGATAGTTCGGTAATAGGTGCGGCGCACGAGAGCCATCAAGAAAGTCTCTCTCGACTGCGGCTTGACACCAACAGCTATTTTATAGCCGGATTCCCATCGCTCTAAGAATTTACCAATCAATTCGGGTGGGTCCTGGAGGTCGGATGCCATCGCAATGACCGCAGCCCCCCTTGCCTGCATGATTGCATGAACCGGCGAGCGGATGTGTCCGAAATTTCTGGTGTTGACGATCAGCTTGATTCTTGGGTTGTTGCGGGCAATTAGCTTGATTTTTTCAACTGTGTGATCAGTCGATGCATTGTCGATAAAGATATGTTCATAGTCATATTTCGTAAATTGTGCCAGCGCCGCTCCTATTCTTGCTGCAAGTTCGGCGACATTATCCTCTTCGTTGAAGCAGGGGGTGATAATGCTGATGAGCACTGGGGATTCAGATTCGTCAGACATCAATGCTCGCCCTCGGTAATCGAATGAAATGGGTGCGCGAAGCCTAATGCAATGTAGTCCTCTTTAATTTGATCGGCGGTGACCGCAGCAGCGCAAATAACCAGTGTATTATCCGGCAGATTCTGCAGCCCAATCTCCGGACTAAGGATGAGTTTACCCGCGAAGCGCAATCCTTGTTTTTTACTGTCACGATCAACGACAGCCAGAAGAGAATGCAGAGGGAACCAAGGTTCAGTAATGAGCCGCTGCGCGAGAGATCCGGCACCCCACAACACAAATGGCGTTTTATCGCCCATAAGCGCAAGCAGGTGGGTACGCAGTTGTGTGACGCCTTCGATGCTTTCCTCAACGTATTTTGCGAGTGAAGAATACAGCGACTCACCCGGTTCAAAAGCGGTCATGCCTGTTTCAAAAAGGCCGAAAATTGCGGGATAGTCGACCCCGTTCTGGAGACAAATTTTTTTCTGTCCCATTTCAACAATCGACAGTCCCAGCGCATGAGCGAAATATGTTAGCGATCCCCGTCCAAAATGATTGATGTGCTCGGGGTCGAAGAAGTAAAGAGGCGGAAAATTCTGTAGATCGTATTCTGTGGGATCCGGTAATTCGATATAGATTTTGCCGCCAGGAGCGAGCAAGGCGAGCACCGATTTCAGCACGGCCTGCGCGTCGAATACGTGTTCAAGTACATGGCTGAGAATGATCAGGTCGAAAGATGGTTCGTTGTGATCGCTCCACCAAAGATGTTCTGCCGGCAGCACAATAGTGTACGCATTCATTCCAGTAGCACGAATTTGCTCCACGCAGACTCGTGATGGGTCAAATCCCGTCAGATCCTCGAAACCATTTTTCCTTAATTCTTTAAGCAATCCACCATTGCCGCAGCCAATGTCCGCGATACGCGCGCCTGGTGGCGCATGGCGCGATAGAAATGCGGCTAATATTTCAAGACGTTGACGATCCATCGGCTCATCACCGCCGCCAGTGGCAACGCTTGGATCTTCGTATTTTGAAAATGATCGGTAATGATCATCGTAGTCAGCTGCCCGCGCCTCTGAGTCGGCGAACCCGCTTCCACATCTCCGGCATACCGCTACATCATAGTGCGCAGGCAAAGGTGACGTTTCCGGCAGAACGAAATGCATCTTATGCAGGTAGTGGCACTCATGTGAATGACATGCTGGACAGGGTCGAGTGGATGTCGCCAGGACGACATCCTGTTTTTGTGTTTGCAGAGAGACTCGTTTTTCAGCAAACGGCATAAAGCACACTGTCAAAGGTATTGGATTCATGAATCCGATATGTCAGTTGATACCGGGGCTCAATGCGTTGCAGAAACTCAGGGATTTTCCAGATGTCGTCCCAGCGGTGATAGGCGGCAATCGCCAAGACTGGCCGGTCCCTGGCGATGATGCCTTGTGCACCTTCGAGGGCGGCGAGTTCGTGGCCTTCGATGTCGAGCTTGATGTAGTCGATGCGCTGATTCATGAGACAGTCATCCAGTGTCACGCACTGGATGCGGCTTTCGCCGCTGGACATGATCGCGCTGGCCTCACCATTTTCGCATGAGAAAGCAAGCCATTCTGTGGCGTTCGATAACCCGCAAGGAAAGCCGGTTACCGGAAAACCGAAAGTCCTGGTTTTCCGGGCAAGTTTGGAAAAGTTTGCCGGATCGGGTTCGAAGACGTAGGCGCCGGCCAGTTGGAGTCGTTCAGCGGCCTGCATCAGGGTGTCGCCATCGTAGGCACCGCCATCGACGTAGACGACCGACCGGCCAGCCGATGCGAAACGGGCAATGACCTCATCCGGATAATACTGGCAGGTGCCCGATGGCTGAGGCGCCCTTTCTGGCGATGCACCAAGCCGAAAACGCAGCGTATCCATAAACTGTTGTCGGCTTTGGTCGTCACCGAGCATCTGCAAGGCGCGTTCGATCTGCGGGCGCTTGTCGGCGTAGTGTCTGCGATCAGTCAGCCAATAGCGCCAGCCCATTTGTTGCTCGATCACCTCGAAATAATCCTGAGGCAGTCGCAGGCGGTCGATGCCCCGAGCATGGCAAGCGGCCGCCAGCAGACTGAGATCCGATGCCGCGCTACGATTGAACACCGCCAGCCACATCGGCAATGCACAGAGATTTCTATCCAGATCCTCCAGGGATACAACCGGGACATTGTCGATCATGCCAGCCGATTGGCCAGACACCACGAACGCACGCACCGGAATGCCGAGATCCTGCAGAGCGGAAAACACCGCACGCGCGAAATGACCCGCACCGAAGAGCGTAACCCCGTCATGCCTCGCCTCGTCGATTGTCGCGTTGATCTTTGAACCGATCTCGAAAAAATCGAACATCATTCAAACCTCCTCGCTTCCAGGGACAGAGCGGCGTGGCTTCGCACATTGCGCCACCGCTTCCGCCCGCACGGCTGCAAGCTCCTCGCTTGGAAGAAACGGAAACATATCGTCGAGTTCAGGCGTGGCGAATGTGCCGTCTTCCAGCATGCGCGATTTGATGCGGGGCTCAAAGGGCTGCTCGGGATCGACATCAATATGGATCAGCGCGGGACCGTCGAGCGTTAACATTTCATCCAGTTCAGGCAGATCTTCGGGGCCGGAGATACGGGCGGCCTGGAGTCCGTAAGCGCGCGCGAGGGCCGTGTAGTCCGGGAACTCAACGCCCGAGGCCGGCGTGGCGCCAACGATGCCGCCGAAGAAATTCTCATGCGTCTGGCGGATCGACAGATAGCCGTCGTTGGCGATCAAGATCACCAGCACCCGCGCGCCCAGCGTCTTCAGTGTCTGCAATTCCTGCACGTTCATCTGGAGGCTGCCGTCGCCGGCCAGGCAGATCACGCGTTTGGTGTCAGCGCCCATCGCGGCACCGATCGCTGCCGGCAGGTCGTAGCCCATCGAGGCCGAACCCGAGTTGCTGAACAGGCGTTGCCCGGCGTGCAGTCGGCCAACCTGGAATGGCAGGATGCAGGCTGAGGCATTGCCGCAGACGACGATGTCGTCATCGCGCAGTTGGCCGAAGACATGATCGACGATGGCATAAGGATTCAGGCGGGGCGCGAGTCTGTGATGCGGTTGCAAGACCGGATAACGGTCCTGCAAGGCATGACACCAGCGCGCCCAATCGCTGTAGTCGGGCAGGGCGGCGAGTTCGATTTCGGCGGCCAGGGTGTCAATGAAACGGGCGGCGTTGGCAACGATTTTCAGCGAGGGTCGAACGAACGGTTTGTCGAGTTCGGCCGGATCGATATCGATCTGGATGATGTCGGCATTCTGGGCGAACGTGGACCAGTTATAGCTGACCTGACGGATGTTGAGGCGAGAGCCGATCACCAGCAGACAATCACAGGCTTGCAGACAGAAATTCCCCGCTCGCGTGCCGATCGTGCCGGGACGCCCGGCAAACAGCGGGTGATCGCTGGCGATGAGGTCGTGGGTCCAGGCGGTGGCGATCGGAATCCCGGTCGCTTCGGCGAGTGTGAGCAAACTGGCCGTTGCGCCAGCGATGCGCACGCCGCTTCCGGCCAGAATCAGCGGCCGTTGTGCGGCGCGCAGGCGCGCGATGACCTGTTCGCAATCGCCGATCAGGGTCGGGGATGCCAGCGCAACCGGTGACGGGACGGACGGTATCTCTAGTGCAACGGTCGCGGACTGGATATCGAGCGGAACCTCAACCCAGGCCGGGCCGGGGCGACCGACCGTCGCCGCCGCGAGCGCGGCGGGGAGCAGGGTGATCAGGTCTTCGGGCCGGCGGGCTACCTCCGCGTATTTCGTGACTGGCTTCGCCATGTGGATGACCGGGCCTTCCTGATCGCCGAGCTGACGCAAGCCGGGGACCGGAACGAAATCCAGGCAGGTTTCACGTTTGACCTGTCCGGACAGCACCAGCATCGGCACCGAATCGGTATAGGCACCGAACACGCCGTTGAGCGCATTGATACCGCCGGGACCGGTGGTGACATTGACCACGGCGGGTTTGCCGGCGACACGCGCGTAACCCTCGGCCGCCATCGCACAGGCTTGCTCGTGGTGCATGTAGGTGCAGCGCAGTCGGGGATGAGTGCCGAGCGCATGATTCAGAAACATCGCCCCCCCGCCGGTGACGCAGAACACCTGCTCGATTCCCTGAGCAACCAACCAGTCGGCAATCTGTTGAGAAACATTCATGAGGCGTCCGCCTGGATTGCGTGAATGTTGGGGGTGCGCTCAAAAGACGGATCCTGCGCGCGCGCCCAACGCAAGGTGCGCTGTAGCGCCTGATCGAGCGGTGTCCATACCTCCAGGCCCAGCTCATCGCGAGCGCGTGTGATCGATGGCACATAGCGCGTCGGCGGTTGTCCCGATGGCGTACCCTGAATCCGCACGCGGTCATCGCCGCCGGCAGTCGCAACCGCATGGGCGAGATCGGCAATGCTCACCGCCACATCGGATCCGACGTTGTAGGGGCGATTCGGCTGGCCGTCGAGCAGCACCGCGAGCAGCCACACCACCAGATCGGCCGCGTACAGATAGGAACGGTAGGGCGTGCCGTCGCCCTGGATGTCTATAGGTCTGCCGTGCAGCAGGTCGCGCATGAAATTGCCCACGGCAAAATGCGCGTCGAAGGGCAGGAAGGGGCCAACGAAGGCGAAGCCGCGCGCGATCTTTACCGGCAGACCGGATGCGGCGCACAGGAACTCAGCCGCGCGCTTGCCTTCGCCGTAAGCGGATGCCGGAGAATTTGGATCGGGAGCGCCTGGGTGGCTTTCGTCCAGGCGCTCGATGTGTGCCGGCTGGGGGCCATAGACAGCGCCCGAACTCGTCAGCAGCATGGCGGTGCAGCCTGCGTGATCGGCGAATTCCAGTACGCGGCGCGTACCGCTGGTGATGGTGTCGAACATCAACAGTGGTTGCGTGCGGTTGAGTTGTTCGCTCGCGGCGGTCGCGGTATGGATCACGAACGGAAAGCTGCCGGGAGGCGGAGTGAAATCCCGCACGTCACCGCGCCACCAATCGAGCGAGTGATGTGTTGCCAACACGCTGGCTCGACGGGTAAATGTCTCGGGATCCCGGCTCAGCACCGTGATACGCAGACGCAGATCCAGCCGGTCATCGGCCCAGGTCAGCGCTTCGAGTAGCCAGCGACCGAAGAAGCCGGTGCCGCCCGTGATGAAAAGCCGCTCGCCAGCGAGTCGCCGCAGCCAAGGCTCGGCACGGGAAACGATGTCGTCGAGATCTGCGGCGAGTGGATTGAGTGACATCGCTTATTCACCTACGGCGAAGAACTCGCCGAGTCTGTCGACGGTGTAATCGAGCATCTCCCGCGTCAGTCCCGGCCACAAACCAATCCAGAAGGCATCGTTCATCACCCGATCGGTGCCTTCGAGCGAACCGGCAATGCGGTACTCGCGTCCAGCCATCGATGGCTGACGGATCAGATTGCCGCCGAACAGCAGGCGAGTGCCGATCTTGTGCGCGTCCAGGTATTTGATGAGATCGACCCGCGCGATATTCGCTTCGGGTTTGAGCGTGATCGGATAGCCGAACCAGGAGGGGGCGCTGTCCGGCGTTGCCTGCGGTAGTTCGAGCCATTCGGCGAGCGGTGCCAGGCGTTCGCTCAGGTAGGCGAAGTTGTTTTTGCGCGCCGCGATGAAATCCGGCAACCGATCGAGCTGCGCCAGCCCGCAGGCGGCCTGCATGTCGGTGATCTTGAGGTTATAGCCCAGGTGCGAATAGGTGTACTTGTGGTCGTAGCCTGGCGGCAGCGCGCCGCGCTGCCAGTCGAAGCGTTTGCCGCAGGTGTTGTCGCAACCGGGCGCGCAATAACAGTCACGTCCCCAGTCACGCAGGGATTCGAGGATCTTGCGCAACCGTCCACTGTTGGTGAAGACCGCGCCGCCCTCGCCCATGGTGATGTGGTGAGCGGGGTAGAAGCTCAGGGTGCCGATGTCGCCGAAGGTGCCGACCAGCTTGTCTTGATAGGTCGAGCCGAGCGCGTCGCAGCAATCCTCGATCAGCCACAGATCATGCTCTCGGGCGATGCGGGTGATCGTGTCCAGGGCGAAGGGGTTGCCGAGTGTGTGTGCGAGCATGATGGCGCGGGTGCGCGGCCCCAGCGCGGCTTCGATCTTGGTGATATCGATGTTGTAGGTCGGGATCTCGATATCGACGAAGACTGGCACGCAGCCATTCTGCAGGATCGGGTTCACAGTGGTCGGAAAGCCGGCGGCAACCGTAATGACCTCGTCGCCTGGCCGCAGGGCACGATCGCCAAGTGTCGGCGAGGTGAGCGCGCTGAAGGCGAGCAGATTGGCCGATGAACCCGAATTCGTCGTCAGCACATGGCGCACGCCGAGAACGTCGGCGAGACGCGACTCGAAGGCGGCGTTGAAACGCCCGGTGGTTAGCCAGCCGTCGAGGGCGGCCTCGACCATGTTCTGCATCTCGGGGGCGCCGATTACCTTGCCGGCGGGTGGCACCGGCGTTGCACCCGGTTCGAACGGACCGAGGGCTTGCTTCAACATGGCAAAGTGGGGGATCTCCCCCGTCATCAAGCGACGGTACACCTTTGCCAACGCCCCATCGTTCAATGTTGCCAATGGCTTCAGCACCAGGCTCTCGTGCAGCAGGAACGGCGTGTCCAAGCGCAAGACGCTGGGAAAGGGGAGCGGCGGTCCGAGGTAATCCGCCGTCTCTAGGACATATCCCTGCTCTGGATCGTTCGCCGATGTCGTGGTAATGAACAGAAAGCGCACATCACCGTTCGCATCCGGTGCGTTCAGTGCCAGCGCCGGCCTCGCCTGCCGGGCCGATCGATCGGTGAACGGAAACGGCAGCTTATAGATGCCACCGGCTCGAATGCTAAAGGTCATTCCACACATCCTCGGCGGGATCGGCCAAGACTTGTCGGGCAAAGCCGCTGGTTGCCTGCAAACGGGTGAGTACGATGGCTTCCTCCAACGCCACCGCCGAGTCTCCGGGCCGCGCGTCTCCGGCTTGGGTGTCTTGCTCCTCGATCACCACCACACGGATCCGTGTGCCCACCGGCCGTGCCACGCGCAGGACGACGGTACCGTTTTCACCGACCGTTAGGGTGTGTGACGTGATGGACATCCGAATGCATCCTCCCTATCGATGGTCAGGTCGTCGACCCTATCAAGAAAAGCGGCTGGGCCGACCGCTTGGTTTTCATAGGCGGCGATTTCCGCCAGCGACCAGGCGCGCATGTCAGCCCCCGCGTCCAGCGCTCGCTGCCAGGCAACGATGCGGTCTATGGTCTCGGTCAGCGGCCAGCGGGACGTCCAGCCTAGGCGGTGTCTGGCCTTGGCGCAATCCAACCGGAGTGCGTGAGCCTCGTGGGGCTGGCGCGAATCGTCGACGCACCAATGCGCACCCTCGCCCCAGGCGGCGGTCAGACGGTCGGCCAGCCACTGCACGGGACGGCTGTCGGCGTCGTCAGGTCCGAAATTCCAGGCTTCCGCAAAGACCGCGCCCTCGGTCAACAGCCGTTCGGCCAGCCGTAGATAGCCGGATAGCGGTTCCAAGACATGCTGCCAGGGACGAACGGCCTGCGGGTTGCGGATGATGGCCGGTCGGCCCGCCGCGATGGCGCGCAGAAGGTCGGGAATCAGCCGATCCTCGGCCCAGTCGCCGCCGCCGATGACGTTGCCCGCGCGAGCGCTGGCAAGAGCGACGCTGTGTCCAGGATCCGACGCATTGAAATAGGAATCGCGCCAGGCGCGCGTGATGAGTTCGGCGCACCCTTTGCTGCTGCTGTAGGGGTCATGACCGCCCATAGGTTCGTCTTCGCGGTAGCCCCACAGCCATTCGCGGTTGTCGTAGCACTTGTCGCTGGTGACGTTGACCACGGCGCGGACGCTGGCCGTGTGGCGTACCGCCTCCAGCAGATGCACGGTGCCCATGACATTGGTGGCGAAGGTGCCGACCGGATCCGCGTAGGAGGCCCGCACCAGCGGCTGCGCCGCGAGATGGAAAACCACCTCCGGGCGGTGCGCGGCGAGCGCTACGGCGAGCCGGTCGCGGTCGCGGATATCGGCGATGTTCGAGGTCATGTGCTCGCCGATGGCCGCGAGTTCGAACAGACTCGGACGGGTGGGGGGCGCCAGGGCATATCCGGCCAGATCGGCCCCCAGCGATTGCAGCCACAGCGACAGCCAGCCGCCCTTGAAACCGGTGTGCCCGGTGATGAAGACGCGCCGACCGGACCAGAACGACGGGGTCATGGCCAGATCTTCCAGGGCGCGTGACCAGTCGCCCAGAGGTCTTCGAGCAGGTTCTTTTCTCGCAGCGTATCCATGGGTTGCCAGAAGCCGCGATGGTGCCAGGCGGCAAGCTGGCCGTCGTTGGCGAGGGCTTCGATCGGGTCCGATTCAAAGGCGCAGGCGTCGCCGTCGATCAGGTCGAGCACCGCCGGTTTGAGCACGAAAAAGCCCCCATTGATCAGACCGCCATCGCCATGCGGTTTTTCCTTGAAGGACACGACACGGTCGGCGGCGAGTTCGATGGCACCGAAGCGCCCCGGCGGGGAGACTGCGGTCACGGTGGCCAGAACCCGTTGCGAGCGATGGTAGGCGATGCTCGCGCCGATATCGATGTCGCCGACGCCGTCCCCGTAGGTGAAGCAGAAGTCCTCGTCGTGTTCGACGTAGCGGCGCACGCGTGCCAGACGCCCCCCGGTTTGCGTCGCCTCTCCGGTGTCGACCAGGGTCACGCGCCAGGGTTCGGCGTGGCGTTCGTGGACTTCCATGCGGTTGTTGGCCATGTCGAAGGTCACGTCCGACATGTGCAGGAAATAATTCGCGAAATATTCCTTGATGACATAGCCGCGGTAGCCGAGACAGATGACGAAGTCGTTGATCCCGTGCGCGGCATAGATCTTCATGACGTGCCAGAGGATCGGCCGGCCACCGATCTCAACCATGGGTTTCGGCTTGAGCTGGGTTTCCTCGCTGATCCGGGTGCCGAGTCCGCCGGCCAGGATGACGGCTTTCATGTGCGGTCTTTCTGCTTGCTATGGTTTTGCGCGTTCGAGTTCGGTTTCCCAGTGGGCACAAACATCTTTTGGCGACATGGGTAAAGTGCAGATCTGGCTCAAGACTTGAGTGCGTCTTGACTGCGCATCCAGCTTCCCATCGGGAATGAAGTAATCGCTAGCTTGTGCAAAAGAAGCTTCAGCTTCTTTCCATCGATCAAGGCCGTATAGCGAGAGGGCTTTTAGTAGCCATCCGTTAGGATAAGTCGGGGCATACATCAATACTGTACGAGCGTCAGAAAAAGCCTCGGTAAATTTTCCTAGCATTAAATTTGCGGTAGCAAAATCAGTATAGATCGAGCGATAGAAGAAAGCGGCATCAAAACCGTCGATGCTCTCAATGTCTAGCTCGGAAATTCCCATGGATTGGATAAATTGATGGGGTGGCGCTGGGCTCATCTCCAAAGCGTCGCGGAACGAAGCTAGTGCTTTCTCCGGTTGATTTTTTTTTAGGTAGTATTCGCCTTTTAATAATTTTGTGATTGCGTACTGTCGTTCTAGTGTTCTGTTGTGGTTAATTGCGTAAAACGCATCTAGCTTTTCTAAGATGAGTTCTGCTCTTGAGATATCATTAAAACGCAAAGCTGACGCCGCATAGTTATTTTGAATGGCTGGAACACTCGGGTTTCTGGAGTCGGCCCAGGCCCAGAGGCTTAGTTCGTTATTCCATAGCGGAATAGTAATTCTTATGTTAGCGATAGCGGCGATAATTACCAGTAAACTCAATACGCCTGCGAAGATGGGCAGGCTTCGATGCATGGAAGGAGATAACTCAATGAACTTAAAATGTAGCGTTGCAGCACTTAAGGCCAGAAATGCAAGCGGCATTGTCAGGAAGCGTTCATGGCCGATACTGCCGCCGATGGGTAGCGGAAGAATATTGATGACGGGAAGTAATGATATACCCCAGCAAGCAAGAAGAATGGCTGGCCAGCGTCGACTCCTAATCAGGAACCCGAATGTGAGAATGCCGATAATAGCAAGCGAAATGCCGATCAAGTGCGCGCTGTGGCTCATGTTGATGGCATTGAATGGGTGTTGTGGGTTGATGTCAGTGAAGGGCCAGAGACTCATTTTTGCGTAAAAAAGCAGTGTTTGGCCTACAAATCCGATGTGGTGCCAGATGTCTTCAAATCCTGCGTTGACGCCTTGATCGCGGCTAGTGATTTGACCAAGGAGTGCATAGCGCAGCATCAGTATCAGTGCGGCTGTCGCGGCTAAGAGAGAATAAAGCCGCCATTCGCGTGAGCGGAAAAAAGAAATAATCAATGTGCGCCAAGGCGTAAGGGATCCTTGTTGCCCTAAGTAGAGTAATAGCAGTAATGCGGGTAATGTTGCTGCCATCTCTTTGCTGAGGGCCGCGAATAAGAAGCAGATGGTTACCCATAAATCTCGGCGCCAGCCATCAATCGCAAGGTACCCCCAGACGGCTAGCAATACAAAGAAAGTAACCAATAAATCAAAGCGACCGGAGATCCAAGTCACTGGCTCGATCAGCGCCGGATGTAGAGAGTAAACGAGGGTCGCAAGTAAAACTCGCCACGCCCTTGCTTTGAATTCTCTGTTCGCTGTTAAACGGATGGCAATCAACCCAACAAGCAGTGAATTGGCAAGATGTAGGCTGATATTAACAGCATGGGATATGGCCGAGTTGACTCCGGAAAGCCAAAACTCCAAGGCAAAAGAAGCCAGAGTAACGGGGCGAATATAGGCTGTTCCTGGCAGAATCGGCTCAAATAGAGCTTGCCAAAACAATTTTGGCACGCGAAGTGCTGGATTGTTGGCAAATAATTGCCAGTCATCCCAGACATATTGCGCGTCGATGGCGGGCCAATATGTCAGAGCGGTCAGGGTGATGGCCGCGATGATTAGTGCGGGAAGCCGGCGGTCAGGGTGCATAAGTTGGATTGCCCGCAATCTTAGAACTAAACCGCAAACGCCTCAATTAGTGAGGCGTTTGTGGGTGCAAACAAAAATTTTTCTGATTGAATATCCAGAACTTTCTATCGCTCAAGCGCGCATAGTTCGCATCTGGTTTCAATCTGGTCAATCAGGCCGATATTAGCGGCAGTTCGAGGGGACATACTTTGCTTTTGCGTTGTCAGAAACCTTACACGTCCATGTCATCTGGGTTGCGGTTAGATTGGGCGTGTTTGCTACAAATACCGGTGTTGGACTCAGAGTTAGGGTAACGGCACCAGCCTTCGCGGATGTGGCAATGGTGATTACACCGTTAGAGCCATCGACTGATACAGCCGAAATATTCTCGGTCGTGCCTGGAGCGTTCCATCCCACACTAGCCGTCGATGCGCCTGCATAGGCATTTTCGGCAATCGTCGCTTTTGCTGCGGAGCCGATCGACAGACCCTCAGTCACGCGGGCGCGGATGAGGTAATCCTGATACGCAGGAACTGCAATCGCCGCCAAAATACCAATGATCGCCACGACGATCATGAGTTCGATTAGTGTGAAGCCTGCTTGATGCTTTTTCATAATTCAATCCCAGTTTAAGTGATGATATCGGCTTGGCATGGAGTCCAATGCGGCCCCCTGTCTTTAGCCGCCTTTTGCTGGTCTCCTGCCAAATTTTAAGCAGTGGTTGTGCCAACCTAAGCCTGGTAGCTTGCGCAATGCCATAAGGTTATGGATTACAAGATCTAAAAACAAACGCCCTAAGGCGCTCTGCGCCTTAGGGATCACGTTTCCATTGGTTCTAATTGACGAAGTTCGTCAGATTCCGACGATAAATGTCAACTGGGGCCTGTTAACGCAAACGTAGAGCATCAGCAATCCGTGTCACAGAGTCATGAAGGCGGCAAACATGACGATGTGGCCTATGACGAGGTTACGGGGGCAGGGTTAGTCTCGCATCTCGACAATCTCTACGACGCAGTAAATTGATCTCCCAACAACCAATCGGCCCAGTCGGGCAGGGCACTGTCTGTCAGGATCTCGGCTTGGCCGGCGCGGATCACCGCGATTTGACGGAAGGGATCGTCGGCGCTGGAGTTATCCAGAATGCGGACGTGATCGCAGAGCGGGAGCGCGGTCTTCACGTGGTCGAGTAGGCGTGGGATCCGGGCCGATACCTTATCGGCCGGCACCGAATGGCCGCCTTCGCTGATGCGCTGGGCGACGCGGGCCTGGTTGAGCGCGATGGTTTCGAGATGGATGAAGACCAGCACGATCCGGTAGCCGAGTGTCTTGGCTTGGGCAATGAAATCGATCTTCGACGGGTGCGAGAAGACGGTTTCGAAGCAGAAGCTCCGTCCTTCTTTCAGGAGCCGTTGGCGCAGTTCGGTTGCGACCCAGGCGGCGTCGTAACTGCGGGCCTCGGGGGCGTCGGGATAGAGGTCTCGGGCGATCAGGTCGGCGTTGATGAAGGGCAGCCCGAGCGGGGCCAGGTGTAGGCGATAGAAGGTGCTTTTGCCGGCGCCGTTGCCTCCGGTGAGGAGCCACAGCTGCCTGCCGTCGTTCACGATTCGAGCTCGGTCGCCACGACGAATCGCCCTCCCTCGAACTGGCCGACGTCGATTTGTCCGCCCGCGCCGATGCGTTCCAGATAACCCGGATGCGCTCGGGAGGTTTGGTAGCGGATCTGGCTGGATGTCACGGCTGCGCCGAGGGTGCCTTGTGTGCGTGTTTGCTCCAGTGAGTCGAACACCTCATCTGGGTCCAATGGTGCCGTGGTGACGGGCTCCACGCGGACGCGCGCCAATCCGGCCGTGATCGACAGCAGCGCGTCCGGGTGCAGCAGGTGCGAGACCTGGCGCCCGATGCCGGCCCAATATTCGATCTGCTCTGCCGTGCTGCGATGAAAGCGCTCGCCCGTCACGGCGGCGGCCTGCATGAGTTCGCGTTGTAGGCGAATCGGTGAAGCTGATTTGGGCATGGTCGAGGCACCAAATGAAGAGGATTGAGGAAAACGTAGCAGAATGCTACGCCTGCTTCAATGCGGTGACTGTGAAGAAATCGACAGGTTCTCGACCGTCGCGGAAATCGCGTCCCGATATCTTGAGCACCTCAGGCGTTTCAGGCATATGGTGGGTTGATGTCGGTGCGCATGCATGTGCACCGACGAAAATCAGGCATCTATTCGATGCCTTTGAGCTTCGATGCAACCCAGTATGAGGTCGACCGACTGGTGTTTCGTTTCTTGAAAGCAGGCGCGTGGCGCTTGCCTGTTTCTCGTCCGGCGAACTTGATGCTGGCTGGGCTCATGCTTTGGGTGTTGCCGATTCTGGCGCTCGCCGACGCACCCGCCTTTCCTCGACCGGAGCTCATGCTGCCGACCCAGTCTCTCGGTTCGGCTGAGTTGGCGGTCGTCGTGAACGATCGGGATCCCTTGAGTCGGAGAATCGCCGATTACTACGTGGGGCGTCGCGCTATTCCTGCGGCGAATCTGGTTCATGTGGCGTTCGATCCGGGCCGGAGTGTCATGCCGGTGGATGAGTTCGCGGCCCTGCGGGCCGAGGTGGAGCGGGCGACTCCGGCGACGGTTCAGGCCTATGCGTTGACCTGGGCGGCGCCCTATCGGGTCGGTTGCATGTCCATCACGACGGCCTTCGCGGCGGGTTATGACGCGGCGTTTTGCGCCAAGAGCTGTCGCCTGACCAAGCCGAGTCCCTACTATGGCTCGGACAGTGCGCGTCCGTTCGACGATCTGGGATGGCGACCGACGATGGCGCTCGCGGGCACTAATTTCACCGAGGTCAAGGCGCTGATCGACCGTGGTGTCGCCGCCGATGGCACCCGTCCGGCTGGCACGGGTTACCTGGTGAAGACCAGCGATGCGGCGCGTAGCGTGCGGGCGGCGAGCTTCGATCGAGCGCGATCGCTTTTCGGCTCGGCGGTGAGGCTGCGGCGGATCGACGCGGACAGCATTTCGGGTCGCCAGGATGTCCTGTTCTATCTCACCGGTGCGAAACAGGTCCGCGAGATCCGCGCCAATCGCTTTCTGCCGGGGGCGATCGCCGATCATCTGACCTCGACCGGAGGGAAGTTGACCGACAGCCATCAGATGAGCGCGCTGGAGTGGCTGCGCGCCGGGGCGACCGGGAGTTATGGAACGGTCGTCGAACCATGCAATTTCACCAGCAAGTTCCCGGATCCGGTCGAGCTGATCGGCCATTATCTAAACGGTGCCACTCTGATCGAGGCCTATTGGAAGAGTGTGCGCATGCCGGGGCAGGGGATCTTCATCGGCGAGCCGTTGGCTCGCCCCTTCGGCGGCTATGGTGTGGCATTCGATGGAGCGCGCTGGGTCATGACCCTCTATGCGCTCACGCCCGGGCGCTACCGGCTGGAGGGCGCCGAGCAGCCCATGGGGCCTTATCGCTTCATCGCGGGGTTCGAGAAGTCGGGCGCGGAGCCGGTGCGGATTCGGACGGATCCGGGTGATCCGACCTATTTCCGGGTCGTGCCCGATACGGTTTCTGGTTCGGCATCGGATTGAGCGGTCGGGGTGTCGGCGCTCAGATCTTGCAGGCAGGCCGCGCAGAGGCAGTCGTCGTATCGATCTTGGATGCTAGCGGTTGTGGCGGGCGTGAGCGGGAGCTTCATGCAGTCGCAGCGGGCGATCTGCGCTGCGTGACAGAGGAAGGTCCGACCGCAGCGCGGGCAGACCTTGCGGATCCCTTGATCCGACGGGATGCTCAATGCGCCAGCATGAAGGCGGTGAGGTCGGCGATCTCCTGCTCGGTCAGCTCGACTTTGGGCATCGTCGCGCCGGGCAGGGTGCCTGTCGGATCCTTCAGATAGGCCCGGATCCAGGCGGCGTCGCGTTTGCTGCCGAGGTTGTCGAGCGAGCCGCCCATCTCGGCCATGGGGCCGGACTCACCGGCCAGGGTATGGCAGAGGTTGCAGGTCTTGGCGGCGTAGAGCCCGGCGCCCCTCTGGACGTTCCCGTCCTGGGCGAATGCGCCCGCGCTGATGAGGGCCGAGCCAATCAGCACGGCGGTGAGGCGTGGATGGATCATGCAACTACTCCGATGGGGTGTCCGCTGTGCCGGTCGTGGTCTCCGTGGATGTCTCCGGGGTCGGACTCAGGTGTTTGAGAAGATCGGTGTGGCCGACGTGCATGTGGCAGGTGACGCACTGCATGCGACCCTCGCTGGCGAAATAGCTCTGGTGGCCGAAGGCGGCGGCGGGTTGTTGGCCGGGTGCCTCGGCTAGATGGGTGTGGCAGGTCAGGCAGCCGGAGTCGTAGACGAAGGTGCCGCGATGCTCCAGATTTGCGGTCCAATCCGGCTCTCTGAATAGAGAGAGAAATTCGCCCCAGACGTCGACGATGCCGGTCTTCGCCTTGGCGACGATATAGTCGGTCTGTCCGGTATGGGGCAGATGGCAATCGGCGCAGGCCGCCGTCAGACCCTTGGGGTTGGCTCCACCGTGGATGTCGGCGGCATAGGCCTCGGCGAATGGCTTCATGGTGTGACAGACAGAGCAGAATTCCTCTCCGGCGGTCGATTCGAGCGCGCTCTGGGTCAGGATCCAAGAGCCGATCACGAACATCGGCGTCAGTAGACAGAGTCCTAGGACGAGAAACATCCAGTTGCGGGTTTTCATTGGTCTTCGATTCGGTTGTTCGATGCCTGCGATGTTACGCCTCCCAAATCCGTGTCGCCAGGGTCGCAGCCGTGCTTTAGAAGTCGCTAATTTAAGCGTTTTCATGTGGTTGGCAGGGCGATTGGTATCCTTGTGTGTGAGGGACTTGGGCGTTGTTTTCTGGATGCTTTGCTGCGTTGCAGTCAAGCTATCCTGGGCCGGGGTGTCGATTGCGACTCGCCTGTCTGTTGCCGTAACCTGATGCAAGCCCCTTGGAAACCGTCCGCTCGTCGATGGCGGCCACTTTCGGATCAGTCCGCCTTCACGATCGAGGCCAGGTATGTTGCTCGAAGACACCGACCGCTATGCCCTGCGTCGGCAGGGACGCTATCTCTACGCTGATCTCAAGCGTCCGCATCGCGTGCTCAGCACCTGCCGCGTCAACGGCGGTGTGCGCGAGGATCTGACCCACATCGCCAATCATCAGAGTTGCGAGGGTGTCGGCCATCTAGTGCCGCCCGGAACCGACCTGAGTCGGGAGGCGGTTCACGCCCGGGCCTGTTCGGAGGCAGGACTTCCGCCCGCGACCACGGCGCTGATGGCGACCGCTGCCAATATGCAGTGCGCGGTGCTCGGGCACGCCGCGTATGCCGATCTGAGCGTGACGGTGGCGGCAACGGCCGGGGTACTGAGCAACGCGACACGTGCGGGCGACCCCGCCGGCTGGCACGAGTACCCGGAGGGCAGTCGGCCCCTGGAGCGCGTGCCCGACTCGGACGTCTCTCCGGACGCGCGCGGTTCTGGCACCATCGTGACCCTGGTCTTCATCAGCCAGCCTTGCACTCCGGCCTGTCTGGTGCGAGCTGCGACGCTGGTCACCGAGGGCAAGAGCACGGCCGTGCTGGATCTGCGCATGCCGAGCATCCAGTCGTCCGGGCTCGCGACCGGGACCGGAACCGACCAGATCGCCATCGCCGCGCCTTTGGCGCGCGGTGACGACTGGGAGCGTCACTGGGCCGGCGGCCACAATACGCTGGGCGAATTGCTCGGGCGTGCGACCCACGATGCCGTGACGCGTTGTTTGCTGCTCCAGAACGGTGTCTGCGCCGAGTTGCGCCGCTCGCTCTGTAGCGCGCTGGGCCGGCACGGGTGTCACGAGACGGCCCTGTGCGAGCGCGCCCGTGCCGAGCTGGACCCGGAGACGGCGCTGCTGTTCGAGCGCAATCTGCTCGCCATCATCCACGATCCGCAGAGTGCGGCTGCGGCCTATGGTCTGGCCGAGATCGTGGATCTCACCCGTGCCGGGGTGCTGCATCGCGAGGTGGCGCGTGAGTCCATCCTCAACCAGGCCGCGCTGCTGGCGGCGGCGGTCGCGGTGGCGCCCGAGCGGTTCGCCGAGTTTCGCGACCTGTTGCGCCATCGGCATGCCCTGGATCCCGCCGATTTGGCGGCACTGGCCGTGGTCACCGGGTTTGCCCATAAATGGATCTGAGCGCACATCTGGGCCTGATCCTCGCGGCCTTCGTCTTGGATCTGATCTTAGGGGATCCCGTCTATCGATTCCATCCGATCCGGCTCCTGGGCGCCTGGAGTCTGGTCTGCGAACGCGGGCTGTTCGGGCTGGGTTTGAACGGCCGGTTCGGCGGCGTGCTGCATTGGCTGATGGTGGTCGGCGGCGCGCTGGGTGTCTGGTGGGGAGTGCGCGAGGGGCTTGGCTGGGTGCATCCCTGGTTGGCCTGGTGCTGGGATCTGTTTCTGGCCTACAGCCTCCTGTGTCTGCGCGATCTGCTGGTCCATGGTTGGCGGGTGCTGGAGGCGCTGCCGGATCTGGAGCGCGCGCGGCATGCGGTCTCGATGCTGGTGGGGCGGGATACGGATCGGCTCGGGCGCGACGGGGTCGTGCGCGCCACCATCGAGAGCCTGTCGGAAAATCTGACCGACGCGGTGCTGACCCCGCTGTGGACACTCTGTCTGTTCGGGCTGCCCGGCCTCATTCTGGTCAAGGCGGTCTCCAATCTGGACTCGATGGTGGGCTTCAAAGACGCGCGCTATGGCCGCTTCGGTTGGGCCGGGGCGCGCTCGGACGATCTGGCGCACTGGCTGCCAGCCCGACTGTCGGCCCCTTTGATCGCGCTCGCGGCGGCGCTGATGCGTCTGCATCCCGGTCTCGCGCTGAGCGCCGCATTGCGCTACCACGCCGTTCTGCCCAGTCCTAACTCCGGCTGGAGCGAGGCCGCCTTCGCTGGCGCACTGCGGGTACGGCTCATCGGTCCCATTCATGTCGGCGGTCGCCTGGTCGTCGATCTCTACATCGGCGACCCGAACTGGCCGGCCGACCTCGACGCCGGCCATTTGCGCCAGGCGCTCTGGCTCATTCTGTTCAGCGCGCTGCTGGCGCTGGCGTTTGGACTCGCTTTGGCGACCCTGCGTTCGGTCATCGGGTGAAAACCTTTACCGTTAAAACACTGCGCGCGCACAGTGGCCCGGGGATTTTTCAGTCATCCAGCGTGTCTCGGAGGGGTGTCGGCATGACCGACGGCACACTCGACGTTCCGGGGCGGGCTGGTTATAACGTCTAGGCACGCGGCTGAATGATCTTTGAGCTGCTTCACGGTTAGTCGACGCCGAAGAGGGCAGGATAGGGCGTGTGGCGACCACCGACTGGACCACCTCCGCAACATCACACTCTAGGCAACGGATCAAGTGCGATTCGATTGCATGACGGGGCCACAGGGATTGGACGATCCGAGAGATACAGCAGCAGCGGTTCGCGCGGCTTTGCGGGACGATGTCGAGGATCTTCCTCCGGCCCCGGCCGCCGCCGTCAAGCTGTTGCGCCTGACGCGAGAGGAGGACGGCGACGTCTCGACCATCGCGCACCTGATCGAGACCGAGCCGGCACTGGCTGCGAAGGTGTTGAAGATCGTCAACTCGGCCTTTTACGGTTTTCCGCGCAATATCCAGTCGATCCATCGCGCCGTCACGCTCCTGGGTCTCTCCGCTGTGCGTCAGGCGGCCGTTCAGGTGCTCTTCTTCGACAGCATGGTGAGGCGTGGCGGCAAGGGCGCGTTCGATCGGCTCTTCTTCTGGCAGCATAGTCTGCTGGTCGCCATCCTCAGCCGGGGGCTGGGCGAGCGGCTCGGTCATCCGGATCCGGACTCGCTCTACGCGGCTGGTCTGCTGCACGATCTTGGCAAGGCGATCCTCGAATCCCAGGGACGCATTCGATATAGCGACTTCCTCACTGCGTCCGCGAATAGCGGCAATCCGACGATCGAGGACGAGCGTACCTTCTTCGGCGTCTCGCACGATCTGGTCGGGGCCCTGGTGTGCGAACGCTGGGGGCTGCCTGAGATGGTCTGCCGCGTTCAGGCGCTGCATCACACGTCCGATCTGTCCCAAGCTCCGAGCCAGGAGGCGGCCCGGGAGGTGGCGATCGTGGCCATGGCCGATTTCATCGCTTGGACCCAGGGAATCGGTTCGATCGATAACTTGAGCGGTCCACCGCTGGCCTCGGACGTATTGGATCAGGTGCCTCTGGATCAGATCGATCTCTCGACCTTGCTGGAGGCGGCCGATGCGGAGATCACCGAGATCGGCCGCTTCTACGGGCTCGAATTCCCGACCTCAATGCAGCTGCGGGCGAGGATGGTCGGCACCGCCATCAGTCTGCGCCGGACTTCGACGCCAGAGAGCGGTCGGGCACGATCCGAACCAAGGGCGAGCTATACCCTTCCGCATCACAGTCTGGATCCAGACGAGTTCATCCCAAGCACGCTGGAGGCATTGCGGGACGAGTTCGGTATCGGGTCTCTGCTGATGATGCAGGTCGAGCCCAGGCGGCGCAGTTTGGTGGCGACCCATACCTGGCCCGAAACCGCGTTCGGCGCCTCCGCCCGGCTGCGTCTTGAGCTTCCGGTCGACACATTGTCCGGCGATATGGTGCGCTGTCTTCGCGAGCGTCGACCGACGCTTATCGGTGCGTCGGTCGAGAACGACGTCGTGTTGGCGGCACTCGGAGCGACCGTGGCCGCCGCCGTCCCTGTCCTGAATAACGGCCGTCTCTTGGGGGTCCTCTGGTTGGCCAACGACCCCGGAGCCCCGCCTTTTGAGGTCGGGTTGTTGCTGGAGGTTCAGCGCGTTGCCGGCGAGTTGGGAATCGCTCTGGATCGCAGTCGCGTCTTCGCCCTGGAGCGGGCCAGGGCCGAGATCGATGCGCTGACTCGGCTTTCCAACCGCGCGGCCATCGATCGGTTCCTGGATCAGGTGTTTCGCCAGTCGGCCGAGTCCGGTCTGCGTTTCGCCGTCGGTCTGGTGGACGTGGATCGCTTCAAGGACTTCAACGATACCTTCGGGCACCTGGCTGGCGACGATGTTCTGCGTATCGTGGCGGACAGTCTGCGCGGCATGACGCGTCCGAGCGATTTCATCGGCCGCTACGGCGGCGAAGAGTTTCTCTTCGTCCTGGTCGATTGCGACGGTCCTGGCGCCTTGAGCTATGCCGAGCGCATCCGGGCGGGGATCGAGCGACGCGGCCAGTTGCTCCTCGAACGTTTCCCTGGGCATCCCCTGACGGCGAGCATCGGCGTGGCGCTCTGTGACGGCCGAGGCGGGGATCCGGCTCAGGTCGTGGGTGCCGCAGACCGCGCCCTCTATCGCGCCAAGGCCGAGGGACGCAATCGGATCGTGCCGGCCTGGATGCGTGGCGATTCGTCTTCTGTCGCTCCCGCCTAAAAGGGTCGTTGAAGTGCGCCGTCAGGCGCTCGAACCCGAGTCGGGCTTCAGATGTGACGGACGGATTCCGAGCGCCAGCAGGGCGATCGCGTAGAGCATGCCGCCGACGAGGATCCAGGTGAAGAGGTGTGCGATCCGCGTCCAGGTGTCCATCGCGATCCAGTCGGCGGTCGCGCCCGTGCCGAGGATGAGCGTGAGTCCCATGACGAGACTCGCGAGCGATCCCTTGAGTAGCAGGGCCGGCCATTCGGATCCTGGCCGTAGGACTCCCGATCGCATGAGCCCATGGAGCAGCAAGCCGGCGTTGACCGTGGCAGCGACGGCGGTGCCGATGGCCAGTCCGGCATGCCCAAGCGGGTACATGAGGGCCAGGCTAACCCCGATGTCCACCACCAGGGCGATGGCGGCGATTCGTACCGGCGCACGGGTGTCGTGGCGGGCGTAGTAGCCGGGCGCCAGAACCTTGATCGCCATGAAGCCGACGATTCCGGGCGCATAGGCCATGAGGCTGTAGCTGGCCATGACGACATCTTGGGCACCGAATTCGGACGAGTGGAAGAGCGTGGCCATGAGCGGCCCCGAGAGTGCCAACAGGCCGATGGCCGCCGGCAACCCCAGCAGCAGCACCCACCGCAGTGCCCAGTCGAGCGTCGCCGAGAAGTCGGCAGGATCCTTGTCGGCGTGGCGTTGCGATAGACGCGGCAGGATAACGGTCCCGAGTGCGACGGCGAGGATGCCGAGCGGAAATTCCATCAGACGGTCGGAATAGTAGAGCCAGGAGATGCTGCCGGTGGTCAGCAGCGAGGCCAGCAGAGTATCGAGCAGCAGACTGATCTGGGCGACCGAGACCCCGAAAATGGCCGGTCCCATCGTGCGGATGACGCGCCTGACGCCTGGGTCGCCGGCGTTAACGCGCGGTCGTGGCAACAGTCCGATCCGATGCAGGAAGGGTAGCTGAACGGCGAGCTGTACGATGCCGGCGATCAGTACGCCCAGCGCGAGCGCTATGATCGGCTGCTCTAGATGCGGGGCGAGCCAGATAGCGCAGCCGATGAGACTGATGTTGAGGATGACCGGGGTGAGGGCGGGGACGCCGAAGCGTTCGTAGGTGTTGAGGATCCCGCCCGCGAGCGCCGTCAGCGAGATGAATAGCAGATAGGGGAAGGTTATCCGCAGCATTTCCACGGTCAGCTCGCGCTGGCTGGCGTCCGTGGCGAATCCAGGGGCGAACACCAGCACCAGCACGGGCGCGCCCAGGACGCCGAGCAGGGTGATGAGCGCCAGTCCGGCGCCGAGCGTGCCGGCCATGTCGTCGACGAATCTCTTGAGTGCGGTGAATCCGCGCTGTTGGCGGTATTCGTTGAGCACGGGGACGAAGGCGATGGAGAAGGCGCCCTCGGCGAAGAGGCGGCGCATGAAATTGGGGATCTTGAAGGCGACGAAGAAGGCGTCGGTCGCGGCATCGGCGCCGAAGAGCCGGGCGACGACCAGGTCGCGGCTGAATCCCAGGATGCGCGAGAGCAATGTGCTGCTGCCGACCTTGGCGAGCGATGCGGCGAGTGAGACCACGCGGCGGCTCCGAAAAAGGCGCGATTATAGGGCCTCTCGCGCTCCGTCGCGGCGGTTGGCAAGCGCTGGCGCTGGGCGTCTTTCGTTGGCGCGCGACCGATGTTTCGGGCTCGCCCCATGTCGCGGAGCGAGTGGTCCGACGGACGGCGGTGCGGACCGTGTTAGAGGGGGCGTTCGGTGCGATAAGGGGTTGACAGCTATGGGGGGATCATGAAAAATGGGCGGTCTCGAATTTACCACGCAGATTCAAGCAGCCGGATTCTCAGGAGACCCACTTGGCCAATTCACCACAAGCCCGTAAGCGCGCGCGTCAGGCAGAAGTTCGTCGTCAGCGTAACATGGCGCAGCGTAGCGCGTTGCGCACCTTCATCAAGAAGGTGGTCAAGGCGATCCGGGCGCAAGACAAGGATGCCGCTATCCAAGCCTTCAAGGAGGCTGTGCCTCAGATTGATCGCGCCGCCCGCAAGGGTGTGATTCACGCAAATAAGGCCGCTCGTCACAAGAGCCGTCTGAATGCGCACATCAAGACGATGGCCTGATACGGCAGTTTTCGGGAAGGTTCTTGCAGTGACCCAATCGGGGCCGTAGCCCTTCCTGAAAAATAAAAAACCGGCTTTAAGCCGGTTTTTTTGTGTCTGCAAGATCAATGGAATCCGAGGTGTCGATCCAGGGCGGCGAGCGGAAATCGGATCTTCACCGATTCCGCCTCATGATCATATCGGTTGCGTCTTGTGGCTGGGGCGCGGGCGGTAGGCGAGCCCTAACAGCAGCAGTCCGCTGAGGATCATGGGGGTCGAGAGAATCTGCCCCATGGTGAGCCAGTCGAAGGCGAGATAGCCGATGTGGGCGTCCGGCGTGCGCACGAATTCCAACAGAAAGCGGAAGCTGCCGTAGCAAGTCAGAAAGAGTCCCGAGACCGCCATCATGGGGCGGGGCTTGCGCGAGAAGCTCCAGAGGATTGCGAACAGCACCAGCCCTTCCAGCGTCGCTTCATAGAGCTGAGAGGCGTGCACGGCCGGGCTCAACAGGGTGCCGGGCGGCTGGTCCAGGCATTGTCCGGGGAAGTGCTCGCAGGGCAGTTGCATTCCCCAGGGCATCTCTGTGCGGTGTCCCCAGAGCTCGCCGTTGATGAAGTTGCCGATGCGCCCGGCGAACAGCCCGGGCGGGACCAGTGGTGCCAGGAAGTCTGCGACCTGGAAGAAGCGCATGCCCTGACGTCGGGCGAAGAGGAAAATGGCCACCAGGACGCCGATCAATCCGCCGTGGAACGACATGCCGCCTTCCCAGACCTTGAGGATGTTGAGCGGGTTGGCGAGGATCTGATCGAAGCCGTAGAAGAGCATATAGCCCAGGCGTCCGCCAGCGATGGTGCCCAGAATGCAATAGAAGACGAGGTCGTCAAGTTTGTCCGCGTTCCATAGGGCACCCATGCGGCCGATGCGCCAGCGCCCGAGCCCCCAGGCCGTGGCGAAGCCGATGAGATACATAAGGCCGTACCAATGGACCTTGAGTGGGCCAATGGCGAGCGCAATGGGGTCGATGTCGGGATAGGTCAGCATGGTTGCGGATGGTATCAGTGAGAGATGACAGGTTTGAACGCGGCGGCCGTTTCTGCAAAGTCGAACTCGGGGAGCTTGGAATAGAGGCGCCCTGAGAATTGTCCCGCCCACTTCTGCCCCTTCCCAAGGGGCGCGCGCAAGGTGGAGCCGGGGAGAATCCTGGTCCGAGTCGTCTGGGTGTGGAAACTGGCGACGCCTGTGTAGCCGAAAAGTCCGTAAAAGCCCTCTGCGCCTTGATTCCCTTGGGAGCTGAGCAGCGATTCGGTGTCGCTCAGGCCGGGGAGCGGAATATTCTGGCCGAATTTGTAGGGTTCGTCGAAGGCCTCGAAGAGGTGGATCTGGACGCCGTTCTTCCGCGACCAGGCGAACGCATCCGTGACGAAGGCGGTCGTCAATTCGGGGTTGCAGTAGCGGCGCATGATGGTGAGACCCTCATGGGTCAGGCGTCGCGCGTCCCGGTCGATATGAGCGGAGAGTTGGGCGGTGGCCGATCCGGCGGCTGGCGTCCTCAGGTTTGTCTGTCCCGAGAGGTTGAATGGGATGCCGTTGGTGGGCTGGCCGATCTCTCCGATCATGAGTTCGATGGAACGGCCTTCGGCGAGTTCCGAGAGGGTGTGTGTCAGACGCGTCCACTGGATGTCGAGTTCACCGGTCTTGGGCGCGAAGAAGATGTCCCAGTTGCCGGTTCTCGCGGCGATCTCCAGTGCCTCGGGGCTGGGATAGATGTTCTCCATCAGAAAGTCCACGTCCGCGAGAAGGTCCTTGACGTCACGCGTGAACTGCTGGATCGCCGGATCGCTCGACCTCGGATCCAGCGCGCGAAACTGATTGCTGCGGACCCCGACCTTGAGTCCGAGTCCGGCGAAATCGCCGCCGGGTGCCATCTGTGCCTTGGCGAAACGTACCATCTCGGTGACCTGCTCGGTCGGGGTCGGCTGACCGGGCGTCTTCGCGGCGATGGTGGCGTATTCGTTGCTGACGATGAGGTGGGTGACCGTGCCGGGGAAGCGCTCGTTCGCGACCTTGGCCTGGGCGAGTGCCGAGAGGATGGCGAAGCGCATGCGGTCGTTGATCAGGGTGCCGTAGACGGCGACGTTCTCGACGCCTTGCTCGATGGTCAGGAGGCGCTTGCCGGCACGGGCATTGATCTCGGCCGCCGCCAGGGCGATCTGGCCGTTGGCGTCTCCGGCGAAGAATCCCGGATTGAGTCTGGCGTCCGGGTCCTGTTTGCGGGCTGGCGCGAACAGCCGGAGATGCACCGTATCGAGTTTCAGGTCGCGCCCCGGTTCGCCCTGGGTTTGGATCAGGATTCGGCTCGGGTCCGGTTTCACATAGGCGGCGGTCGGCGGGAAATGGAAATGGAGTGCGTCGATCGAGCGATTGGTCGTCGTTGGGCCGCCGTCGCCAGGATGGAAGCGAACCCGGTTATCGGTCCAGACCGGAAGCGTGGCATAGCCTTCGCCGTCGAGTTCGCGCCAGTAGCCGGATTGAAAGCCGGCGCCGTAGGTTGCCAGCGTGAGCGGTGCGCCTTGGGCGGCTTCGGCCAGGTATCTGAGCTGGCGAAAGACCGAGGCCTGGTTGTCGACCTCTTGTGCCGGTCCGGGTTTCTGTCCGTCGAAGAAGCGGAAGAGGGTGCGGCTCCATTGGGCGTCGGAGGCATCCTCTAAGGCCGTCGGGTCGAAGTCGAGCCGGCCGCTGGCCTCGACGGATCTGAGTCGACCGTTTTGGGCGAAATAGAGGTCGATCCGTTGCTCGGCGCGCAAGAACGCGTGCGCCGGATCGGCAATCGAGATGCCGCCGACATAGGTGTTGAACGAGGGCGTATAGAATCGGCCGCTGGCGTAGGGGTTATCCGGGGTCTGACTCCATTGGCCGATATAGGGCTGATAGGCGAGCCCCATCTGCGGTGTCTCCGCCAAGGCTGGGGTCATGCATCCGATCCATGCGAGCAGAGCGACGAGGCCGCGCTGCTTGGCGGCTGTGGCTCTCGGTTGTGCGAAGAATGAGGTGATCGGTGAGGTAATCAGCGGCGTGCTCCCTTGTTGGCCTTGTCGGGGTTGCGTAACAACACATAGACGGCGCCGGTGCCGCCGTCGCGCTGGGGCGTCGAGCAGAAGGCCAGCACCTGGTCGTAGAGCCGCAGCCAGTAGTTGATCTTGCCCTTGAGCACGGGTTGGCGGTCCGACGACCGATGTCCCTTGCCGTGGATGATCCGTGCGCAGCGCACGCGGCGGTGGCGGCATTCGCTCAGGAATTCGCCGAGCAGTTGCCGGGCGTGCTCGGACTGGAGGCCGTGCATGTCGACCTCCAGTCCGATCTCGATCGCGCCGCGTTGAAGGTCGGCGAGCAGGCGTCGCTGAATTCCGGGCCGCGCGAACAGGAGGTACTCCGGCGTCTCGATCTCCGATTCCGACAGGCCGGCGATGCCGTCCTCGTCGGGGAGCGCGGACTCGCGCGGGCGCGGCCGGGGCGGCGGCCTCTGGCGGTAAGGCTCGGCGGTTTCCCGAGTCAGGCGCGAAACATCCCGCATCTCTCCTCGAAACAATTCCAGCTCGGATTCTTGGATCTGTTTCTTCATGTCGTGGTGCGAGATGGCGGCTCGGGTGATGGCTGGGGGCGGTGCGCGTGGCGGCCAGTATATCAGCGTGTATCGGGTCTTGAGCCCCGTGTCGGTCGTCGAGTCGAGGGCGTCCTCGCATGAGACGCCCTCGGGGGATCGAGGTTCAATCGGGGGGCGAGGCGGAGTTTCAGCGCGCACGAGTCGCCTGGGTTTGGCGGGCGGCTCGTGTGTTGGGCTCCGGGCGTCGCGGCGAGGGTGTCGGTCGCCATGCTTTTGGGTATGATCTCGGTGCTTCACCGTCGCTGTGGTCGGGATGGCCGGTTCCCGGCATCCCAGCATCCCCGTTATCGGGTCAGGATGTGCTCGGCTCATCGGGTCACCCGTATGCCTTCAGCGATCCAAGCGTCAGCCACATAGGGGCAACCGTAACTTCATGAAGATCCTCGTCAGCAACGACGATGGCTATCAGTCGCCAGGATTGATCGCCCTCGCCGGCGCGCTCGGTCAATTGGGTGAGGTGCTGGTCGTGGCGCCCGAACGTGACCGAAGCGGTGCCAGCAATTCGCTCACCCTGGAGTTTCCGCTGCGGGCCAAGCGGATGGCCAACGGCTATATCCGTGTCGATGGAACCCCGACCGACTGCGTGCATCTGGCGCTCACCGGGTTGGCCGAGTCCGACCCGGATATCGTGGTTTCCGGCATCAATCATGGTCCCAATCTGGGCGACGACGTGATCTATTCGGGTACGGTCGCGGCGGCGACCGAGGGGCGTTTTCTGGGCCTACCCTCAATGGCTGTGTCGATCGCGGCCCACGAGCCTCGCCATCTGGACACGGCGGCGCGTGTGGCCGTCGAGTTGGTGTCGCGACTGCGTGAGTCGCCGCTCGAATCGAGCATCATCCTCAATGTGAACGTGCCGGATCTCCCCTATGCCGAACTCGCGGGATTCAAGGCGACTCGACTCGGGCATCGTCACAAGGCCGAGCCGGTCATCGCCTCTCAGGATCCGAGGGGCAGGGCCATCTATTGGGTTGGTCCCGCCGGACCCGAGCAAGACGCGGGGCCGGATACCGATTTTCATGCCATCCGCAACGGATACGTCTCCATTACGCCTTTGCAGGTGGATCTGACCCGACATTCCGCGCTCGAATCGCTTGGCTGCTGGCTGACATCATGCAACTGATGGCAGACCCGATCGAATCGGGCATTGGCATGACCTCGCGCCGCACACGCGAGCGTTTGATTCGACGTCTGTCCGATGCCGGGATCCAGTCGCAAGAGGTGCTGCAGGTGATGCGCCATCTGCCGCGTCATCTGTTCGTCGACGAGGCATTGGCCAGTCGCGCCTACGAGGATTCGGCCCTGCCGATCGGTCGTGGCCAGACCATCTCGCAGCCCTATACGGTCGCCCTCATGACGCAGGCGCTGTTCGAGCGCTGTCGGCCGGATACGGTGCTTGAGGTTGGCACCGGGTCCGGTTTTCAGACGGCGGTGCTGGCCTCTCTGGTTCGGCGGGTCTACAGCGTCGAGCGGGTGTGCGAACTGCTCGAACGCGCCCAGCGGCGGCTCGGCGAACTCAAGATGCGCAACATCCGTTTTCGCCATGGCGACGGGGCCGAGGGTTGGCGCGAGTACGCACCCTTTCAGGGGATCATGGTGACGGCTGCGCCGCGCGGCGTACCCCGGATGCTCGCCGAGCAGCTCGCGCCCGGAGGGGTGATGGTGATGCCGGTCGGCGAGGGGAGTCAGCAGATGCTGGTGCGGGTGGTTCGTGGCGCCGATGGGTTCGAGCAAGAGGTATTGGATTCGGTCAGTTTCGTTCCCTTGTTGTCCGGGATCGCCTGATGGCGTGAGGCGGGCGAATTGTGCGCTGCCCGGTGAACGCCTGTCATGCGGGAGAAGGCATGCTGGATAAAGACCTGGATTCGACGCTCGATTCGATCTTGTTCCGACCGTTTCGGTCCCCATCTTGGTTGTCGAGTCGTGTGTGGGTTGCTGTGTTGGCCGTGTTATCGATGCTGGTGGCCGTACTCCTCGTCGAGGGCTGCGCCTCCAGCAGACCGGCTCCGGTCTACGGCTGGAACTGGGAGGGGCCGGTGCCGGATGGCTTCTACCTCGTGCGGCGAGGCGACAGTTTGAGCGTGGTCGCGGAGCGGCTCGGCATCAGCTCGCGCAGGCTTGCGAAGTGGAACCGTCTCAAGCCTCCATACACTATCTATGCGGACACCCTGCTGAGAACCGCGCCTCCTGGAAAGACGCCTGTGCGTCGTCCGGCGGCCACTGTTGCTTCGAGGGCGGCGGCGACGCCAACGCCTTCGGAATCTCGCCAACCGGTGTCTCGGCAAGGGGAGGGGCAGACTGCTGGACGCGGCGGTCGCGAAGGCGCCGGAAGCCGTCGAGCCCCTTCGGGGGTGGGCTGGTCCTGGCCGCTTGATGGCCCCTTGGTCCAGACCTTCAGGGAGGGAGATCGCACGCATTCGGGGATCCGTATCGGCGGCTCTCCAGGAGATATCGTGCGGGCTTCGGCAGACGGCCAAGTGGCCTATAGCGGTGGTGGACTCAAAGGTTACGGCAACCTTATCATCATCAAACATAACGATAAGTATTTGAGCGCCTATGGCTTCAATCGCCGGCTGCTGGTGGTGGAGGGGGATCGCGTCAAACGTGGGCAGGCGGTGGCGGAGGTCGGGCAGGGGGCCGAGGGCCGATACCTGTTGCACTTCGAGGTTCGCCGCAATGGAACGGCGGTCGACCCCGTACTCTACCTGCCGCAGCGCGACTGAGCTGACCGGCATAATGGAGAGAGAGGGATTATGCCCATCGCTAAAGATCGCGAGGTCAACGAACGTTCGGCGGAGATCGACAGCGAGTCCTTGCTCTTGCTTCGCGAGGACTCGGATTCGATCGAGACGGAGGATGCCGAGGAGATCGATTCGGCGAGCAGCGAGCCGATCGATGACAAGGATGAGAGCGAGATTTCGACCGAGCGGTATGCCTCTAGCGAGAGCGACTTCGACGCGACACGTCTCTATCTCAACGAGATCGGCGTATCCAAGCTCCTGAGCGCAGAGGAGGAGGTCTACTTCTCTCGTCTGGCACAGTCGGGCGACAATGCAGCCCGTCAGCGCATGATCGTCAGCAATCTGCGGCTGGTCGTGAAGATCGCGCGGCGCTATCTCAACCGCGGGCTGCCGTTGCTCGACCTGATCGAGGAGGGCAACCTGGGCCTGATTCGGGCGGTGGAGAAGTTCGATCCGGAGCGAGGCTTTCGTTTCTCGACCTACGCCACCTGGTGGATCCGCCAGACCATCGAGCGGGCCATTATGAATCAGACCCGCACGGTTCGTCTGCCCATCCATGTCGTCAAGGAAATCAACGTCTATCTCAAGGCGGCTCGCAAGCTCGCCCAGCAACTCGATCACGAGCCGACGACCGAGGATATCGCGGGTCTGCTCGACAAGCCGATCGGTGACGTCAAGCGCATGCTCGGGCTGAACGAGCGCATTGCTTCGGTCGATACGCCTTACAGCAAGGACGCCGATAAGCCTCTGGTCGACATGCTGCAGGACGAGGCGGCCAACGATCCCTCGGACCGCATTCAGGACGACGACATCCAAACCAATCTCGAACATTGGTTGGGGAAGCTCAATGACAAGCAGCGCGAGGTCGTCGAGCGGCGTTTCGGTCTGCACGGCTACGAATATTCGACACTCGAAAGCGTGGCTCAGGAGCTTGGCGTCACCCGCGAGCGCGTGCGTCAGATCCAAATGGATGCGTTGAGACGCTTGCGCGATATCCTAGAAAAAGAAGGGTTTTCGGTCGATTCGTTCTTCAAGTGAGCGATCGGCGCTGCCCTTGAAGATGTCTGACTTGATCTCTCCCGCGCAGTCTACACATATCCGATATTTTCCCCTGATTTGGCATCGCTCTCGGTTGGGCGCGGCCGTGTCATAGGCCGTATCGATATAGCGTCTGGTGTTGACGCTGGTTAGGGTTCCCGTGATATGGGCTCCTCGGAGTCCAAGGACCGAGGCATGCAGTCATGCGGCTGGATGGCCTCGAAAACGTCGTCGTTTCCCCGTGTTTCCTTGGGAGGGGTCTATGCAAGCCAGTTTGGAGCAGAAGTACAATTTCGAAATTGTACGCTGGTTCACTGTGATGGCCGTGGTCTACCTGGTGGTAGGCGCAGCGGTCGGGGTCTACATCGCGTCGGAGCTGGCCTGGCCGTTCCTGAATTTCGATAGCCCCTACATCTCCTTCGGGCGCCTGCGCCCAGTCCATACCAATGCCGTCATCTTCGCCTTCGGCGGCTGTACTCTCATGGCGACCGCCTTCTACACCGTGCAGCGGACCTGTGGGGTACGGTTGTGGAGCGACAAATGGGCGCGTTTCACCTTTTGGGGGTGGAATGCGGTGATCGTTCTCGCGGTGCTGACCCTTCCATTCGGACTCACCCAGTCCAAGGAATACGCCGAGTTGGAGTGGCCGATCGATATCCTGATCGCGGTCGTCTGGCTGTCCTTCACCATCAATTTCATCATGACCATCGCGATCCGCAAGACCTCGCACATCTATGTGTCGAATTGGTTCTTCCTGGGAATGATGGTGATGATCGTCTATCTGCACGTGGTCAATAGCCTGGCGATCCCTGTCGGACTCTTCAAATCCTATTCGATCTTCTCCGGTGTGCAGGACGCCATGATCCAGTGGTGGTGGGGACACAACGCGGTGGGTTTCTATCTGACCGCCGGCTTCCTCGGGATCATGTATTACTTCGTGCCCAAGCAGGCGGGGCGTCCCATTTATTCCTACCGTCTGTCGGTCATCCATTTCTGGGCGCTCATGTTCGGCTACGTCTGGCTCGGTGCCCACCATCTCCAGTACACCGCGCTTCCAGATTGGACCGGCTCGCTCGGCGCGGCCGTTTCCATCGCCATGATCATTCCCTCCTGGGGCGGCGCGGTGAACGGCATGATGACGCTGTCCGGGGCCTGGGACCGCCTGCGCACCGACTATGTCCTGCGCTTCCTCATCATCGCCTTGGCCTTCTACGCCATGTCGACTTTCGAGGGGCCTGTCATGTCGCTCAAGACCGTCAACGCGCTCTCGCACTACACGGACTGGACGATCGGTCACGTCCATTCGGGTGCCTTGGGCTGGGTGGCCGGCATTTCGATCGGCGCCATCTACCATCTGATGACTCGTCTCTATCACACCGAGATGTTCTCGGTGCGACTCATCAATTTCCATTTTTGGACCGCGACCATCGGTACTGTCATCTACATCGTGGCCATGTGGGTATCGGGGATCATGCAGGGCCTCATGTGGCGTGCCTACGACGAATACGGCACCCTGGCCTACACCTTCGTCGAGTCGGTTGACGCCATGCATCCCTATTATGCGATGCGCGCGATCGGCGGGATGATCTTCTTGCTGGGCGCCGTCGTGATGCTCTTCAACGTGCTCATGACCATCCGTAAATCCGTCGTTTCGGGCAGCCTGGCCAATGCCCGGGCCGTTCCTGTCGCCGCCTGATCCGCAAGGAGTCGTAGCCATGTCTGACGCAAAGGTGAAGCCAAAGTCTTTCCAGGAATGGATGGAAATCAACATCTGGGCCCTTTTGATCGTTCTCGGGTTCGTGCTCTCCATCGGTGGGCTGGTCGAGATCGTGCCGCTCTTCTTCATGAAGAACACCTTGGAGCACACCAAGTTCCCCGAGATCGTCTGGGGCAAGTCCGGCAAGGAGCCGATCGTTGCGATCGATGAAGCGGGAAAGACTCAATGGAACTGGCAGACGGGGGATGGTGTGCGCCCCTATACGGCGGTGGAACTGGCCGGGCGCGACATCTTCCAGCGCGAGGGCTGCTATCTCTGTCACTCGCAGATGATTCGCCCCTTCCGCGACGAGAAGGAGCGCTATGGCCATTATTCGCTCGCCTCCGAGTCCATCTTCGACCATCCGTTCCAATGGGGCTCCAAGCGCACTGGGCCTGATCTGGCGCGGGTCGGCGGCAAATATTCGGACGAGTGGCACCGTCAACATCTCCGTGACCCGCGCGCGCTGGTTCCGGAATCCGTGATGCCGGGCTATCCGTGGCTCGATCACTCCTACGTCAATGGAAAGAGTGTCAGGCGCCATATGAAGGGGCTGCGCCTGGTCGGTGTGCCTTACGCCGATGCCGACATCGAGGCCGCTCCGGCCTTGCTCGACGGCAAGACCGAGATGGACGCGCTCGTCGCCTATCTCCAGGTCTTGGGCACCATGGTCAAGCTTGATGATTCGAAGGCCTACCGTGAATAGTCTGGCTAGCTACTTCGAGACCGACTGGCAGGCGATGACGCTCAACGACTGGGTCGGCACCATTCTGACGGTTGTTATCTTCCTGCTCATGCTCGTGGCCTATTTTCAGGTCTTTCGTCCGAAGAATCGGGAGCGGCTCGAATCCAAGAAGCACATCCTGTTCGACGAGGACCGCGAGAACAACGGAGACAACGATGGCGGACCATAATCCCTTTCCGGGCGAAAACAACACGGGGCACATCTGGGACGACAATCTGCGCGAACTCAAGAATTTGCCACCACGCTGGTGGATGATCGGGCTCTGGGCCTCGATTCTCTGGGTCGTCGGTTACACCATCCTCTACCCTTCCTGGCCGGTCGGGCAGGAGCCGACGCAGGGTATTCTGGGCTGGACCCAGATGAAGGAGTACAAGCGGGGCCTGGAACAGGTCGCGGCCAAGCGCGCCGAGTTCGAGGACGAGATCAAGGGCATGACCGCCGACGAGATCATCGCCGATCCCGGCCTGACCCAGTACACCCTGGCCTCGGCCAAGGTGCTCTTCGGCGACAACTGTTCCGCCTGCCATGGCAGCGGTGGGCAGGGCAATCCGGGCTATCCGGTGCTTGCAGACGACGACTGGCTCTATGGCGGGACCACGGCCAAGATTGCCCAGAGCATTAGCGGAGGCCGTCAGGGTGCGATGACCGCACATCAGAGCATCCTCAAGCCGGATGAGGTGGATACGCTCGCTCACTGGGTGGTGCAGATGAGCGAGACCGCCGGGAAGGGCGGCAGCGAAGCGGGATGGGCCTTGTTCAGGACCAAGGGCTGTACCGCCTGTCATGGTCAGGCGGCGAACGGTGTCTTGGCCGAGTTGCCCAATGGCGATGTGGTCACCGTGGGTGCAGCCAATCTCACCGACGGTATCTGGCGCTTCGAGCCGGGCGGTTTCGAGAGCGCCAAGCACACCATCATGTATGGCGTGAACCAGCCGGGCGTGCCCGAGACCCGCAATGCGGTGATGCCCGCGTTCGCCTCCGTCGGCAAGCTTTCCGATGAGGAGATCAAGAAGCTCGTCGTCTATGTCCATGAGCTGGGTGGGGGGAAATGATTTCCGGCGGTTGAGGTGTTTTGTCTCGTTTCGTCGTGGGGCGGCTCATCGCTTGCCCCACGCTCGTGAGGGTTCGTCATGACAGCATGCGCGAGGAGGGGGAGATGATGGGTGGATTCTTGACTTGGGACCTGGTGACCCTAATGTCCATCGCGGGTGTCTTGGTGGCCATCGGGATCGCTGTCTTCCTTGGCTTCAAGGTCGTCGAGTTGATGAACCGCGACGCGGATTCTCGTCGCGACCAAGACGGATGACATGAGGCGAGACACGAGACGAGTCATGGTGTCGCTAGGGGGATGCTCGAATCCCCCTTTTTGTCGCCGTAAGGTTTGAGAGTAGGGTCTGTTTGAACCCGTTGATCCAGCAGTGGGGAAGTCAAGTCGATGCGTAAGCAAGAGGTCTCCGCCCCATCCGTCGTCGACGCGCTCTATCGCGAGGCGGACGATTGGCATGTCAATGCCGGCGGAGAGACGATCCATGCCAAGCGTCTTTCGGGACCCTGGCGTCGCTTCAAATGGCTCATGGCTTCGGTGTGGTTGATCTACTTCCTTGGTCCCTATCTGCGCTGGAATGGCCAGCAGGCCGTGCTGTTCGACATCCCGAATCGGCAATACCATCTCTTTTCCACGACGGTCCTGCCTCAGGACTTCTGGATGCTGTCGCTGTTGCTGCTCTTCTTCGCGATCCTGCTCGCGGTCGTCACCGCCTTGGTTGGACGGGCCTGGTGCGGCTTTTTCTGCTTCCAGACGGTGTGGACGGATGTGTTCACCTGGATCGAGGAGCGCCTCGAAGGCCCTCCGGCGGCTCGGCGCACGCTCGACAAGGCGCCGATGACCCTCGACAAGCTGCGGATCAAGGCGATCAAACATGGCCTCTGGATGCTCATCGGCTTTCTGACCGGCTTCAGTTTCGTTGCCTGGTTCACCGATGCCTTCGTGCTCTGGCGGACCTTTTTCGTCGGCGAAGCGAATGGTGCGGCCTATGCCACGGTGGCGCTTTTCACCGCCGGAACCTACGTGTTGGCCGGTTTTCTGCGCGAACAGACCTGTTTCTGGCTCTGTCCCTATGCACGCATCCAGGGAGTGATGCTCGACAGAACCACCGTCGTTCCCGCCTACGACGAGCAGCGCGGGGAGCCGAGGGGACGGGGCCGGCGCGTCGAGGAGGCAAAGGCCGTTGGGGACTGCGTCGATTGCAACCAGTGCGTCGCGGTCTGTCCGACGGGGATCGACATTCGTCAGGGCCAGCAGGAGGGCTGTATCACCTGTGCGCTCTGTATCGATGCCTGCAATCACGTCATGGACAAGGTCGGGCGTCCGCGCGGTCTGATCCGTTATGCCTCGCTCGACGAGTTGGAAGGGCGTTCGACCAAGCCCCTGCTGCTTCGGGCGCGGGTCTGGGTCTATTCCGGCATTCTGGCGCTGGCGCTTGGCGGGATTCTCTATGGCTTGACCTCGCTCGCACCCATCGAGCTCAAGGTACTGCATGAGCGCGCGCCGCTGTTCGTGCTGCAGAGCGACGGTTCGATCCAGAACGCCTACACGCTCAAGGTGCTCAACAAGACCCCTGAGCCGATTGCGGTCACGCTCAGCGTATCGGGTCATGATCGGATGACACTCGTGGGCGCGGACATGCCGATCATGGCCGATCCCGGAAACGTCACGCCGGCTAGGCTGTTCGTCAAGATCCCGCGCCGGGACCTGGCCGAGGTGCAGCAGCCCATCCTGTTCCATGCCGAGACGCAGCTTCCTTCCGGGCAGACGATCGAGACCGAACGCGAGAGCGTCTTCATCGGTCCGAATCGCTGATCCTCATCCATCGATTCCCATCCATTCACGGGGGCTCCAATGACCACCCATACGCCGTCGACCGATACGACGCCCTTCCGCAACCCCTGGGTCATTGGCTGGATCGGCCTATTGGCGACGGTGCTCGGCGTTAATCTGGTGATGGTCTATCTGGCGTTCGCGACGAATCCCGGACTGGTCAACGCCGATTACTACGAGCGCGGACAGGACTACGAAAAGACGCTCCTGTCACGCCGGGCGCGTCATCCTAGCTGGACCATGCAATCCGACATTCCGGCGGATTTGCGTGTCGACGAGCCACAAGCCATCCGTTTCTTCCTGGTCGACAAGGCGGGGCAGCCGCTGGACCCGGAATCTGTGACCTTCTATGCCTATCGTCCGTCCGATGCGGCGCGTGATTTCATGCTGCCCATGACTCGCGAGGGTCAGGGTCGCTATGTGGCGCGGGCCGGTTTCCCGCTCGTCGGGGTCTGGGACACGCTGATCGCGGTTCGATCCGGTGAGGACGAGTACAGCCTGAGCGAGCGCGTGAACGTCGGCGGACGTTGATTCGTGTCCGACCAGGCCGTCGTCTTAGTCGAATCGGAGCTCCAACCGAGCCCGTCGTCGGTCGAGGTCGGTCGCTGTTACCACTGTGGTTTGCCGCTCGATCCAAGGACCCGAGCGGCGAGTGCGCGTATCGCCGGGGATGAGCGTCATTTCTGCTGCTCCGGCTGCAAATCCGTGTGCGAGGCGATTCATGCAGCCGGGCTCGAAGGCTTCTATCGCCGCACGCCGGATGGCGAGATGCTGGGGCCGCCACCCGATCCGCCAAAGGATCTCTCGCTTTTCGACCTGGACGTCGTTCAAGAGGAATTCACCGACGTCTCTTGCGAGGGGCGCGAGATCAATTTGCTGGTCGAAGGCATCCACTGCGCCGCTTGCGTTTGGCTGATCGAGCGGGGCGTGCAGGGATTGCCGGGCGTCGAGGAGGCGCGGGTCAACCTGACAGGTCGGCGTCTGCGCGTGCGCTGGGACAATGCGCGTCTGCCGCTGTCGCGGATTCTGCGTCGTCTGAGCGACATCGGTTATCGCGCCACCCCCTTCGACCCGGCCTCGGCCGAGGATGCCATCGGTCGCGAGAACCGTGCGCTCTTGTACCGTCTCGCCTGGGCCGGTTTCGCCATGATGAACCTGTTGTGGATCTCGATCGCGCTCTATAGCGGAGCGGATCGTGGCGAGTTCCGGGATCTCTTCCACTGGATCGGCTTCATCCTGGCGACACCGACCTTGGTCTACTCGGGATCGCCCTTTTTCAAGGGGGCTTGGTCTGGATTGAAGAACGGACGTCTCGGCATGGATCTGCCGATCGCCATCGGGGTCAGTGCGACCTATGGCTATTCGCTCTACGTGACGCTCGGTGGTTCCGAAACCGGTGCCGTCTACTGGGACACGGTGGTGAACTTTCTCTTTGTGATCCTGGTTGGGCGTTATCTGGAGGCCATCTCGCGACGGCGCGCGGTCGCATCCACCCAGCGTTTGTTCGATCTGCAGCCCAAGGTCGCGACCCGTCTCGATGAGGGGCAGGAGGTGGTGGTGCCGATCCGCTCGCTCAGGATCGGCGAGCGGGTTTTGGTCCGGCCCGGAGAGCGGGTTCCGGTCGATGGGGAGGTGGTCTCCGGCCACAGTGGCGTCGATGAATCCATGCTGACCGGTGAATCGCGTTCGGTGTCCAAATCGGTTGGCGATCGGGTTGCCGCCGGGACGATCAACGGAGCGGGAGTGCTGGAGATCCGCATCTCCGCCTTGCTGCGCGAGACGGCGCTCGGGCGCATCATCCAGCTGGTCGAGGAGGCGCAGTCCAGTCGCGCGCCCATTCAGCGTTTGGCCGATCGGATCGTGCCCTGGTTCGTTGCCGTCACATTGGCGCTTGCGACTGTCACCTTCGTTTTCTGGTTCGGCAAGAACGTCGAGCAGGCCCTGATGGCCGCGACCTCGGTGCTCATCATCAGCTGTCCATGCGCCTTTGGCATGGCGACGCCCATGGCTGTCGCCGTGGCCTCGGGTCGGGGTGCCGCGCGCGGCATTCTCATCAAGAATGGCGCCGTGCTCGAACGGCTCTCGGAGATCAGTCACTTCGTCTTCGACAAGACGGGAACCCTCACCGAGGGACGCCCGGCCCTGGTCGGTTGGTCGCGGCCCGGTGGCGACTGGTGCTCGGACGTCGCTCGCTTGACCGAGTCCGAGCGCGTCGTTCTGGCCCGTTGCGGTGCGCTGGAGCGCCTTTCCGAGCATCCCGTCGCATTGGCCATCTGTGATTTCTGCACGTGCGCCGAAATCGATTGCTCTGGCGCTCGCGTGGAGAATGTGGAGGTTGCGCCAGGCATGGGGATTCGGGGGCGTGTCGAGGGCGAGAGCCTGGTGATCGGAAACCGGGAATGGCTCGTGCGCAATGGCGTCTCCATTGCGGCGGTATCCGAACCGGATTCCGAGATCGATGGACTGGTCCATTGCGCGCTCGACGGGCGGGAGGTCTTGCGTTTGCGGATCAGGGACAGGCTGCGCGCCGACGCGCGTGCCCTCATTGGGGAGATGCGTGACAAGGGGCTGGAGACGATTCTGCTGACCGGCGATCGGCGCGAGGTTGCCGAGCGCGTTGCGGCACAGCTCGGAGGTATGATCGCCGTCTCTGAGGTACTGCCGGGGGACAAGGATGCGGTCGTCGCCGATCTGCAGCGCCAGGGGCACGCGGTTGCCATGATCGGAGATGGGGTCAACGATGCGCCGGCCCTGGTGCGCGCCGACGTTGGTATCGCCATGGGCAGCGGAACCGATGTCTCCATCGCCAGTGCGGATATCGTGCTCATGTCGAGCGAACTCGATCGCGTGGTCGAGGCCGTCGAACTCTCGCGACGCACCCTGCGCACCATTCGTCAGAACATCGGCATTTCCATTCTTTACAATCTGGTCATGGTGCCATTGGCCATGGCCGGCATCGTGACCCCTCTGATCGCGGCGGTGTCCATGCCCTTGAGCTCGCTTGCCGTGATCGGAAACTCGGCGCGCATTCGTGCCGAGTCGAGCTGATCGTTGGAGGCATGATGGATGTCATCTATGGGCTGATTCCCGGTATGCTGCTCCTGGGGCTGGCGGCTGTAGCGGTGCTTTTCTGGGCGGCGCGCAGCGGTCAGTTCGACGACTTTGAGGGTGACGCGCGGCGTATTCTGCTCGACGAAGATGAGGTCGATCCGCGTCGCGTGCCGGATGCCGAACCCGACCAGGATTCGGAGCCCGATCGGGGCGCTGCGCCACGGCGCTGAGTGTTCTCGGATGGGCCTGTGTCGAGGCCTGGGGGGAGGTCGAACATGGCGCATGTCGAGGTTATGCTGTCGATCTGGATCCAATAGCGCGGCTTATAATCCAATCCACTGGGAGATGAAGATGCTACTAGATGACGAACGTCGCGATTTCATGCGTTTAGTCGCCGAGACGGAGGTCTCGATCACGCGGCTAACCTCGGGGCAGGTGATTGCCGCCAAGTTGATCAATCTGAGCGCTTCGGGTTGCGCCTTCTATACGGATAAGATCCTCGATCCCGGCGAAGAGCTGGAAATTCTGGTCCGCAGTCCCAGCGAGCGCATCGATCCCCTGCGACGTCCGGCGCGAGTCGCTCGGGTCAGTCAAGGAGAGTCGCAGCATATGGTGGGTGTCGAGTTTCTCAACGATCTCAACTGAACAAACGGTCTCGACGATTCCGTTCGGCGAGCCATCCCGTCATGGCGATCGTGTGGCGGGAGGCTCACCTTGTGCCACCGGTGCGATTCGCGGCATCCTGTCGTCCTGATCCGGTTGTGCTGGGATTGATATCGGACGCGTGACCGATCGGATGTATCCGAACGCCGCTGCGCGGTCCGGTTCATCCTGTATGTTCGGAGAGTCGGCGGGGTCGATTCATGTAGCCTTTTCCGATCCATGCAGCGCTTCTACTTCAGACTTCAAATCTCTCCCACAGAATATCTGCGTCACTACCAGGGTAGTGCCGGTCGGGTAGTGGTGCGGGCTCACGATGGCCGCAACCTGTCGTTCCCCGCATCGAATTTGCGCCAATTCGTCTCGATCAACGGTATCCATGGCGAATTCTGTCTCACCGTCGACGACAATCATCGATTGGTTTCGATCGAGCGGCGCTCGTCCTGATCGCGTTCGGCAACCCGGTTCGCAACGCTGTTTTTACACTCGCGGCACTCAAGCTCGGCAAGGTTCGGCCGATATCTTCAGGTGTGCCCACAGCCCAGGGAGTTCGCCGTGATCAATATCAGTTCTCAAGCCTCGTCGGTGTCGAGTGCTTACAGCCTCAAAAGCTATTCCAGCACCGCTGCTTCGGATGCCCAGAGCGGATCCGCCAATTCCAGTCGCGCCCTGTCCACCCTTCAGGACAAGGCGCTGTCCGGTATTGCGCGCGAGATTCCCGGTATGGATGTCAGCGACATCAAAAAACTTGACGCCAACGACTACAGCCCGGAAAAAATCGCTGGCCGCATTAGTAAATTCGTCGCCGTTGGGTTGGAGAACGCGCGTGCGCGCGGAAAATCCGATGAAGAGGTCCAGGCCTTGTACGACAGCGCGATGAAGGGCGTGGAGCAGGGGTTCAAGGAGGCCAAGGACATCCTGTCGAATCTCAAGATGCTCAATGGCGATATCGCCACTCAGGTCGCCGATACCGAGAAGAAGACCTTCGAGGCCCTTGCCGACCTGGATCCCTCGAAGGTATCGCAGCAGTCGCCAACTCTGACCGAGTCGGTCGTTGGAGCCTCAATGGCGGAGCGCTATCAGCGTGCCGAGGATTTCTCGCTCGAACTCAAGACCCGGGAGGGCGATACCGTCAAGGTGAGCTTCAGCCGCAACCTCGACATTCAGAACACGGTTGCCGCAGCTGCCGACAGTGAGGGCAATCAGGCGATGACCCTGGATCTGAGTCGGAGCGAGAGCAGCGGTTATCGATTCAGCGTCGAGGGCGATCTGAATGCGGATGAGTTGGAGGCCATTCAGAATCTGGTGCGGGATGTCGGTCAGGTTGCGTCGAACTTCTACAATGGTGACGTGCAGAAGGCCTTTGAACAGGTTTCGGATGTCTCCTTCGACAGTTCTCAGTTGTCTTCGATGAACCTTCGGATGAGCCGCTCGGAACAGTATTCTGCCGCTCAGCGCTACCAGCAGACTCAGCAGATGGACAATCCGGAGCAGACCCAAGGAGCGAGGCGACTTGCAAATCTGGGGCGCGATATGAACGATAGCGTTGCCAATCCGGCGCTCGATTTTCTCGATCAGGTCCGAGAGTCCGCTGCTCAGATCATGCGTAACCTCGTCCAGCAGGACAGCGCCTTCAAGGATGCGTCGAGCGACCAGCAGTCCCTATTCCAAGAAAGCCTCGATCGCTTCCTCGGTGCGTTCGCGCAGACAGAGTGAGTCCGTTGCGTGGGTGCTGCGGTGCTGGTTTGAGGATGCCTCAATGCGTCACCCCTGTGCTCAACGCTCGGTGGCCAGGACGATCGAATGAAGAGACATCGTGGCCTTGTGGGCATCTTAGGTGCAGGTTAGCATCAAGGCATGGGGTGTGACGCTGCTGTGTCGATCTACGGGGCGTTGAATCGACGGATGAATCGCACGAATACATAAGGAGCGGCGGCACGTGTCGATCGACCAGCAAAGCCCGAGCCGAGCGGGCAACTTCTGCCGCGCTACTCTGGTCGATGCTTCGGGTTCTTGTCTGGGCGCTTGCGTTTGTTCTTCTCGTCGCATTTCTACAGGGGGCGGATGGCCGCTCCTCTCCCCCCGCGTCTCTCGAGCCGAGATTCAACGTGAATCCTATGGGCGATCGGGGTCGAGCAGGTGCTGGCGGGCTTACGTCAGACGACCGACGCCATCAATAGCAGGTGCCAACCAACTTCGGCAGCTGAGCGGGACGCTTCGATCGGGGCCTCGCTGATTCGTATGCAGTTCCAGAATCGTATGAATCAGGTTCTGGGCCATGTTCGAGAGGGGCTGGAGGATTGCGCGGGCGATTGTTGGCCTGCTCGAAGCGCAATCTCATGCTACGCAAGCGGTATATCCTTGAGATTCATAGCTTGCTGGCCAAGATTATCTATTCCTACACTATCATCTAGGTGCTCGACCTGCATCATAGGACAGGTGCCTCGGTCGAGCGCAATACCGGATCCGAGCCGACATTTTTTAGGAGCCGCTCCAGGAGTGGATTCTTGGCTCTCGCTGGTGTGAATGTATTCGCATCACGAATGTCTCAAATGTCGATACATGCTCATCTACGCCGATAACCCTAGTTTTTAAGTCGTCCGCGACCTGGCATCGAGGTGCGCTGATGGACGCTCACTGTGTCAAATGGAGAGCCTTATGGCGAAGACCATCCTGATGGTTGATGACTCGGCGTCGCTGCGAAGCGTCGTCGCGATCGCCCTGAGAGGGGCGGGATACGACGTGATCGAGGCGAGTGATGGCCGGGATGCGCTGGCCAAACTTGCGGGCCAAAAGGTGCACCTGATCATCAGCGACGTCAACATGCCCAACATGGATGGGATTACCCTGGTCCAGGAGCTGAAGAAGCAGCCGAGTTATCGCTTCACCCCGATCATGATGCTGACGACCGAGACCCAGCCCGAGAAGAAAGAGGCCGCTCGGGCGGCTGGCGCCAAGGCATGGTTGGTCAAACCCTTTCAGCCACCGACATTGCTTGAGGCCGTATCCAAGCTGGTTCTGCCCTGAGACAGGGAGGTTCGATCGATGAATCCGCCTCGTGAGTCTTCGGAAGACGCATCTAGGCTTGCCTTTGAGGGGGAGCTGACCATCTATACGGCGGCGGAGTCATACGCCAAGCTGCGGGACTGCATGGTGGCGCATGATCGGTGCGCACTCGATCTCTCCGCCGTCTCCGAAATCGATTGTGCCGGTTTGCAATGTCTGCTCTGGATCGTGCAACTGGCCGAGCGCGAAGGCAAGAGTCTGACGTTGGTCGCTCGCAGTCAGGTCGTGGATGAGGCCATCGCCCTGCTGCATTTAGGGCCCGCCTTCGGTATCGATGCCTTTCAGTCGGAGCAGGAGTCTCATGAACCTCGATAATGCCCGCCAAGCCTTCATCGAAGAGGTCGCCGAGCTGCTGCAGTCGATGGAGGATGCCTTACTCGCCTTGGAAGACAACCCGCAGGACGCGGAGTCGCTCAATGAGGTCTTCAGGGCGATGCATACCATCAAGGGAACGGCCGGCGTTTTTGGCTACAACGCGGTGGTGGACTTCACGCATACGGTCGAGACGCTCATGGATCAGGTTCGGTCGGGGCTGCGGCCCTTGACCAATCCTCTCATCGCCACCCTCGTCGAGTGTCGCGATCATACGGAACGCCTGGTGGCGTTCGTCGCCGAGGCGGGCCCGGAGGGTGATGGGGCGGTTGCGCTCGACGAGGGGCTGCGTGAGGCGGGCGACGCGCTTCTCCAGCGATTGGGTCAGCCTGCCGCGCCGACGGAATCTGTTGAGTCGAGGTCTGCGGACCGCTTGATCGGCAAGTTCCTGCCGGTTTCGAGCGATACCTGGATGATCACGCTTGAATTCGGTTCGGACGCCTTTCGCAACGGCATGGATCCGCTGTCCTTTCTGCGTTATCTCGGGTCCTTGGGGGATCTCGTTCACGTTTCGACCCTGTTGCGACTGGATCCCGAGCGGCCAGACGCGTTCGATCCCGAGAGCTGCTACCTGTGTTTCGGAATCGCGTTCCGCAGCGATACGGACAAGGCGACCATCGCGGGGGTCTTTGAATTTGCCGAGCAGGATTGCGAGATCCGCATTCTGGAGCCCGAATCGGAACAGGCCAAATATCTCGATCTGCTTGGGGCGGTGCATGAGGATCAGGTAGGGACGATCGGCGAGCTGCTCGTTCATGTCGGTGCCTTGACGCGCCGCGAACTCGAACGCGCGCTCATGACGCAGGAGGCGGAGACTGGATTGCAGTCGTCTGGCTCCGAGATACGGCGTCGTCTCGGCGAGATCCTGGTGGCGCAGGGATCGATCAAGCCCAACGTGGTCGAGCAGGCCGCCAAGACCCAGGAGGCGGTGCGTGTCCGACGCCAGGAGGAGAGCCATTTCATTCGGGTGGATGCGCGGCGTCTCGGTCATCTGATCGATCTGGTGGGCGAATTGGTCACCAGCAGCGCGGCCATTCGCGTCATCGTCAATCGGGCGGGAATCGACGACGCGAGCGAGGTGGTCGATGGCGTCGATTATCTGGTGTCCGAAATTCGCGATAACGCGCTTCAGCTGCGGATGGTTCCGATCGAGGAGTGTCTGTCGCGTTTTCGCCGGGTGGTGCGGGATGCCTGCCAGGAACTCGGCAAGCACATCGATCTGGTCATCACTGGTGGCGAAACCGAGTTGGACAAGACCGTTATCGAGCGCATGATCGATCCGCTGACCCATCTTATTCGCAATGCCGTCGATCATGGCATCGAGACGCCCGATGTCCGACAGGCTGCGGGCAAATCTCCGGGTGGGACCCTCAATATCAATGCCTTCCATGATTCCGGTCACATCGTCATCGAGATCGCCGACGATGGCGCGGGGTTGGATTCCGCGCGCATCCGCGCCAAGGCGGAGGCGCAGGGGCTGGTCAAGCAGGAAGACAGCCTGAGCGAGGAGGAGCTCCTTCGTCTCATCTTTGCGCCCGGTCTCTCCACCAAGGAACAGGCGACCAATCTTTCGGGGCGCGGCGTTGGGATGGACGTGGTTCGGCGAAATATCGAGGAGTTGCGCGGTTCGGTCGAGCTGGAGAGCACGCTTGGGGTCGGTACCAAGATCACCATCATCTTGCCGCTGACACTTGCGATCATCGAGGGGTTCCTCGTCGCCGCTGGGGGGGACAAATTCATCATCCCGCTTTCACAGGTGGTCGAATGTGTCGAGATGAACGTCGAGAGCACGCTCGGGCGCCATGGCAACGGTCAGCATTACATCAACCTGCGAGGCGAGGTGTTGCCTTTCATTCGCCTGACCGAGCTGTTCGAGAGCCGTGAAAACAGGGGCGTCGATCAGCGCGAGAGCCTGGTGGTGGTGCGCTTCGGCCGTCACCGGATGGGGCTGGTCGTCGACGGCCTGCTCGGTGAGCTACAGACTGTGATCAAACCGCTCGGGAAGCTGTTCGAGCGTCTTCGCGGGGTCGCTGGCGCGACCATTCTGGGGACGGGCGAGATTGCCTTGATTCTGGATGTCGCCGAGCTGGCGGCAGTCGGTCAGGTAGGGCGTCCGAGTACGAATGCGATGTTGACGACACATTAGATGGCGGCGCTGTCCGGAAAGTCGGAGTTCGGGGTCGTTGCGCGCGATTTCTCTGGATACCTGAGTCGATAAGGAGAGTTCCATGTTGAGTTCGATGACCATGGCCAAGAGGCTCGCTCTTGGTTTCAGTACCGTGCTGGTGCTATTGGTTGTGGTGGGGGGGCTTTCTTTCTTGACGATCGATCGTGCCTCGGTCGGACTCTCCGAGTACCGTGGAAAGGCGATCCGCTCCAGCCGAATGGGTGAGATGCAGGCGGTTATGCTGCTGGCGCGGTTTGAGGTGAAGGACTTCATTCATACGCATAGCGCTGAAAGCGTCGCTGACTTCAGGCGTTATGTCGAATCGACCAAGGCGATGCTCAATGAGATGTCAGGACTGGTTCAGAATCCCGAGCGCAAGGCGAGGTTGGCGCAGTCTTTGACGGATATCGAGACCTACTCCCAGTCTTTCGACGCCATGGTCTCTAAAACCCAGGAAAGCGACCGTATCGAACATGAGGTGTTGATCGTCGTGGGGGCGCAGATCGAGCAGCGCCTGAACCGTATGCTTGAGAGTGCGAACGAATCCGGTGACACGGATGCCGTTTTGTCCGCCGCTCGCGGCCTCCGCTATCTACTGCTCGCTCGGCTCAATGTCCGTGGTTTCATCGCGACTGGGGCGCAGGACGATGCTGATACGGCGAATCGGGAGTGGGATGCGTTCGTCAAGCAGATGGAAACATTGGACGCTGATCTTCAAGATCCTTCGCGTCGTGTCCTGCTGGCAGAGATCATGCGTTTTAAGGACGACTACTCTACGGCCTTCGGTCAACTGGTGGGCCTCGTCCATGACCGCGATCAGATCATTTTGGGAACGCTCAATACGCTTGGACCAAAATTTGCTGAGGATATCGACAAGGTCAAAGCCTCTTATAGAGAGGAGCAAGACGCCCTCGGGTCGAAGCTTCAGGCGGCCAACGATCGCGCGGTGGTGGTGATCGCGATCTTGTCCGCGCTGGCCCTGTTGATGGGCGTTCTGATCGCCTGGTGGATCGTTCGCGTCGTGATGGGTCAGTTGGGTAAGGATCCTGCGGTGATTGCGGAGGTTACCCGTCAGATCGCGGGTGGGAACCTGGCCGTCGATTTCGATCAGACCGGGATCTGCGGTGTCTATCGGGATATGTCCCTGATGGTCGAACATTTGCGTCAGGTCGTCGGAGAGGTGCGAAGCGGATCGGATAATCTGTCTTCGGCCTCGACCGAGGTCAGCGCGACGGCGCAGTCCTTGAGCCAGGGGGCGACCCAACAGGCGGCCAGTGTCGAGGAGACCTCAGCGAGCATTGAGGAACTGAACGCCTCGGTCCAGCAGAACACCGAGAACGCCCGCGTCACCAATGGGATCGCCAAACATTCGGCTGAGGAGGCTCGGCGTGGTGGCGAAGCGGTTCAGCGTACCGTTGCGGCGATGCGCGAGATCGCGAGCAAGATCGGTCTGATCGAGGACATCGCCTATAAGACCAATCTGCTTGCGCTCAATGCGGCCATCGAGGCGGCGCGTGCTGGTGAACATGGCAAGGGCTTCACGGTGGTGGCAGCCGAGGTTCGCAAGCTGGCCGAGAACAGCGGTGCGACAGCGCAGGAGATCAAAAAGCTGGCGACCGGCAGCGTGACCATCGCCGAGGAGGCCGGCTCTTTGCTGGAGCAGATGGTGCCCAATATCGTCAAAACCGCCGACCTGATCGAGGAGATCACCGCCGCGTCCGGAGAGCAGGCGGCTGGCATCGGCCAGATCAATGAGGCCATGACGCAACTCGACAAGGCGACCCAGCAAAACGCCTCCTCATCGGAGGAGTTGGCGGCGACCTCGCAGGAGTTGAGCGGTCAGGCGAATCAACTCCAAGAGATCATGTCCTTCTTCCGCATGGAAGGTTCTGATTCCCGACCGGTCGCGCGTCCAACGCCGCGCCTGGCCAACACCCCGAATCACAGGGCCGACGATTTCGCCAATAGCTCGGCCGATCTCGCCGATTTCACGCACAAAGATTTCGAGCGCTTCTGAGCGGAGGATGGCGATGGGTGAACTCGTTGTGAGCGACAAAAGGGGCGAGGCAGCTCGGGATGGGGCGGAAGAGATGTGTCAGTATCTGACCTTTTCCGTATTCGACGAGCGTTTTGCGATGTCGATCAGTGCGGTCAAGGAGATCATCGAGACTCCGCAGGTGACGCGCGTCCCCATGACCCCGGACTACATTCGGGGCGTTATCAACCTGCGCGGCAGCGTGGTCCCCGTCGTCGATCTGGGTGCCCGTCTTGGCCGCAGTCCGCTGATTCTGACCAAGCGCAGCTGTATCGTTTTGGTCGAGGTGCTGGCCGGGGTGGGCGACGGCCATGTGCTCGGTATGCTGGTCGACGAGGTCAACAGCATCCTGGATATCGCGCGCGCCGACATCAGGCCTCCGCCCGAGTTCGGCTCCGAGATCCGGACCGACTTCATCGAGTCCATGGGGCGGGTGGACGATGTCTTCGTCGTCATACTGAGCATGGACCACCTTCTCTCCATCCAGGAACTGGCGGCGCTGCGTCGTCTCGGCGAGGAGGCGGCTCGAACGAGCCAGGATGTCGATCCTTGATTGTCCCGCCTGTGCGGTTTGCTGGACCCTCGTTCGTCTCCAAGGCCGAGGATCTCGGTCGATTCTGTCGTTGTATCGCCGAATCGGCGGATCAGTCTCCATCCGCTAATCGACTCCCTGCAGGGCCTGACCACCGGGGCGCACCTGCTTCAGCTATCCATCCCGCGTTTACGTCCAAGGTGAGTGAGGGGCCTCATGTGGAAATGCAGAGCTCGTTCGCGGACGGATTGAAAGTCGAAGGAACGCGCGTTGACAAGCGTTTCCTGTATCCGGGCGAATACTATGTGACGCGTGAGCCCATGCTGATCTCGACGCTGCTCGGATCCTGTGTGTCCGTCTGTCTGTTCGACTCGGAGGCGCACGTGATGGGGATGAATCATTTTCTGCTGCCGATGCGCTCTTGGTCGGTCGATCAGCCTTTGCTGGATTCGGAGGCCGGACGCTATGGACTGTGGGCAATGGAATTGCTGGTGAACGGCATGCTTGCTTTGGGAGCTCGGCGGGGTCGGTTGCGCGCCAAGGCCTTCGGCGGCGGGAACGTCTTGGACTCACTCACCCCACCGTCGCCGGGTCGAGAGGCGATCGGAACGGCGAATGTGCACTTCGTTCGACGCTTTTTGGATCAGGATGGGATTGCGCTGGTCGCGCAGGACCTGGGCGGCGATCATGGGCGCCAGATCCATTTCTATGGCGGTGACTATGCAGTCTATCTGCGTCGTATTCCACGGGCGCAGTCGATGTCGGTTGAAGACCTGGAACGTCGCTATCTACAGCGTGCGATGCAGCTCAATAGCAAACCTGGCACGGCTGACTTTTTCTGATGCATCCCTTGATGATTCGAGGATGTCGTCGCGGCGAGCAGGTCGCTTCCGCTCAGCTTTACAGGGACCGGTCCGAACGCCGTCAGTAGTTCGGTGAGTCGAGCGCCTGCGAGGCTCCGCAGGCGCTCGACTGCGCGCGTGTCAAACCTTGAAGTGTCCAACCAGGTTCTGAAGATCCGCCGCGAGTCGCGCCAATTGCTCCGATGCCTCTGTCGTCAGTCGCGCCGACTGGGCGTTGCCTTCCGCTGCGTCCATGATGCTGGAGACGTTGCGGTTCATCTCTTCCGCCACAGCGCTCTGCTCTTCGGCCGCGCTTGCGACCTGGGTGTTGACGTCGTTGATGGTGGTCACCGCCATAGTGATGGCGTCGAGCGAACTTTCCGCTTCGATCGAGCTCTCGCGGCTCTCGACCGCGCGCTGCTGGCTGTCCTCCATCACGGAGACCGCGCGGCGGCTTGCTTGCTGCAGTCGCTCGATCATCGCATGGATCTCTTGGGTCGAGGTCTGGGTTCGGTTGGCCAAGGAGCGGACCTCGTCCGCAACCACTGCGAATCCGCGTCCAGCTTCGCCCGCGCGGGCCGCCTCAATGGCTGCATTCAGAGCCAGCAGGTTGGTCTGTTCCGCGACGCCTCTGATGACATCGAGAACCTTGCCGATTTCTTCGCTGTCGCGTCCGAGTTCGCGGATAACCTCCGCCGCGTTCTGAACCTCGTTGGCCAGCTGCTCGATGCGGTTCATGGTACCGCTGACCACGTCCTTGCCGGCCTTGGCCGCATCTTGAGCGGCATGGGTGGCCTTCGAGCCGTGTTGGGCGTTTTTGGCCACCTCTTGGGCCGTCGCGCTCATCTCGTTCATCGCAGAGGCGAGCTGGTCGACCTCGCCCCGTTGTTGGCTCACGCCAGCATTCGTGCGCTCGGTAACGTTCGCGAGGTCCTCGGCTGCGGTTGAAAGCTGGGCGGTGGAGTCGAGGATCCGCCGGATCAGATCCCGGAAGTTGTCCATCATCGCATTGAACGCGTGACAGGCGCGCCCGATCTCGTCATCCCCTTTCGTCGAGAGCCGGCGGGCCAGGTCGCCGTCGCCCGAGGCGATACCTTTCAGGCCGAGGGTCATCTCGTCCAGTGGCCGGGTGACGAAACGCTGGGTGAAATAGTAGAGCACGAGCAGTACGGGAAGGCTCAGCAGGGCGGCCATGCTGAAGATCTTGATGGCGAACATACGGACGTCCGCGTTCACGTCGTCCAGGATGATCTCCATGCTGACGGCCCCGAGCACCGAGTCGGGCGGGGGCAGGGCATGGCAGGAGGTGCAGTCCTTGCCGAGATAGTTTTTACGCGCGAACGCAGGAGCCACCGCGCGCAGAATGCTGCCGTTTTCGGTGAGTTCCAGGTAGGATTCTCCAGTCTCCAGCACCTTGCGCTCGATATCGTCTCGGGGCTTCTCGTGGCTGGTGCCCTCACCGAACTGCATGGAGACATTCTTGCCTCGAAGCACGCGTAGATCCTTGACGTTTCGGAGTTCGATGATTTGGTCGAGGAAGGCGGCGCGTTGCGAGATGGTGCCGGTGATCATCATGGTCGTGAGACCGGCGAGGGTCATCTCGTGAAGCGTGCTGGTGAATGCCTCGGCTTGATCGATCGCCGTTTGGCGCTGTTGATCGGCAGCCCACAGGATTAGAGCGGTCCACGCTGGTATCAGAATGAGCCACATGGCACCGAGCAGGCGCATCCATATGGGCAGGTCGTTGATACGTCTCATGTGTTTTCCTGGTTGTCATTGCCGCGAGCGGTTCGGCTGGGTCGTTATTCGGCCCTATTGGTTGCGTTAGGGTCGGTTTTCGGCCGCGAGCGCTTTTCAGCGATCGATCCTAGCTATTCTGGACTCATCCGATGGGTCAGCCAAGATTGAAGCGCGCGTATTATCCTTTCGGTTGCGCTCGTTCAAAGAGAAGGCGATTATCGGCGCCGATTTCTCCGCGCATCTGTGAATAGAGTTCCATTACGGGCGACCAATCCAGGTGCGAAAAGGTCTGTTGGGCCTCTTCGGTCTTCTGCCTCAGGGCCGCTTCCGATTTCTGCGCGACCAAGGCGGCATGGCGTCCGATACCTTCCTCGTGGATGAAGAGACAGCCGTCCATCAGGTCGGCGAGTTTGATGATGAACGCCAGGGCGGAGCCCTCCAGTGCGGATTTGCGCGCGGCGATCTCGGGGGCGATCTCGCGCTCGATGCGGGTGAGGGGGTCGTTGGCACCACTGATTTCGGCGATTCTTCGTTTGAGCGGGGAAGGCAGATCGCCTGTCAGTAGCTCAGGCGCATCATGGGTGAGTGCGTATTCCAACACCTGGAGACGTGTCTCGGCGGGGAGTTCGTCACCTAAGATCCGAATCATGAGTTCCCGTGCGATCATGGTGACCAAATAATGGTGCTCGGCGAGGGTCTGGCTGCGCGCGCAACGGACCGAGTGCCAGCGGGTCACGTGGCCGGATCGGGCAATGTCCTGCATATTGAGTTTCATGTCGTTCATAGTGACTCGCTGATGGATGTAGGAGCGGCTTCACGCGGTTGCGACCGACTTGATGGCCTTGTGGGCGGCGTGTAGCATTCTGCCGACATTGAATTTCTGCACGCCTAAATTGCGAATTAAATCATGCCTTTGGATCCAGAGTGTCTGGCTCGACTCAAGCTGCGTCAACCGCCGTTCGATCCGTCTCCGAGCGAGGAGTTTCTCTACAGCGATCCGCTTCTCGAAAGTCTGATCGAGACGGCAAGTCGTGCCATGACCGCTCCCGGCGCGATTGTGATCCTGGCGGGTGCGAGCGGTTCCGGGCGCAGCATCCAGCTGATGCGCCTGCTCGGCACATTGGCCGACCGTTTCGATCTCATCGCCTTCAGGGGGCGTCCGGAGATCCCGTTCGACGCCGTGGATCTCACCATCCGCAATCACCTGCGTGCCAGTGGGTTCGACGATCCTAGTCGCTCGCTGACGGATCTGCTGCGCGACCGAGGTCGTGCCGGAGACTCCATGGTACTGGCGATCGACGATGCCCATTTTCTGGGCATGGAGAGCATTCGACAGCTTTTGCGGATGCGCTCCGAAATGCTCGAGGCCAAGGGGCAGGGATTGAGACTCGTCCTGGTGGGCGATCTTGCGCTGAGTCGTGGTCGGCTGCCTTTGACCGATCCGGCGGACGAGAATCAGGTGGTTCGTCTCAATCTGCGGCCTTTCAACCTCGAACAGGCTGGTGCCTATCTGCGTCATCGGCTACGTGTGGCGGGGATCGACGATCCCGAGACATTTCTCACCTCGGGTGACATCGCAGTGCTGCAAACCAACAGCAAGGGCATGCCCGCTGCGCTCAACGAAAACGCCAATGTCTGGTTGATGCGCCGCTGTCGCAGCGTCGGTGGGGGCAAGCAGTCGGTTGTCGGCAAGCTTGGCGGTCTGGTGACTCAGTCAGGCGCTGCCGCGTCTCCTAAACGTGAAGCTCGGAGGTCTGGTGAGCCTTCTGATGCCGAGTCTGAATCTTTGCTGTTGCCCCCAGAAGCTCTCTTGGACTTGGATGAAGATGTGTTCGAGCCGAGCGACCCTCAGTTGTCGGATTTTCTGCGACAGGAGGACCGTCGCGCCGACAGCTCCGACTTCGAGCAGGTCTTGCGACACGTCCGCAATCATGAATTGACCCAGAAGCGTCTTGCGGTCGAATCCGAGTCTACAGCGTCGATCGCTCCTCACCCCGAGCCTTCCGCACGATCGGAGCCTTACTGGAACCGGCGCTGGTTCATTCCCGCCGTCGTTACCGCTGTACTCTTGGCTATCGTCGGTCCCGTCGCCTTCCAGCTCTTCGATGATCGAAGCGTCGATCCGCTCTTGCGGAGCTCGGAGCCGTCTCCGGACAAGGTTCCGGCCGTGACGAGTCCGCCGCCTCAATCGGAGACGACCGACGGCACTCAGTCCACTGGAGCGGAAGGCGAGGGTGGGACGGGGCTGTCTCAAGAAACCGACGCTGGCCCAGCATCGCCAGCCGAGGAGGTTGTATCCGAGATGCCCGTGCCGGAATCGGGTCGTCCGGAGAGGAGCGAGGTGCCGGACGGTTCAGTGGACGCCGCCGAGCCGCCCCAGGAGATTGCGGAGCCGGCGGCTCCCTTGACCCCGCTCGATGAGGATCTGGCATGGCTGCGGCGCCAGGATCCCAGTCGTCTCACGATCCAGTTGGTCGCTGCACGGGATCTGAAAACGGCGCGTGAATTCGTTCGTCGCCATGAATTGAGTGGAGCCCACTATGTGCAGACGCGTTCCTTCGTGATCGCCGTGGTGGGCAGCTTTCCGAACCGCTCGGCCGCTAAACAAATGTTGTCGGAATTGCCCGAGGGCGCGCGTTCGTCCGGTCCCTGGATTCGCAGCATCGGCTCGGTGCTCGAATCTCGGGAATAGGCGTTCGGCTGACTTTTCTGCGTGTGATGCGCTTTGCAAGCCACTGTAATAGTAAGCGAATTCGAAAAAACTGATCGCTGCGTTCGGCTATACTGACATGCGGGAACAACGAGGAACGCACTCGTGGAAATTCGCTCCGCCGTCATTGCGCCGCTTCATGCCGCCTTTCATCCAGTCTCCTTAGGGCTGGATTCGGCGCGGGCGGATGCTTTGCGCTCGGAGGAGCCGATCGGGTCTGCGGAGACGACCTTCGCTCCGGTTGGAGCCGAATCCGGCGCGAGGGCGCTGTCCGAGGGGCAGGGCTCGGAGAGTTTGGGATCAGAGGGTTCCGGTTCGGAGGATTCCGACTCGACTCGGGCAGTGCAGGATCTGTCCGAGGAGGAGCTACAGGAGGTCCAGCTTCTACAGGCACGCGATTCCGAGGTGCGGGCTCATGAACAGGCCCATATTGCGGCGGGCGGCGCCTATGTCACGGGGTCCGCGAGCTACAGCTTTCAAACCGGACCGGATGGGCGGCAGTATGCGATTGGCGGTGAGGTCGGCATCGATACGTCTATGTCGTCGGATGCGGCCGCGAATCTCCAGAAGGCTCGCACACTGATTCGCGCGGCACTTGCGCCCGCCGAGCCTTCCGGGCAGGATCTGAGCGTCGCCGCATCCGCTCGGGCCATGGAGGCCGACGCGATGAGCGACCTTCAGCAGGAGCGTCTGGAGGAGCAGAATCAAGTGGCGGAGGGTCGGGTAGCCGACGCCGAATCCCGCATCCAAAACGGTGAATGGGGGGGCGGCGATCAGGCGAAGTCCGCCGATGAGGATTCGTCCGATCCGGATGCTTTGCGCAAGGGGCTTGAGGCGCGTATCTCCGCGCTCTTCGCTGGGCCTCAAGGGGACGGGTTAAGCCAGTTCGCCTGATCGATCGCGTTCGCTAATGGGCGCTCAGTCGCGCGCTCAAGTTCTCAGCATGCTGGCCGTTACCTTGAATGTCTTCCAATGAGGAACTGGCCATGATGCTTGCCTCTGCTAGATCAGAAGTGGCTCCCGAATCGATCCCGAGCGTCCAAAGTCTCGCCTTTACCCCGAATCTGTCCGTCGGATTTATGCCTGCCTTCCGTCATCAAGGCAGTGGCGAGGTGCGCCTGTGTCAGTTTTCTGACGGCTCTATTTCCACAGTTCATTTGATTGATTTCCTGCCGGAAGATTGGGTGATGGAACGGGACTCCGAGGGGCGACCCTTGGCGTTGGTCGGTGCGATCGAAGCCGGCTTTCTTCGCGGCGCAGATTTCTGGAGCCTTGGGGATCTGCTGCATCCAAGGCTTGATGGTTGATGGCCATGCGTCAGAGACGTCTGCGATGGGCTCGCATGGATGGCGAATCGATTGGCGTTGATGCGCCAGAGTGGCCGCTCGCCCTATGCGTTAGCCCGCATTCGCATCACATTGGAGGGGCTTGTGTCGGACCGACGTATTTATCCCCGGCTGCCGCTTGCAGTCGAGGTCGAGCTGTATGGTTGCGGCGAGCTACCGGCTGTTGTTCGAACCGAGGATCTCAGCAATGGAGGCGCTTTTCTCGTGCTTGAGGGAGTTGATTTGCCACCCATGGGAAGCCGTGTTCAGGTCAGGGTCGTTGGGCCGCTCGGTGGTGGGGAGCCAGCGCCATTGGTCGATGCCCTCGTCGTGCGCCATGCTCCGGATGGCGTCGCGGTGCAATTCATCGACAAACCGGTAGCCTGATGCGTTTGGCGTTCAGGCGCGATTCGAGGTGCAATCATGTCCATGTCGTCTGTTTCACATTTTTCCTTTGCGAGCCTGTCACGCTCGGTCTCGAGTCTGAATCTGATCAATGGGCAGTCCTCTTCCGCTTCTTCACGAAACTCGGTCGCAAGCACGGGATCCCCCGAGGGAAGCGATCTGCGTGCCGAGATTAAGAACCGCTTGGAGCAGGATCCGGATTATCAGATTTTGCGTAAGGTCTTCGCGCTGGAAACCAAGATCCATGGTTCGAGGATGGCTGAATCTTTGCGTCACTCATCGGCAGCGTCCGAGTCTTCCTCTTCCGCAGAGCAATTTTCGGAACTCCGTCTTTCCAAGGACGCCGAGTTGCGCAATGCGGTGGAGCTGACCTTCGAGCGCGAATTCGAGTCTCAGAATCGGTTGACGATCTCGACCGATGCGGGGGTGGGCGGCTGGTCCATCCAAACCGAGAGTTTCCAGCAGGCGTCGGTTCGGCTGGATGTCAGTATCGGGGGCTTCACTGGCGTTCGGGTGGGAGATCCCCTGGTTCTGGACCTTTCGGGGGAGGGCATCACGACTACGGGGGTCGAGTCGGGCGTTCGGTTCGACCTTGATGGGGATGGCTCGGAGGATCGGACGAGTTTCGCCACTGGTGGTAGCTGGTTCCTAGCGCTCGATCGCAATGGGAATGGCCGTATCGACGACGGACACGAACTCTTCGGCGATCAGAACGGCGCCGCGCATGGGTTCGCCGAGTTGGCGCGATACGACGACAACGCCGATGGCGTGATCGATGCGTCGGACAAGGTATTCTCCGAATTGCGGCTCACGCAGGTCAACGAGAAGGGCGAGCAGGTCGTCAAGACGCTTGCGGAGGCGGATGTGACTGCCTTGGATCTCGGATATCAGAATACCCGCAAGGCGCTGAATCTCTATGACACGGTCGCGCAGGTCGGGCAATTTCACCGCTCGGATGGCTCGACGGGCGAGACAGCGGATGTGCTTCTCGGATATAGCGACATCGCCTGATCCCGTTTGGATGCCGCGTTTGCGCTGCTTCTAGAGGTGGTCCAACGCGCCTTGATGCCTTTGGTTCCGGGTGAAATGGTGGCGATTTGCTCCAGCGGTTCGGAAGTCGATCCTGCTAGACTAGGGGGGGATAGTTGCCTTGCCTTTCCAGGAATCGATTCATGCAGCAGACATTCGAAGTTCCGTCGCTCCTGGCTCAGATCGAGCTCACGCAGGATCTTGCCGAAGAGGCCCTGAATGCGCTGAGCGCGCAGTGCTGGTTCGGTGAACTTGGACCCAAGAAGAGGATTCGTTCCGTCGATGTTCGCGCGCATCGGTTGTTCCTGGTCGATGGCAATATGGTTCGGGTTTACGACGGAGTTACCGAGCGCCTGCAGAGTTTTCACGGGCTGAGCGACCCCATCGATTTGTTTCCCGAGGCGCGGGACGAGGGCGACTGCGTCATCACGGAGACGGCCTGCAAATTGCTTAGAATTCCCGTGGCGGCCTTGGAGGCAGCGCTGTCTAACAGCACGCAAGTCGACGACATCGATTTGGATCCGACCGAGGCGGCCTTTCTGGCCGAGCTCTATCAGCTCATCACCGACAATCGTCTCGAATTGCCAGCGCGGCCCGAGGTTGCGCTCAAGATCCAGGAGCTCACCTCCGATCCCGACGCTGGCATCGACGAACTCACCGAAATCATCCAGCACGATGGCACCATTGCCGGTGCCTTGCTGCATGCGACCAACAGTCCGCTGTTTCGTGCGGCCAAGGAAATTCTTTCGGTACGGGACGCCGTCCTTCGGCTGGGGTTCCGCAACACTCGGATGCTCACGACCAATCTGGCCTTGCGTCAGGCCTTCAAGGCCAAACACACGGCAACCAGAGATGCTATGGCGCGGGTCTGGTCCGATGGCGTTCTCTGTTCGGCCTACAGTTATCTCATCTCCGATGTGCTGAAGGTCCAGCACCGCGAGCGTGCGCTTTTGGCTGGACTGGTTGCAGGAATCGGCGCGGTCCCCATCATTCAGTTCATCGAGATGCGTGATGCCGATCCCGATCCGAATCTCATTGAGTCGCTGGTCTATAAGTTGTCGAGCATTACCGGAGTTTTGGTCATCAACTACTGGGGACTTGGCGAGGATCTGGTGAAAGTGGCTGAGGAGTCGTCAAACTGGGGTTACGAGGCGGAGGAGCCCGATTACGCGAGTATTGGCCTCGTTGCGAAATGGGCCATGCTGCAGAGCGAGGGCAGACCGCATCCAGATGCGGCCGAAGTGCCTGCTTTCAGAACCTTGGGGCTTCCACCTCCGGAGCCGGGCGAGCCGATCGCTGCCTTGGCTGACAGTGGGGAAACGTTGGAATCATTGAAGTCGATGTTCAATCTGTAGACTTTGGGAGATGCAGATTAATAGCGGGTCCCGCATCCGATCGGCTCGTGACTCGAAGAATCCGCTTTCCGAGTCGCGCAAGGGAACTGAATTATTTGGCGTTCTCTCTAGAATCCGTAGATTCATGCTCAACTATGGGTTAGGGTTTAATTCTTGAGGCACGTCTTTCGATGCATGTCGGTCCTACCGCATGTCCCGAGATGATCCTCGAATCTTTCTGGTCGTGGGAGTCTGCGCGCGTGTCATCACTGACCCTCGATAGCCTCGTTCGAAAGGCTGGTCGTCTGCTTGCCATTCCGCGAGTGGTGGGCGAGATACTGCGACTACTGAACGATGCGAACAGCCGGCAGGCGGATATTGCCGCCCTTTTGGCGCAGGATCCCGCGCTTGTCGCAATCGTGCTTCGTCTTGCCAATAGTCCCGCCTTTGCGCCCGCACGGACGGTGGATTCGGTCGACCGAGCCATCATGCTGTTGGGGCGCGATCATCTGCGGCGGTTGGTCGTCGCGGGGGCGGTGACACAGGCGTCCGAGCGTCTGCCGATGCAGAGCTTGCTGCCGCTGGAGGTTTTCTGGCGACACTCGTCATACTGCGCCGTCATTGCGCGGTTGCTGGCGGAGCGTAAGTCGCCCGATCTCGTGGGGACGGTCTTTCTCGGCGGTTTGCTGCATGACCTGGGGCAGCTCGTGCTTTTCTCGCAGGCCCCGGAAGAGGCGCATGCGGCCTTCCTGAGGAGCTTGGAGCATCCCGATGCGTTGAGCCCGGAGGCGGCCGAGCGGGAAGAGTTGGGTTTCGATCACGCTCAGTTGGGCGCCGCGCTTGCCGAGCGGTGGGGACTTCCGGACGTGTTGTGCGCCTGCCTTGGTTACCACCATGCCCCATTGCAGGCACCGGAGGCGTTTCGAGTTCCGGTCGGCTTCGTGCACCTAGCGAATTCGGCCTCGCACCTGGCCGAACTCGATTCCCGGGATTGGCAGGATGCGCCGCCGACCGAGCCTGCAGTGCTGAAGTCGCTCGATATCGACTCTGACCTCATCTTGGAGCTGCTCAATGAGGCCCAGTATCAGGTTCTGGCCGTTGAGGCGCTGCGCAATCCCAGGCTCTCTGACGACGGCTGACGGCCGTTGGCATCCCGTTCGTGGAACGCGTTCGTTCTATTGAAGTCTCTTCGCTCGCTGTTCGGCTGCTGGTGTCGGCGATGCGGGCGTCTTATCGCTCAAACTGACCGGTTCGAGCAGTTTCGCCTCGAAATTCGTCAGTACGCTGAATTCGACCCGTCTCGATGCCTTGGGATCTTCTCGTCCTTCGCCGTCTCGGACTGGGCGGGAAGATGACATGCCGACGGCTGCCACGCGGGTGCGGAACCAGTCCTGATCCCTCACGCCATTGAGTCCGTAGGCGAAGCGTAAGACCGACTGGGTGCGTTGTTGGCTCAATTCCATGTTCAAAAAATAGGCGTCCAGGGGGCTGCTGTCCGCGCTCCATTCGCTGGATGTGTGGCCCTCAATGCGAATCTCACGGATGACGCCCTTGAAGGGGGTCAACTCGGCGACATAGCGTGGGAGGAAGTCGCGCAGGATCGCCTCGAATTCCGGCTTGATCCTTGACGAGCTGCGATCGAAGAGCACATCGGGTTCGCGGAACCTAAGCGTGAGCGTGGGTTCCACCAGTTCGGCATTCCAGCGCTGCAGGTCGTCCCTGAATTCATCGTCCAAGGCTTGGAAGATGGCGTGCCTGTATTCGGCGGCGGTCGTGCGAACCTCGGTCTCCACCGAATGGATGCGTTCGACCTTGGCCATATGGAGCACGGCCAGGAAGAGAAAAATCATCATCAGGGTCGCCATCAGATCCGACACCACCAGCCAGTGGCTGTCGTCGTCGATCGTAGAGGGCTGCGCCGCAGGGCGTGGGATTGCGATCTTCATGCCCGCGCCCTCCCGACCAGATCAAGATGCGGTTCAGTGTGATGGCGCGCCTCCCCAGACAACTGGTTGAGCCGTTGTTGGGCGTTCAGCGCGGTGAGCACGGCACCCTCGATGCTTTCGAGCATCGTTTTGAGTCGCGTGTCGATGGCTGGGAATGCCTCCTGGGCGCGCTCGCGCAGGTCGGCGATGCTGCCGAGCACGCTTTCCAACTCGAGGGTCTCGCGTCTCAGCCCCTGCATAGCGCTTTCCTGATCGGCCATGTGGCTGGAGATCTGGCGGGCCTGCTGGGTCAATGCCTGGAGGCTGGATTCTGACTGGGCGACGCCTTCGGTGGCGCGATCTAGCTGGCGTCCGAGCGCGTCCATATGGTCCTTGTATTGATCCTGCCAGATCAGGAGTTTCTCGACCGCGCCGTCGAGCCTGCGGAAATTCTCGCCGAACTGTTCGCCTAGGTTGGCGTTGAAGTCGTGGATCACGGATTCGAGGGCGGCGATGAGTTGCCGTGATCCGAGTTCGCTCAGTTGTGTCGCGAAATCCGAGAATGCGGCGAGCTGTTCGCGATGATGGCGCTCCAGGGTTTCGACGAGTCGTTCGTCGAGCAGTCCTATACGCTCGACGACCTGTTGGCTGGATATGAGCTGTGCCTCGGCCAGTTGGCTCTGCTGCTGAAGAAGGCCTAGCAGCTGATTTGGCACCTCCGTTTCCGAGTTTTCAGACGCGTTCCGCTGACTCGCGGCGCGATCATCGCGGCGTAGCGAGAGGATGAGGCGTAAAGAGGCCGAAAGCAGGATGCCGATGATGCTGGTGGTGAAGGCCAGCTTGAGGCCGTTCAGCAGGAGCGGAATGCTGTATTCGATGCGCGAGGAATCGAAGTCCAGCAGTCCGATGGCGATCCCCAGAAAGGTGCCGAGTATACCGATGGTGGTCAGCAGCGTCGGCGTGCTCTGGTAGAAGGCGACGGCACGCCGTCGCGCGATGGCGGCGAGTGCGGCGACGAAGAGACTGGCCATGACCAGCGTGAACAGACCGGTGACGGTCGTCGAGTCCATGCGCTCGAGTGTGTTGACTATGCCGAAGGCGATCGATTCGAACATGCTGTACCTTCCATCCGTCTGAGTCGGGTGCTGATGGCGCGCGGGACAGCGACTCTCCACGCGATCCGGGGCGTTTGAGCGAGTAGATGCAGGATCGAGGCCAAGCGGTGGAAGGGCCGGTGAGGCGGGGGTGATACGCCGTGCTTCGATTCAGGATGTCAAAATGTCGACTTCTGGTGCGGAGGTCGGTTCAGGCTCGGCGGGGGGGGGGCGTGGCAGGCGATCAATGCTCGATCAGCGTTTGGATCGGTGTGCTCGGTTCCGACTGAATGGCTTCGTCGGCCTTCTTGTTCATGACGATGATGCTGATGCGGCGATTGATTGGGTTGTTGGGGTCGTTCTTGTCGAATGGGACTGTCGAGGCGAAGCCGACGATCCGGGCGACCCGGTCCTCACGCATGCCGCCCTCAATCAGCGCTCGGCGGGCGGCGTTCGCCCGCTCGGTGGAGAGTTCCCAGTTGCTGTAGTTGCCGCTGAGCGGGCGCGCGTCCGTATGGCCGGTGATGCTGATGCGGTTGGGCACCTCATTGATGATGGAGCCGAGTTCCTTGAGGATCTCCTTCGTGTAGTCTTTCAGTTGGGCGCTGCCGAGGTCGAACATGGTTCGGTTTTCCTTGTCGACGATCTGGATGCGCAACCCTTCGGGCATGATGTCGATCAATAGCTGGTCCTTGTAGGGGGCCAGGGTCTGACTCTTGTTCAGCGCCTCCTCCAGCACCTTGCGTAGAGATTCCAGTCGCTCTCGGTCCAGCTCCTCGGCCATTTCGTCGATCTGATCCGGTGTCTGCATGGACTGGCTCTCCGGCCCCATATCGACCGCGCCCTCGAAATCGATGATGGAGGGTTTCGAGCCCGTTCCCTCTCCGACCGCCTGAGAGGGCGAGGTGGCTACGCCATCAAAGGCCGAGGGATTGTTGAAATATTTCGAGATGGCGGCCTTCTGTTCCTTTGTGGTGGAACCCAGAATCCACAGCAGCATGAAGAAGGCCATCATGGCGGTGGCGAAATCGGCAAAGGCGATCTTCCAGGCGCCGCCGTGGTGGCCGGCATGCTTGAAGACCTTTTTGACGATGATGGGCTGCTTGTTGGTATCGATGGGCACGCGGGGGTGCTCCCGTTACGGCGATTGCCGGAAAAGCTCATGCCGGATTGGCAGAAATCCCCTAAGTGCCGCGTAGCTGCTGCTCAAGTTCGTTGAAGCTCGGTCTGAGGTCGGGTGGCATGGTCTTGCGGCCGAATTCGACCGCCACCTGCGGGCTGTAGCCCTGAACGTTGGCGAGAATGCAGGCCTTGATGCACGCGAGGAAGCTCGTTTCCTGAGTGGCGAATTCTTCCATCATGCTGGCGATCGGGCTGACGAATCCATAGGCAACGAGGATGCCGGTGAGGGTTCCGACCAGGGCGGCGGCGACCAGGTTCCCGAGTTCTGACATGGGGCCACCGAGTGCGGCCATGGTGTGGACGATGCCGAGCACCGCCGCCACGATCCCGAAGGCGGGCAGGCCGTCGCCGACTCGCTGGATCGCTTGCGCCGGTTTCTCGGCATCGTGATGATGGGTCGCCAGTTCGACCTCCATGAGATTGTCGAGCTCGAAGGGGTTCATGTTGCCGCTGACGACCAGTCGCATGTAGTCCGAGATGAATTCGCAGGCATGATGATTGCTGAGTAGCCTTGGATACTTCTGGAACAAGGGGCTGCTGGACGGCTCTTCGATATCGGACTCGATGCCCATCAGTCCTTCCTTGCGCGCCTTCGAGAACAGGGCGTACATGAAGCCCATGGCGTCCATATAGTCGGCCTTCTTGTACTTCGACCCGGTGAACAGCATGGGGATGGATTTGAGCGACTTGATGACGACGCTCATGGGATTGGCGATGATGAATCCACCGAAGGCCGCGCCCAGAATGATGACGAGTTCGAATGGTTGCCAGAGGGCGGCGATATGGCCGCCGGCCATGCTGAATCCACCGAGGACTGAGGCGAAGACGATGATGGCGCCAAGGATCAGGTTCACGCGACGGAATCCTCTTGGACGATGTTTGGCGTTGGCGCGGTCCGCTTGAGAGACGGCCTGGCAGCGGAAGATAATAATGAATTCGTGCCGTTCGTGCTTGGTCATCCATCGGGCGGAGCGGATCGATAGACCGGCGATCAGTCATGAGGGGAGGCCCCGAGCGTGCTTTCGAGCTGGTTGAGCAGGGTGACGGCGGATGCCATGCCCGAAGAACTTCCTGTTTTGGCGCGGACACGGCGTCTTCTCCCTCTGGTGCTGGAAGACGAGCTAGCCCCGAGACGCAAGGTCGCTATGGCGCTTATGGTGGATCCGGGCCTGGCCCTGAGGGTGCTGCAGTGCGCGAACGCCATCCCTCATCGTCATTTCGGTGCCGAAGTCTCTATGCTGGAGGACGCCACACACATGCTGGGAAGCCGGCGGCTTCTCGATATCGCGACCGAGGCGAGCGTGGCGGACGAGGTGCTCGACGCCAATCGCTTGGAACACTACCGGCGTAGCGCCGGGCGAGCCGTGCTGGCGGCCCTTCTGGCCCAGGATTGGGCGCAGATCGATCGCGACCGGTTTCCCTCCGAGGTGAGCTTGGCCGCCTTACTGAACAATCTGGGCGAACTCTATCTGCTCGCGCATGGCGACGCCCGAATGGGGCGCTATTTGGAGATGGTCGAAGTGCTGCACATCTTTCCGCACGAGGCCGAGTACATGTCTCTTGGGGAGAGTCTCGAAGAGCTGGGTCATGTGCTGGCGGTGCGCTGGGGGTTGCCTGAGATGGTTCGGGAGGCGATGCGGGCTCGCAATGCCCAACACCTGAGGACGCTCTGTGTGATGTTGGCGACCCAGACGGCGCGTTATGCCTTCGCCGGGTGGCGGCATCCCGCGCAGTTCACCGATTTGCGCCTGGCCTCCGAGATGCTGGATATGGACATCGCATCCCTGATCCAGCGGGTCAATCATGTGGTGGAGCGCTTCAATAAAATCGGAGCGCACTATGGCGTTCCCGCAGTCTTGCGCTTGCCCCTCACTACCGAGGACGTTTTGATATCCGGTGCCAGGCTCGCCGAGCCGGGCAATGTCTGTCTGGCCCCGAGACGCGACGACTATCAGGCTGCCGAGCGGTTGCTGCGAGCGGCGGAATCGGCGGAGCGAGAATCTCTTTTGAAGGCGCTGTTGCGCGGATTGCACCGGGGGCTCGGGTTGAACCGGGTGGTGTTCGCGAGCTATTCGGCACGCGCCAACATCTGTAGGTCCGAGTATCTGGTCGGGACGGATTTCGAGCCGGCCTTCAACCGTTTCAGTCTGTCGCTCGCCGAGGCTGGCTGTCTGGGATTTCTGATGGAGCGTCGCGCGTCATTATGGTTGAGCGACGAGAATGCGGCTGAGCTTCTGCCACGTCTGCCGGCGCGGCTGTTGGAGCTGATTGGCGTCGAACGCTTCTTCGTCATGTCGCTTTGGGCCGGAGGACGTCCGATCGGCATGATTTATGCTGATCGCCGCACCGCCGATTGTCAGCTCGATGCGGCGGCCTTCGATGCTTTCCAGCGTCTGGTGGAGCTGGCGGGGCTGGCCTTGGAACGGCAGTCGGCGTAATCGCCGGAGGCTTCCGAGTGTCAGGAGAGACCCAGATCGCGGTCTTCGCTGCGGCGTTGAATGATCGTTCGCGCCTTTTCGACCGCCTCGGTGACCTGTCGATGCATCTGATCGCGCTCCTCGTCGCTGAGGTGAGAGGCCAGGTCGATCGAGTGTCTGATATAGCGTGGTGGTAGATTGTTGAGTGCAACGCAGGCGAGGTCCTCGATATAGGCCGCTTCGTCGGACGCCTTGTCCGCTTCGATAGTCTCTCGAATGCACTCCATGACGAGTCGCTCGTAATAGTTGCCGATGTTGGATGGCATCTGCGTACCTGTTCGGTTGGATGGTGTCGTGGTATTGAATCAGGGTGATGCCCTTTGGATCCGGGCCGTAGGAACCGATCTTAGCAAGTGTGGCCCTCTCGGTGTGAATCCCTTTCCCCTTGACCCTGAAGCGGTTAGGATCCTCCGGGCATAGTCTGCTTGGGCGTGGTGGCTGCATGAGGAAAGAGATCTGGCGCGATGTGCTTGGTGACGACCTCTCGGTGACCCTGGAGCTTGCGGTCGGCCCGAGCGAGCGCCCGATCACCGCAGGCGACGCGGCGGTGCGTCTGTTCGACGCGATTGCCATGCTTGAAGAGGGAGCGCAGGTCCGTTCCAAGGAAGATCCTCCGGCGCCGGAGCTGCAACGGCTGGAAACCAAGATAGATCTTCTGACCGATCTGGTTTCATCTCTGCTCGCCGATCGGATTCCGCAGGGCTCTGTCGTGACCGTGAGCGCCGATGGGGTGGTCATTTCCGCGTGCGTGCTGCCATCGAACTGCGATCGTATCGAGGTCTATCCCAGTCGTTGGCTTGCTCAGCCGGTGGTACTGGAACTGGGGCCGATTGCGCTGCGGGATGGGGCGTGCGGCGCGAGCTGGCGTTGTCGGGATCCGGGTCTGCGCGATGCGATCGGGCGGTGGGTCTTTCGCATGCATCGACGTGAAGTGGCTCGACGGCGAATGCGCGACGCCCCGCGCCATGATGTGTCGCGACGTGGTACCTAATGCCGTGTTTGACGGCTCCTATCAATCATTATTCGTTCAATCATCAAGGATTGCGTACGCCCTTATGGGCTTGGGGAATCGGTACAGGTGTTGAGAATTGGTCTGCACGGTCAGGCGTCGGCGCGCATCGCGACCGCTTGCATCCTGGAATTCCTCGGTTGCGAGGTCTGCGAGGTGAAGGATCCGGGTGAGATTCCGTCGGGTCTTTCGGCGCTATGGCTGTGCGATACGCCGTCCGTGTTGGCGCGATCGCTGGACGCATTGCAGGATGCTCTCCCCGCGCCGCTGGTCTGTCAGCCCACGGAGGATCCTGGGCAGGAGGAGGCGACTCTGCGGCGACGAGCCTTCGTCGTCACCTCGCCCCTAACGCCCGGCCAGGTCATTCAGGTCTTGCAGCGGTTGCAATGCGGGGTCGGGCTCGACGCCGTGGCGGATGTCGGATTGGTCGGTCGTCATGTGACCATGCTCAACGTCAAGCGTCTCATCGCGCAGGTCGCCAACACGGATGCCACGGTTTTGATCCTCGGCGAAACCGGGTCGGGCAAGGAGGTGGTCGCTCGTGCGATCCATGCAGCCTCGAATCGCTCGGGCAAACCCTTCGTTGCGGTCAATTGCGGGGCCATCCCTCCAGATTTGCTGGAGAGCGAGCTGTTCGGGCATGAGAAAGGCGCCTTTACCGGCGCGTTCACTGCCCGTGCCGGACGTTTCGAGCTGGCCGACGACGGTGTTCTCTTTCTGGATGAGATCGGGGACATGCCTTTGCCGATGCAGGTCAAGCTGCTGCGCGTGCTGCAGGAGCGAACCTTCGAACGGGTTGGCTCGAATAAGCCGCTACAGACCAACGCGCGCATCATTTCGGCGACCCATCGCAATCTGGAAGAGGCGGTGGACGCTGGGAGTTTTCGGCAAGATCTTTTTTTTCGCCTGAACGTGTTTCCGGTCGATCTTCCTTCGCTTAGGGAGCGTCGCAGCGATATTCCACTGCTGATCGCGACGCTGGAGCGGCGTCTGAAAGAGCAGGGCGCAACTCCGGCCAATCTTACCCCGGCCGTGATCGCCCATCTCGAATCGCTCTCCTGGCCAGGAAATATCCGCGAACTGGCCAATTTGCTCGAACAGTTGTCCATCATGTATCCGGATCAGTTAGTCGATCTCGCTCAGCTGCCGTCGAAATTTCGGCCCTCTCAGCTGGATCCCCTGTTGGAGCCTCTTGAGTCGCCGCCCGCTGTCGGTTCGCATGAAAAGGCCGTGCTCGGCGGCACGGTGACGGGTTTGCCGCCTGAGGGGACCGAGTTGCGCGAATATATGAATGAGCTGGAGCGTCAGATGATCGTTATTGCCCTCACCGAGAACGATTTCGTGGTCGCGCGTGCGGCACGACGTCTGGGGATGCGGCGGACGACGCTGGTCGAGCGGATGAGGAAGTTCGGCCTTGAACGCGACGCCCGTGATGCGACACAAGATCTCTGATCGCGACGGTTCAGGCGGAGCCTAAGCGTCAATATATTGTCCCTCCGAATCGGTCGGTCGTAGCGTTTGTCGCTCACGCCCCTTTGCCGGCCGATCGTTGTTCGCGATTCTCTCAGCCCTTCGAATCACTCTCTCCATCGCTTGAGCTGCGAAAGCCCTGTGTTCCGGTCCTCGCGTTTCGACGTTGGCGTTTCGCTGTCCTTCCGGTTCGATCTGCGCGTTACCCGTTTGTTTTTGGATGGCTCTGAATTTGCATGGGAGGGGCATCGTTCCCATCGTGCCGACGACTGACTGGCGTTTGGGACAGGGCCCTGGCGAATCACGGAGACGGCAGAGATGAGCGAAATGCAGATTCAGAATGTGCTGCAGCAGATGCGCGCACTCTCTCAGTCTGGCCGCGTGGAGGGTGCCGAGCCCGTCTCCAAGGTTGAACCGACTCGCGAGCTCGATGGAGAGGATTTCGCAAGCACGATGCGTGATGCCATTCGTTCCGTGAACCAGATTCAGAAAGAAGCAACGACCATGCAGACCCAATTCGAACTCGGCGACGCCAACGTTTCCCTACCTCAGGTGATGGTGGCGATGAACAAATCCTCGATCGCCTTCGAGGCGACCAATCAGGTACGTAACCGGTTGCTTTCGGCCTACCAGGAAGTTATGAGCATGCAGGTCTAAGGGCGTTACGGTTGCGATAGCGGAGATACTCGTCAATGGCGTCCTCTCTCACCGCTGCTCTATCAACGGGCCTCGATACGTTCAAGGAAATGTCCGTCGGGCGTCAGGTTGCGCTCATCGGAATGGTGACGGGCGGCATCGTGGCGGCTGCCGCCATCCTCTTCTGGGCCTTGAAGCCCACGTATGCTCCGCTGTTCGGGCAGATGGATGAGGGGGAAGCGGCCGAGGTGATGAAGTCCCTGACGCAGATGGGCGTGCCCTACAAGGTCGACAATGTCTCGGGTCGTATCGAGATTCCCAAGCAGCGGGTCGCCGAGACCCGTTTGCTGTTGGCCGGGCAAGGTCTGCCGAAGAGCGCCGATATCGGTTTCGAGCTCCTGCAACAGGATTCCGGGTTCGGAACCAGCCGCCTGATCGAGGGCGCCCGCTATCAGCGTGCGCTCGAGGGCGAATTGGGGCGTTCCGTGGCGACGCTGGAGCCGGTCGAGTCGGCGCGCGTGCATCTTGCCCAGGCCGAGCGCTCGGTCTTCGTGCGCGAACGTACCCCGCCGAGCGCTTCCGTGGTCGTGCGTCTTGCGGGAAATCGGAGTCTGACCGACGCCCAGGTCGCGGCGATCGTGCATCTGGTGTCGTCGAGCGTTCCGGAGCTCTTGCCGGAGCGTGTGACCGTTGTCGATCAGACCGGTCGTCTCATGACCGCCAAAGACGATAACGAGGGAAGCAAGCTGACGCTCGACAATCTGGATTACACCAGGCGTGTTGAGGCGGGTTTCGTCGAGCGTGTTCAGAGCCTGCTGACACCCATCGTGGGACGTGACCGGGTCCGGGTGCAGGTCGCTGCCGACGTCGACTTTTCGCGCGTGGAACGTACCCAGGAAAGCTACGATCCAGACCGCACGGCGATCCGTTCGGAGCAGACCAGCGAGGAGGAGAAGATTGGCGCGGATCCGGCGATCGGGGGGATCCCCGGCGCGCTGACCAATCAGCCGCCGCAGGGCGGTATCACCGGGAGACAGCAGCAGGCGGGCGATGCCTCCTCTGTCGTTCCGAGCAGTCGCAGTCAGCAGGCGACTCGCAACTATGAGGTCGATCGCACCATCGCTCACGTCCAGGAATCCCCTGGGGGCGTGAAGCGTCTATCGACGGCCGTGGTCATCGACTATCAGGATCAGACCAACGATCAGGGCGAGCCCGTGCGTGTCCCTCGATCCGAGGATGAGATGGACAAGATCCGCGCGCTGGTACGCGGGGCCGTCGGTTTCAACGAGGCTCGGGGCGATTCGCTGAATGTGAGCTCGGTCTCTTTCGTGCCTGATACACTTGATGATGAAGCGGTCAAGTTTTGGACCGAGCCCTGGTTCCTCGAACTGGTCAAAATCGTCGGCGGTTTCCTGACGGCCTTGCTCGTTCTGCTCATGGTGGTCAAACCGGCACTACAGCAGTTGGTTCCCAAGCCGCCCGAGTTGCAGGAGGCGCTCGAAGGTGCCGCTGGCGAGGGTGGAACCCGCGCCCTGACCGACGAGTCTGATTCGGATGAGGACGGCGACGAGGGCGAGGCGGGGGACGAGGAGCAACTGGCCTTGACTCAAGGGTCTTCGGCGGTCTCTGCGCTGCTCGGACCCAGGAGTAACCCGCAGCAGGACCTGGATCTCGAAGCCGTGCGTGAGATGATCAAAGAGGATCCCAAACTGGTCGTTCAAGTAATCAAATCCTGGTTGGATGGCGATGGCAACTGATCCCTCGAAAATGACCGGTGCCGAGCGGACCGCAGTATTTATGATGAGCCTCGGTGAGGCGTCTGCGGCCGAGATCCTGCGCCACATGGGACCGAAGGAGGTTCAGAAGATCGGTACGGCGATGGCGTCCCTGGACAAGGTGACGCGATCGGATATCGACTATGTGCTGCGCGAGTTCTCGGAGGCCGTGCAGGATCAAACCTCCCTCGGTGTCGGCGCCGACGACTATGTGCGTAGTGTGCTGATGTCTGCTCTGGGTGAGGACAAGGCGTCCGGTCTCATCGACAGGATTTTGCTCGGGCGCAATTCAAAGGGGTTGGAGGCGCTAAAGTGGCTTGATCCGCGCGCCATTGCTGAATTGATCCGCAACGAGCATCCCCAGATCGTCGCGATCGTGCTCTCGCATCTGGATCCGGATCAGTCGGCGGAGACCATGTCCTATCTGCCGGAGCGGATGCAGTCGGATCTGATCCTGCGCATCGCGACCCTGGATGGCGTACAGCCGGCCGCGTTGCAGGAACTCGACGAGATTCTGGAGCAACAGCTCTCTGGTAAGAACACGGCGAAGTCTTCCATGATCGGTGGCGTCAAGGCGGCAGCCGAAATCCTGAATTTCGTGGATACGGCGCTCGAATCCGTGATCATGGAGAGTGTCAATCAGGTCGACGAGGATCTGGCCGAGCGTATCCAGGAGTTGATGTTCGTCTTTGGCAATCTGGTCGGTGTCGACGATCGCGGCATCCAGACGCTGCTGCGCGAGGTCTCGACCGAGTCACTGGTGCTCGCCCTCAAGGGTGCCGAGGAAGAGCTCCGAGACAAGATCTTCAAGAACATGTCCAAACGCGCCGCCGAGATGCTGAGAGACGACCTCGAAACCAAGGGGCCGGTTCGAGTCAGCGATGTCGAAGTGGCTCAGAAGGAAATTCTGGCCGTTGCTAGGCGGCTTGCCGATAGCGGCGAAATCGTTCTCGGCGCTAAGGGTGGTGAGGGCATGTTGTGAGTCGCCTACGGGAAGCCGTGGTGGAGGATTTCGGCCCGGAGGTGCGTCGCTGGCTGCCGCCGGATGTTGGGGCCCCGCCACCTCCGCCCCCCGAGCCTCCCGAGCCCGAGATCGAGCCGCCCACCGAGGAGGAGGTTGCCGCCATCAAGGAGGAGGCGCGCCTCTCCGGTGCAGAGGCGGGTTTTCGCGAGGGGTATCAGGCGGGCTACAAAGAAGGGCGCGAAAAGGCCGACACCGAGGCGGCGGCTGAGTGTCAGGAGCGTGAGGCGCGCGAGCAGGAGCTGCGCGAGCAGACCGAGCAGCAGTTGCGCGAGACGGTCGCCGCCCTGGAAGGTATCGCTCACGACCTGGCCGACCCGCTGGCCTCGCTCGGCGACGACCTGGAGCCCGAGCTTCTCACCTTGACGGTGACCTTGGCCGAGCGCGTGATCATGGACACGCTCGATCGGCGGCCCGAGTTGTTGCAGGGTGTTCTGCGGCGTGCCTTGGATCAGTTGCCGTCACGCCAGCACAAGATCCGAGTCCATATCCATCCGGACGAACAGCAAATCCTCGAAACCTATGTCCAGACGCGGGACGAGGCCGTTTCCTGGATTCCGGATCCCGAGATGCGGCGCGGTGGTTGCATAGTGGAAAGTGGCCCGAGCCGTATCGACGCCCGCTTTGAAACGCGTTTGCGCCAGGCGGTTGAGGCCATCTGGGGTGAGTTGGCGCGACCGCTGGTGGCGGATGCTCCACCAGAGGCTGTCGACGCAGTGGCAACCGAAGAGGATGGGTCCCGGCTCGACGCGCATGAGTCGATGACGGATGCGTCCGACCCCGATGCACCGGAACCCGATACACCAGAGCCCGATGCGCCGGAATCCGAGTCCCTTTCCGAACCCAAGACGGACCCAGTTGATATCAGCCCATGACACAGACCATTCGCGACCTTCAGGATCGGGGTGCCGGACAATTGGCGCTCGGTTTGCGCGAGCGCCTGGCTCAGTCTCGTCAGCGTGTCGAGAAAGCGCCAGACCCTCAGCCGGAGGGCCATTTGTCGCGCATGGTGGGCATGACGCTGGAGGCTGAGGGGATCCGGCTACCGGTCGGGGGGCGTGCGGCCATTCATACCGTGAGCGGTCAGCGTCTCGGCGCGGAGGTTGTTGGCTTCAATGGCGAGCGGACCTTCCTGATGCCGGAGGGGCGGCTGGAAGGACTGATTCCCGGCGCTCGCATTGAGCCGCTGGAGCAGAGTCGTCGGATTCCCGTCGGTCCCGAGTTGCTGGGTCGCGTGGTCGATGCGCTCGGCAAGCCCTTGGATGGCGGTGGTCCGATTCGGACGCAGGAGGAGGTTCCGATCGAGGGGCGACCGATCAACCCGCTGACCCGGTCGCCGGTCAAGACCCCGCTGGATGTCGGGATCCGGGCGCTCAACGGGCTGCTTTCGGTCGGTCGTGGTCAGCGTCTCGGGCTATTCGCCGGCAGTGGCGTTGGTAAGAGTGTGCTGTTGGGGATGATGACCAAGCATACCGAGGCCGATGTGATCGTCGTGGGTCTGATCGGCGAGCGTGGCCGTGAGGTCAATGAATTCATCACTGAAATTCTGGATGTCGAATCACGTAAACGGACAGTGGTGGTGGCGGTTCCCGCCGATCAGTCGCCACTCCTGCGCCAGCATGGAGCATGGGTCTCGACGACGATTGCCGAGTATTTTCGCGATCGCGGACTCAATGTGCTGCTGCTGATGGATTCATTGACGCGTTTCGCCCAGGGGGCACGTGAGATCGCCATGGCGATCGGCGAACCTCCGGCCACCAAGGGCTATTCGGCCTCCGTATTCGCCCGTTTGCCGCAATTGGTCGAGCGCGCAGGCAATGGCGACGAGGGTGGCGGCTCGATCACGGCTTTCTATACGGTGCTCGCCGAGGGGGACGATCAGAACGACCCCATCGTCGATTCGGCGCGTGCCATCCTCGACGGGCACGTGGTGCTCTCGCGCGATATCGCCGCGACCGGACGCTATCCGGCGATCGATGTTGGCGCCTCGGTTTCGCGCGTTATGAGCGCTGTGGTGACCCCCGAACACCAGAAAGCGGCCTACCGGTTTCGCAATCTGCTCGCGACCTATATGAGCAACCGCGATCTGATCGCCGTCGGTGCCTACCGCAAGGGATCCGATCCGCAATTGGACGAGGCGGTGGCCATGCACCCACGGCTGGAGGCCTATTTGGGGCAGGATCGAACTGATGCGGCCGGATTCGATGCGTCTCGTCAGGCGTTGTTCGATCTGATCTCGGCGCCGAGCGGATTCAACCGAGGGCAGTCCGCATGAGCGTGAAACGTTTCCAGCGACTGCTCAAGATCCGCGAGGCCCAAGAGAACGAGGCGGCTGTCGGTCTAGCGGGGCGTCTCGCCGAGCTGAATCGTGCCGAGTTGCAGCATAAGCAGTTGTCCGAGTACCAAAGTCACTATCTCAATGCCTTGGTTCCCAACGATGTAAACATGCTGAAGCAATTGGGCTTGATGCACCAGCAATTACGCGAGGCGCTACAGCAGCAGGATCTGCGTGTCGCCGCCGCTCAGTCTCAGGTTGATCAGGCCAGAGAGATCTGGTTGGAGCGGCATCAGGCGAGCCTATCGCTGGATAAGCTGATCGAGCATCGTCGCCGGGCCGATGATGTTCGGGACAATCGCAATCAACAGCGCGAGCAGGACATGTGGGCGACTCGCAAGGCGTTTCAGCAGAATCCTGATAACGACATGTAACTGAGCGAGGAGATTCGAGATGATGCAATCGAGCGGCCTGCAAGCCAGCCTGTCCGGTTTACTCGCGCAGTTGTTCGGCGGTCTTTCGGGCGGTGGCGACTCCCTGGATGAGACGGGCGATTCAGCTTTTCTCGACGACCTCGGTGGGCAGTTGAAAGACCTGCTGATCGATCGAGGCGTGGATCCCGCTGAAATCGCCGCCATTAATGGCCAGGAACTGCTCGCACAGTTCGTGGCCTTGATCCAGGGGGCGCAACCGGTTCAGGAAGGGCCGGATTTTGCGGATGGACTGGCGTTGGGCGTTTCGGATGCATCGGATGGCTGGCCCGAAACTCCGACCGATTTGCTGGGGCGCCTCCTTGAGTCAGCGTCAGCTGGGACGGCGGTTGCCTCGGATCTGTTGGAATCCGGTTCGGATGTGCATTCTTTCTTGGCTGAATTGACGAATGCTCCCGTCTCCCAAGCCTCAACGGACAGGCTGGCTCGCCTTCTGGAATCGGCGTCCGTTGGCGTAGGGCGTGATCCTGCCGGGATGACATCCGACGCTGACGGCCGTTCGATGTTGGCCGCCTCGGCTGCGTCTGCGGATACGCGAATGCTGGCGGATCGGGTTGGGCGTGCTCTGGAGTCGATGTCCGCTGAAGCAGATGTTGCCTCCGAGGTTGTGGAGTCTGACTCTAACGGTCGTTCTGCCTTGGCCGCAGTAGCCACGTCTCCAGCGTCCCAAGCCGCGATGGATCGGTTGGGGCACCTCTTGGAGTCCGTGTCGAGGGAGAATAAGGCCGAACCCGGCGCCTCTACTGTGAGCTCCGACGTTCGTTCGCTTCTGTCCGACCTGGCCAATTCAGCCGATGTCAGGCGTGCGGCCTCCTCTGTTTCACCGTTGGCGGATGCAGGTCTGGTCTCGGGCGAAGCTGGGGCTACTGTGCCGTCGCCGGCTGCCGGTAGTATGGCGGATCGATTGAATCTGTCCTTGGATCGCGGCCCAATTTCAGGCATTGAAGAGGGTGTCGATAGCGGAATGGATCTCGCCGATTCTCAAGCAGACTCTCTTCAAAAGGATGCCGATACGGTCGTTAACGAGGAGGGGGTGTCGATGACGGCTGCGACGGCCACGACCTCGCGGTCGGCTGCGGGGGCCGGTTTGCAGCGGCCCGGTTCTTTGGACCTGTACAGGCTCCTACAGCCGGGCGGTGAGGCGCCTCTCGGCAAGCAGGTGAAATGGGTGTTGGGAGAGGGGCTTTCGAGGGCCGAGATGAAGTTACGGCCACCGAGTCTAGGGGGGCTGGATGTCAAGATCACCCAAGAGGGCGATAAGACGAGTGTCATTTTCGTCTCTCCGCATCCCATCGTGCGAGAGGTTCTCGAAGCGGCGATGCCGCGTTTGCGTGATGCGCTCGCTCAGGATGGAGTGTCGCTCGCAAATCTATCGGTCACCGATCAGGGGGCTCAGGGCGGCGACGCGTCTCCCGGTCGGGACGGGGCTCCATCGAACGAGGCGTCTCGGCAGGGCGATGCAGACGATGCGGAAACGATCGGCGAGCCTCTGTTGATCAATACGACGGTTTCGGCCTTGTCGAAACGTCTCGACTACTACATCTGATCGGTAGTCGATTCCGCTTTGCCCGAGCGAGCGGCCTACCGATCTCGATCAGACTATTCAGATAGGCACTCAGAGGTGTGAAGCATGGCAGAAAAGAAGAAGAAAGAGGAGCCCGCCGCAGAAGGTAAGGGGGGCGGGGGTAAGCTCAAGCTCATTATTGTGATCGTATCGGTGCTGCTGATTCTCGGTGCCGGGGGCGGCGCTGCATACTATTTTCTCGTTTTCGACAAGGCGGCAGAGACGACGGAGGAGGGCGCGGAGGCGTCGAAGCCTGAGGAGGAGGCTCAGCCGACTGAGCCGGATTCTCCTGAGGCGACCGCTCCGGCATCCCTGCAGGATCCTGTGATCTATTACGCCCTCGAGCCGATTACAGTGAATATCACGGCGCCGGGATCGGTGCGTTTCCTTCGCGTCAATATCACCATTGCGACTCGGAACGAGAGGGTGGTTGCGGCTGTCGAAAAGCACCTTCCGATGATTCGAAACGACCTTTTGTCTCATTTGTCGAGCCAGGATTCGGCTGCGCTCAATACGGCCGAGGGTAAGGACAAGCTACGGGAGGAATTGCATTCCATGATCTCTGCGGCTTTGACGCGATCCGCTGAACCGTCCGATATCGTCAACGTGCTCTTCACGGATTTTGTGATGCAGTAAGGCGGAATTATGTCACAGCAGACCGATATCCTCAGTCAAGACGAGATCGACGCGCTCTTGCATGGCGTCGATAGCGGTGATGTCGATACCGACGGAGAGGCATTCCCGGTCGACGGTCAGGCGCGATCCTACGATTTTGCGACTCAGGATCGTATCGTGCGCGGTCGCATGCCCACGCTCGATATGATCAATGAGCGCTTCGCCCGCTATTTGCGTGTCCATCTCTTCAATATGCTGCGCCGTGCTTCGGAGATCTCGGTCATTGGCACCAGGGTCACCAAGTTCTCTGAATATCTGCACTCGCTCTTCGTGCCGACGAGCCTGAATCTACTCCGAGTGAGCCCGCTGCATGGTACGGCTTTGATGGTTTTCGATCCCAAATTGGTCTTCAGTTTGGTCGATAATTTCTTTGGCGGCGATGGGCGTTTCTATTCGCGCATCGAGGGCCGCGACTTTACGCCGATGGAATTGCGCGTGATCCGAAGTCTGCTTGATGCGGCGTTCGAGGACATGCAGAAGGCATGGGAGCCGGTGATGGATCTGCGTTTTGAATTCATCAATTCCGAGGTCAATCCGCAATTTGCCAATATTGTGAGCCCGAGCGAGGTCGTTGTGATCAACGACTTTCATATAGAGCTCGAAGGCGGCGGAGGTAATCTGCATTTCACGCTTCCCTATTCGATGATCGAGCCGATTCGCGAGCAATTGGATACTGGGTTGCAGTCCGATCGTGCTGGTGTCGATAAGCGTTGGTTGAATGCCTTGCAGGAAGAGGTTCAATTGGCCGAAGTCCACATCAGTTCGGTGCTCGTTGAAAAGAATATGTCGGTTCAGCAACTTCTGGATGTGCGTCCGGGAGATATCCTGCCTATCGAGTTCCCTGAGTATGTTGTCCTCAATGTGGAGGATATACCGATGTTTCGCGGAAAATTTGGTGTTTCTAACGGAATCAATGCGATCAAAATCGACGAGGTGTTGGTTAAGAATTGATGAATAGTGAGGAGTGGCTAGGCCCTAATGCTTGAACATTTAGGGTGTTAGTTAGGTGGCTACTAAACCGGCCAGTGGCGTTAATTTATGAGTAGCGAGAGCGATATGGGCGCTGATCAGGATCCGAACGAGGCCATCGCCGACGATTGGGCGGCTGCCCTGCAGGAGCAGCAGGATAACTCCGACGATGATGGAAAGGCTTCCGGTCAGTCCGCAGCTGGCGCTAGGTCTGCCGAATCCTCTGCGCGTGACGGCTTCGCCTCGGCCTCCGCCGAGGCTTTGCAGGCTCGGCCAATGAGTCCGGAGGATTTCTCTGGTTGGCAGCCGGGCGATCCGCAGTCCGAAGTCAATCTCAACATGATTCTCGATGTTCCGGTCACCATTGCCATGGAGATCGGACGGACCAAGATTTCCATTCGGAATCTGTTGCAATTGAACCAAGGCTCGGTCGTGGAGTTGGATCGGCTCGCTGGCGAGCCGCTCGATGTTCTCGTGAATGGGACCCTGATCGCGCATGGCGAGGTCGTCGTCGTCAACGAAAAATTCGGTATTCGCCTCACCGATGTCATTAGCCCAAGCGAGCGGGTCAGGAAGTTGAGATGAGGCATTGGGTCCGTGCCGATTCGATTCCGTCCCGTATGGTTATGGGGTTCGAGACGATTCTCATGGCTTCGTCGGCACATGCGGATGCGCTAGAGGGCGGAGGGCATGCGGCAGCGGGATATCTGTCCCAGTTGATCGGTGGGCTGGCTCTGGTCATCGTCGCGATCCTGGTTTTCGCATGGTTCCTGCGGCGACTTTCGGGCGGTGCGACGCAGGGGCGTCAGGTGATTGATGTGTTGGCGGTTAAGCCGCTCGGAATGCGCGAGCGTCTGGTGCTGGTGCAGGTGGGCGGGGATCAGATCTTGCTTGCCATGACTCCAGCCGGGATCCGGCACCTCCATACTTTGACCCAGGCGGTCGATCCGGGTCTCTGCGCGGAGTCCGCGACCGTTGATTTCGCGGCTCTGTTGCGGCGTTTCGGTGGGAAGGGGTTGGGGGGATGAGGTTTCCCTGGCGGATGATTGCGGTCTTGCTCCTTGGCTTCCTTCCGGGAGTCGTTTGGGCGCAGATCGGGGGGCTTAATGCGGTGACCGTGACCACGGCCCCGGATGGCGGGCAGGTCTATTCGGTGACCCTGCAGATCCTCATCATCATGACGTTGCTGACGCTCCTGCCGTCGGCGCTGATCATGATGACCTCCTTCACCCGCATCATCATCGTGTTGTCGCTCTTGAGGCAGGGGCTGGGGACGGCCCAGGCGCCTTCCAGTCAGATTCTGCTCGGTTTGGCCTTGTTTCTGACCCTGTTCGTGATGGCGCCGGTTTTTCAGGAGATCTACGACACCGCGATCGTGCCCTATATGGACGAAAAGCTCGGCACGGAAGAGGCGTTGGTCAAGGCGGTCAAGCCGCTTCGGACCTTCATGCTGGAGCAGACGCGTGAGACGGATTTGCAGATGTTCGCGGAGATTAAGGGAATCGACGGTTTTGAGTCGCCTGATGACATTCCTCTTACCCTGTTGGTTCCGTCCTTCGTCATCAGCGAACTGAAGACCGCCTTCCAGATGGGATTCCTCATCCTCATTCCCTTTCTCATCATCGATATGGTGGTCGCCAGTGTTCTGATGTCGATGGGTATGATGATGCTGTCTCCCATGATCATCTCGCTGCCGTTCAAGATCATGCTCTTCGTGCTCGTCGACGGCTGGTCGCTTCTGATGGGTACCCTGGCCCAGAGCTTTTACTCCTGAGGAGGTGTCCGATGACTCCCGAAATGGTGATCGACGTTGGAAAGGAGGCGGGTGAGATCGTCGTCCTGATGGCGGCTCCGCCCTTGCTTGCGGGTCTTGTGGTTGGCCTCATCGTGAGCCTGTTTCAGACCGCGACCCAGATCCAGGAAATGACGCTCACCTTCATCCCTAAACTGCTCGCTGTGGGGGCGGCATTGGTGCTGGGTGGTCACTGGATGCTGTCGCTCATCAGCGATTACATCATCCGGCTTTATCACAACATCCCCAATATGATCGGCTGACGGGCGGCGTTACCCTCTCACTCGGATGACCTTTGCGGCCGACGACATACTGCTGTGGGTCGGCGCGATCATGTGGCCCTTCGTGCGCATCAGCGCCATGCTTTTGGTCGCTCCCGTCTTCGGTGGGCGTAATGTGAACGCGCGGGTGCGTCTTGGGCTCGGATTGCTGCTCGCGTTGATTGTGGCGCCCGATCTCAAGCCCGTTCCCGAGATCGATCCCTTGAGTCTTGATGGGCTGGTCGTGGCCGTCCACCAGGTGATCATCGGTGCCGCCATGGGGTTCGTGGTTCAACTCGTCTTCGCGGCACTGGTTCTGGCGGGCGAGAGCATTGCGATGTCGATGGGGTTGGGATTCGCCTCGGCGCTGGATCCGGTTAGCGGAATTCAGGTGCCCTTGATATCTCAGTTCTACACGGTTCTGGCGACACTCATTTTTCTTGCGCTCAACGGCCATCTGGTCCTGATCGATCTCCTGCTTCGCAGTTTTCAGACGCTCCCCATCGCCTCGGGTGGCATCTCGACCGATGATCTTTGGGCTGTGGTTCGGTTTGCCAGTGCCATGTATTCCAGTGCCTTGCTGATCGCTATTCCAGCTGTGGCATCATTGTTGCTTATAAATATCTCGATGGGGGTTGTCACGCGTGCCGCTCCCCAGCTCAATATCTTCGCGGTGGGGTTTCCCGTGACCCTGTTTGCGGGTTTCATCATTATCCTGCTGACACTTCCTCAGCTGAGCGTCCGGATCGGTGAGTCGCTGATGCTGGCTGTTCGGCTCGTTCGGCAGCTCGTGGGGGCTTGAGATGGCCGAGAACGAAAATGGCCAGGAAAAATCGGAGGCGCCAACCGGAAAACGCGTGCGCGATGCGCGTGAAAAGGGGCAGATCGCCCGCTCGCGCGAACTCAACACCGTCGTCGTTCTCTTGGCTGGCGCGACTTCGCTCTTGTTGTTTGGCGGCTATTTCGGGACTCGAATCGCAAATTTGATGACGGATGCCCTCGATTTGGAGCGCGGATTGATCTTCGATCCCGCGCTCATGGTGTCGCATCTGGCGGCGCTGATCGAGCGCGCCCTTTTGATTCTTGCGCCCCTGTTCGTGATTCTGGTTGTTGTTGCCTTGCTCGGACCCTTGCTGATTGGCGGAATCAATTTTTCGAGCAAATCGCTCACCCCTAAATTCTCCAAACTGAATCCGATCAGCGGTATCAAGCGGGTCTTTTCCGTGACGGGGTTGATGGAGTTGGTGAAGGGGATCGGGAAGTTCGTTCTGGTCGCTCTGGTCGCTGGTCTGGCAATCAAGATGATTTGGGGCACCCTGTTGGCGCTGGGCGATCAGCCTGTTGAGCAGGCTATCGTCCAGACGGGGCGTATGGCGGCGTGGGTCTTTCTGATCGCTTCGATCGCGCTCATCGCGGTTGCGGCGATCGATGTCCCTTTTCAGCTTTGGAATCACAACAAACAGTTGAAGATGACTCTGCAGGAGGTCAAGGACGAGTTCAAGGAAACGGAGGGTAAGCCGGAGGTCAAAGGGCGCATCCGTCAATTGCAGATGGAGGCGTCTCGGCGCCGCATGATGACCGAGGTGCCCAAGGCCGACGTGGTGATCACCAACCCGACGCATTATGCCGTTGCGCTCCAGTATCAGCCTGCGACCATGCGCGCGCCACGTCTGCTGGCCAAGGGAACGGACGCGACCGCCAAGGTGATTCGCGACATCGCCGAGGAGCATCAGATCACGCTGGTTGAAGCGCCGCGTGTCGCGCGCGCCATCTATTTCACCACCGATCTCGATCAGGATATTCCCGGAGGGCTGTTCGTGGCGGTGGCGCGCATTCTGGCTTACGTCTATCAGCTCAAGCGCGATGACCTGGGGGTCGATTTGCCCGATGAACTACCGGTTCCCGATGAGTATCTAGATCCGCAGAGTGCGCGACGAGCGCGGAGATAACCTGGATGACAACCCTCGTTGAACGTCTCGGCGGGATCGGGCGTCTCGGTTTGGGGGCGCCCGTTCTGCTCATCGCGTTGCTCGCAATGCTGGTGCTGCCGCTACCGCCCTTTCTGCTTGACCTGCTCTTCACCTTCAATATCGCTTTATCCCTGATTGTGGTGATGGTGGCTGTCTATACGCCGCGGCCGGTCGATTTTGCGGCCTTTCCCACGGTGCTCTTGCTGGCGACCCTGCTGAGGCTGGCGCTCAATGTGGCCTCGACGCGGGTCATTCTCCTGAATGGCGGTTCGGGAACCGAGGCGGCTGGTAAGGTTATCGAGGCCTTTGGCGAGTTCGTACTGGGTGGGAATTTCGCCATCGGCGTGGTGGTGTTCACCATTCTGGTCATCATTAATTTCGTGGTCATCACCAAGGGTGCGGGGCGTGTTTCTGAAGTCAGCGCGCGCTTCACCCTCGATGCTATGCCTGGCAAGCAGATGGCGATCGACGCCGACCTGAACGCTGGTCTTGTCTCTCAGGAAGACGCCCGTAAACGGCGCGAAGGTGTCGCTGAAGAGGCCGACTTCTACGGGTCCATGGATGGTGCCAGCAAGTTCGTTCGTGGCGATGCTATGGCGGGCATCCTCATCCTTTTCATTAATGTGTTGGGTGGGATCTTCATAGGGACCACTCAGCAGGACATGACCTTCGCGGATGCGGCGAACAATTTCGTCCTCTTGAGTATCGGGGATGGGTTGGTCGCGCAGATTCCCTCGTTGCTGCTCTCGTCCGCCACGGCCATCATCGTGACCCGCAGCACGTCCTCTCAGGACATGGGGCAGCAGGTCTTCAGCCAGATGTTCGCGAATCCGCGCGCGCTCTATGTGGCGTCGGGGATTCTTGGTGTCCTGGGGTTGATCCCCGGTATGCCGAATCTCGTTTTCCTCGGTTTGGCCTCCATGCTGGGTGGTGTCGGTTATTTGAACGCGCGCAAACCAGCCGCCGACGGTTCCGAGGTGGTCGAGCGTCTGCCGGAGGGGGTGGAACTGCCGGCGCCTGAGGACCGCGATCTGTCGTGGGACGACGTGCCAGCGGTCGATCTGGTCTCGCTGGAGGTGGGGTATCGTCTGATTCCCTTGGTCGACCGCAGTCAGGACGGACAGCTCATGGGACGGATCAAGGGGATTCGACGCAAGCTGTCTCAGGAGTTCGGTTTCCTCATCCAGCCGGTGCATATTCGCGACAACTTGGAGTTGGGTCCCAATCAATACCGAATTTCGTTGTTGGGTGTGACGGCGGCGGAGGCGGAGGTCTTCCCCGAACGCGAGTTGGCCATCAATCCCGGTCAGGTCTATGGGTCGGTGGCGGGGACGCCGACCAAGGACCCCACCTTCAATCTGGATGCGCTCTGGATCGATCCGGCCGACCGCGAATCGGCTCAAGCCGCCGGTTATACGGTCGTGGATACGGCGACTGTCATCGCGACCCATCTGTCTCAAGTGTTCCGTGAGAATGGACATCGTCTGATCGGCCATGAGGAGGTTCAGCACCTGCTCGATCAGTTGGCGCGGCGTTCGCCCAAGCTCGTCGAGAACCTCTTTTCGTCTAAGGCGCTCTCCTTGGGTGTGGTGCTCAAGGTGCTTCAGAACCTCCTAGCCGAACAGGTCTCCATCCGAGATCTGCGCACGATCGCCGAAACATTGGCGGAGCGTGCGGTGAAGAGTCAGGATCCCGCCGCTTTGACCGCCGCCGTGCGGGTCGCCTTATCGCGCTCGATCGTTCAGGATCTCATCGGTCCGGACGAAGAGCTGCCTTTGATCGCGTTGGATCCGGCGCTGGAACAGCTTTTGCATAAGTCCCTGCAGGGGAGCCAGGGCGAAACCGTCGGTATCGAGCCTGGGTTGGCCGAGCGGGTGCAGCGGTCGGTGATGGATGCCGCTCGGCGTCAGGAATCGGAAGGGGCTCCCGCGATCTTGGTGGTGGCCCCCGAGATCCGGTCCTGGATCGCTGGTTGGCTGCGGGGGGCGGTGCGGAATCTGGCCGTGCTGGCATTCACGGAGATCCCCGACAACCGACGGATTCGGGTCGTGGCCACCGTTGGAAAGAGTGAGCCGGCTCAGGCGCGGGCGTGATTCAACGAACAGGAGTAGATAGATGAATGTGCGGCGATACAGGGCACGTGACATGCGCGATGCGATGCGCCAGGTGCGCGAGCATCAGGGCTCGGACGCGGTCATTCTGTCGAGCCGTCGTGGCGATGACGGCTTGCTTGAGGTGGTCGCCTCGCTCGATGCTGCGCCCGAAGTCGGTTCGTCGTCATTTGCGCAGGGCCTTGGAGAAACGATCCCTGTCGACCCTCAGTTGGCCGCCATGCGTCGTGAAATCTGCGATCTGCGGACCCTGTTGATGCAGCAGCAGGCTTTCTCCGAGAGTGACCAATGGGCTGCGCGTCATCCGCTGGCGTCCCAATGTATCGGGCGTTTGATGCAAAGCGGCTTCTCGGAGAAGCTCGCTCGCAGCCTGGCCGGAAGTGTCCAGGAGGACAGCTCGGAAGAGATGGTGTGGTCCAGATTGCGCTCGCGTCTTTCGGCCTCCATCGCTACGACATCCCCCACCGTTCTCGATCAGGGTGGTATGCTCGCGCTCGTGGGCTCGACAGGGGTTGGTAAGACGACGACCTTGAATCGGCTTGCGCTGCGTCAGATTCGTCGGATGGGACCCGATTCGGTGACCCTGGTGACGCTCGACAGACAACGCATCGGGGCCTATAAGCAGTTGCAGGCATTCGGTCAGATGGCCGGGATTCCAGTGATGTTGTTGGAGAGCGAGCGCGATCTGACCGCCTTGACCAATCGGGCGACAGAGGGGAAGCTGGTCCTGATCGACACTCAAGGCCAGGCGGCGCGGGACGCAGCTGAACGGCGTCTCTTCGCTCAGGTACGCAACGAAGTTGATCTGGAAACCTGGCTGGTTGTCGCCGCGACCCATCAGTCGGCTGTTTTGAGGCAGGTGTTGCAGTCGTTCCAGGTATGCGATCCGGCCGCGCTGGTCTTGACCAAGGTCGATGAAGCGGAGCAACTGGGCGAAACCCTGTCGGTGCTCTTGGAGCAGCGTACCGGCCTGGTTTTCTATTCTGACGGCCAGCGACTCGACGAAGATTTTCACAAAGCGGACACCATGTATCTTACGCGCCTTGCATTGCAGGAACCCGCCTATTCGGCTCCCCCTTCGCAAGATCGGGATGCCATGCTACTCAAGCCGGTTTCGGTCGACAGAGTGCCGGCTACCTCACAGACTCAGAGTTTGCGGGATGGTATGGTGCTTGAGTCGATTGTGCCTTTCAGGAAGGCCCTTCATGCAGCCTACTAGGACTCGGCAGCTCAAGAGCATCGCGATCGCCAGCGGCAAGGGCGGGGTTGGAAAGACCAATGTCGCCGTCAACCTCGCCGTTGGTCTGGCGCGAATGGGGCGTCACGTGATGCTGTTCGATGCCGATCTTGGTTTGGCCAACGCTGATCTTCTTTTGGGATTGCGGCCTACGAAAACGCTGCACGATCTGGTGGCCGGTCGGGCCGACTCGCTGGAAGAGATTCTCGTGGAAGGACCTCACGGCTTGATGTTGGTGCCTTCGGCCTCCGGTATCGGCTCCATGGCCAATTTGACGCCTGCCGAGCATGCCGGGTTGATTCGTGCCTTCAGCAGCTATCAGAATCCGCTTGATGTGCTGATTGTGGATACGGCTGCCGGTGTGCAGGATTCGGTGACCAGTTTCTGTCGGGCGGTTCAGCATGTCTTCGTGGTCGTGTGTGATGAGCCGGCTTCCTTGACGGATGCCTATGCACTGATCAAAGTGCTGCACCAAGAACACGGTTTGAGGCGTTTTCGGGTGATTTGCAATATGCTGCGCTCGCCCGAATCTGGACGTAAACTGATGCACAAGCTCACAGCGGTGTGTCATCAGTATCTGCCTGATGTGGTTTTGGAGGCCGCGATCAGTATCCCGATGGATGACAGTCTGCGTCGAGCGGTTGTCAAGCGGGAGCCGGTTGTGAGCCTGTTTCCCGGCAGTCCATCGGGTCGAGCCTTCATTGAACTCGCCCGACAGATGGACCGTTGGACGGCTGCCGAGACCGATATAGGCGGAATCGGCTTTTTCGTTGAACGGATGTTGCAAAGTGCCTGATGGCCCTCAATCGCTTGCGATCAGGATATCCAGATGTCGCCAATCAGTCGGAGCAGCTGGTTGCGGCTAATATCGATCTCGTGCGACGTATCGCCCATCATCTCGTAGCGCGTTTGCCGGCCTCGGTTCAGGTCGAGGATCTGGTTCAGTCGGGCATGGTGGGTCTGATCGAGGCGGCACGCCAGTTTCAGTCCGGGCAGGGAGCCGCCTTTGCGACCTATGCGGGGATTCGCATTCGCGGCGCCATGATCGACGAGCTGCGTCGCGCCGACTGGACGCCACGCTCCGTGCACCGCAATACGCGGCGCATCTCGGAAGCGATCCGACAGGTCGAGGGTCGAGAAGGCCGTGCGGCGCATGACCGCGAAATCGCGCAGGCACTGGATACCTCGCTCGACGAGTATCATATGATGCTCCAAGATTCGGCCAGCTCGCAGATCCTGGGACTGGAGGATCTATTCGGCGAGGATGCCGATCCGGATAGGATGTTGCCTGGGGGAGAGGCCGCTCCGCTTGAGCACCTGGAACGTGAGCAGTTCCGCGATGCCGTGGCTCAGGCTCTGGCGGGTTTGCCGGACAAAGAGCGTCTAGTGCTTGCGCTCTATTACGATGAAGAATTGAACTTAAGAGAGATCGGTGGCGTCATGGGCATCACCGAATCGCGTGTGAGCCAGATTCGCAGCCAGGCCTTGCACCGGCTGCGCGTCCGTTTGCAGGAATGGATCCACGAGGCTGGCTCGTGAATGTCAACCCGACCAATGCCATTGGGAGCTTTGTGTGGACAAAGGCATGAAAATCCTCGTCGTGGACGATTTTTCCACGATGAGACGCATTATCAAAAATCTGCTTCGTGAACTGGGGTTCAATAACACCACTGAGGCGGATGACGGGAGTACCGCGCTTCCGATGTTGAAGGGCGGCAACTTCGATTTCCTCGTGACCGACTGGAATATGCCGAACATGGAAGGTATTGAGTTGCTTCGCGCGGTACGTGCGGATCCCGAGCTCAAATCGCTTCCAGTGCTCATGGTTACGGCCGAGGCCAAGCGCGATCAGATTGTTGAGGCCGCCCAGGCAGGCGTCAACGGGTATATCGTCAAGCCCTTCACGGCCGAGACCCTCAAGGAGAAGATCGACAAGATCTTCGAGCGTATTGAGGCGGGGTGATCCAGCGGGTGTCCGCGCGGATTGCCTCCATGGCGCCTAGTCGGTTCGTGGAGTGCGGATGTTCATCATCGACACGACGTTGCGGCATCCGAATTTCTGGTCAAGCTTGACCAAAGGTCACTATGTACAGAGTTCGCCCGGGAACGATAGATGGACACTGACGACACGAGCACCAAGGCACAGCTGGATCTCGCGCGCCAACTGGTAGCGCATCTGGAAGCGGGTGAGGGAGATCAGGCAACCGCAGTCATTCGGCAACTGCGCATTCCCCACGAGCGTGAGCTGTTCGACGAGCTCGGCAAATTGACGCGGGACCTGCATGAGGCGTTGAACAGCTTTCGGGGGGATTCACGCCTCGTCGAACTCACTCGGGACGAAATTCCGGACGCGAAGGAGCGGTTGAACTACGTCGTCACCATGACGGAGCAGGCGACGCATCGCACGCTGAATGCCATTGACGAGGCGATGCCGGTGGCCGAGACGCTCCATTCGGGTTCGCTCGAATTGGCCGAGCGCTGGGCTCGCTTCCGCAACCGCGAGCTGTCCGTCGACGAGTTCAGGGATCTGGCGCGCGATCTCGACGGCTATTTCGCTCAAGCCGGTGTGGAAACCGAGCGTTTGCGCTCGCTCATCTCGGAAATCATGATGGCTCAGGATTTCCAGGATCTCACTGGTCAGATCATACGTCGCGTGATTCGGCTCGTGCACGAGGTCGAGGAAAATCTGGTCGGTTTGATTCGCCTCTCTAGCGCCAGGATGGAGCCGGCGAAAACGGTCGAGGATAAATCGGCCGGAAAAGTCCAGCAGGAGGCCGTCGGTACCATGGGGCACGGGCCTGTCGTCCCCAACACCGTAGATGCGGCGGCTGATGTCGTCAGTGGGCAGGACGATGTTGACGCACTGCTTTCTAGTCTGGGCTTCTAGCCCGCCGACCTCTTTGGTGATCATGCATGGCAATCGATCCGAATGATGAGATTCTTCAAGACTTCCTGGTCGAGGCTGGAGAGTTGCTGGAGGCGCTCAACGAACAGTTGATCGACCTGGAGCAGAATCCCGAGGATCGGGATCTGCTCAATGCGGTATTCCGCAGTTTTCATACCATCAAGGGCGGTGCTGGATTCCTCAATCTCAATGCCCTGGTGGAGGTCTGCCATCACGCCGAGGACGTCTTCAATCTTCTGCGCAACAACCAGCGCAAGATCGATGCCTTTTTAATGGACACGGTCCTGCGGGTGTTGGACGTGCTCAATGTCATGTTCGGCGATCTCAAGATGGGGAAGGAGCCCGAGCATGCGCCACCGCAACTGGTCGCTGCACTCGCTGGGCTGGCCTCTCCCGATGCGGTAGCGGCTGCGCCGACCGCCGCGCCTCAGGCTCCGCCGCCGTCGCCTCCCGAGCCTGCGCCTGAACCGGTTCCCGAGACGCAGGATGCGTCAGAATCCCCGGACGATATCAGCGAGGCCGAATTCGAGGCACTGCTGGATGCCTTGCCGCGCGATGGCAGTGCCGCCGCTGGTGACGCAGCTGTCGAGAAGGCGCCTGCATCGCCACCGCCGGAGGGTCAGGACGCATCGTCCGATTTGATCACGGAGGACGAATTCGAGGCGCTCATCGATCAGTTACACGGAGGCGGCGCGGCGGCGGCTCCCGCACCGAAGTCTCCTGCTCCCGTGTCTGCGGCTCCTGTCGCTCCTCAAGTCGCGACGAAGGAGGTGGCGGTACCCAAATCATCCCACGCGCCACCCGTTGCCGACTCGGCTTCCGTATCCGAGGTGGAGGTGGCGGGGAAGAATGCCCGTGCCTCGGTCGGTGAAACATCGGTTCGCGTCGATACCCAACGGCTAGACGAGATCATGAATCTGGTCGGCGAATTGGTGCTGGTGCGAAACCGCATGAGCATGCTGCGCACCCGGACAGCAGACGACGAGCTTGGTAAGGCCATCGGCGCGCTCGCTCTGGTGACGGCCGACCTTCAGTCCGCTGTGATGAAGACGCGGATGCAACCGATCAAGAAGGTGTTCAGCCGTTTTCCGCGTGTCGTGCGCGATCTGGCGCGCAGCCTAGGGAAGGAGATCGAACTCGAAACCTTCGGTGAGGAGACGGACCTCGACAAAAATCTGGTCGAGGCGCTGGCCGATCCGCTCGTTCACCTCATCCGGAACGCCGTCGATCACGGTGTTGAGATGCCCGATGTGCGCGAGGCCAGCGGCAAGCCACGCAGGGGGACGGTGATTCTCGGTGCAGCCCAGGAGGGCGACCACATTTCGCTGCTCATTCAAGACGATGGGCGAGGCATGGATCCGGAGAAGCTTCGCGCCAAGGCGCTGGAAAAGGGGCTGCTGGATCCGGCCATGGTCGAACGAATGACGGATCGAGAGTCCTTCAATCTCATCTTCATGGCCGGGTTCTCCACCAAGGAAGAGATTTCGGATGTCTCCGGTCGCGGCGTTGGCATGGACGTGGTCAAGACGCGTATTGCCCAGCTCAATGGCTCGGTCGAAATCGATTCGGTGCTGGGCGTGGGAACCAAGCTGCATGTCAAGTTGCCGCTGACTCTGGCGATTCTCCCCGCGCTGATGGTTATCCTCGACGGCAGGCGTTTTGCCATTCCATTGGCCTCCGTTTCCGAAATATTGGACCTGGATCTGACTCGGACCCATTTTGTCGACGATCAGGAGGCGATCATGGTCCGTAGCCATGCCTTGCCTCTCTACTACGTGTCGCGCTGGCTGCATCCCTACTCACTGATCGAGCCCAGGTCGGATGCCCATGTCGTTGTGGTGCACGTCGGTCAGCGCAAGGTCGGTTTGGTGGTCGATGGTCTCGTGGGCCAGGAGGAGGTTGTGATCAAGCCGTTGGGGCGTGGTCTGCAGGGCGTTCCAGGGCTTGCCGGGGCTACTATCACCGGTGATGGCGGAATTGCATTGATCATTGATGTGCCCGAGCTTCTGACACTGATGGGACGTCCCGGCTACGGTGGGCGCGCTGCGCGGGCGGAGCCGGCGATGGTGTCGGAGGCGGGGGGCTGATTGATGGCATTGCGCGTCGTCGTGGTTGATGACTCGGGTTTCTTTCGACGGCGCATCGTCGAGATTCTCAACGCGGATATCGGTATCGAGGTGGTTGGTACCGCCGCGAACGGCATGGAGGCCATTGAGGTTGTCAAGCGGCTCGATCCAGATGTCGTGACGATGGATATCGAGATGCCGGTGATGGATGGTATATCCGCCGTTCGTCGCATCATGGCGGAATCGCCAAGACCCATTCTCATGTTCTCGACGCTGACGACTGAGGGGGCGAAGGCGACTCTAGATGCCCTGGATGCGGGGGCGACCGATTTTCTGCCCAAACGTTTCAGCGAGATGGCGAAGGATGAGGATTCCGCCAAAATCCTGCTCCGCCGCCGTGTTCGAGCGCTGGGACGCAGTCGGTTGAGGGCCGGCTCGCAGGCCCATGTGGAATCGCGTGATCGGGCGGCCTTTGCTGAGCCCGCTCCAGTGGTTACGAGACCGATGACCTCGCTGCGCGCGCCGGTAGGAACCCTGCCCCTGCATTCGCTGCGCGCCGTCCTCATAGGGACCTCTACAGGGGGGCCAGTGGCCTTGCAAGAGGTTCTGAAGGGGTTGCCCAAGTCGTTTCCCTTGCCGATCGTTCTCGTTCAGCATATGCCGGCAAGTTTCACCCCGGCCTTCGCCGAGCGATTGAATAGTCTGTGCCAGATCGAGGTCAAGGAGGCTGCGTCCGGTGATGTGCTCAAACCTGGATGCGCCTTGCTCGCGCCCGGCGGACTGCAGATGGTCCTGGAAGGGGGCGGTCAGACTCGGGTTCGAATTGAAGAAAGTCCACTTGGCACCATCTACAAGCCTAGCGTCGATATCACCTTCAATTCGGCGGTCTCTGCGCTCAAGTCCCAGGTTTTGGCCGTCGTGCTGACTGGAATGGGTGCGGATGGACGCGAAGGTTCGCGGGCGCTGAAGGGGCAGGGTGCGCATGTTTGGGCACAGGATGCGGCTTCATCCGTCGTGTTCGGGATGCCAGCCGCCGTTATCGATGCAGGACTGGCTGATCATGTCTATTCGCTCAAGGATTTCGGACCGGCTCTGGTAAAGGGTTTCTGCTGACATGGATATCCTGAGTGTGGTGGGGATCCTGTTGGGTCTCGTCGCCATCTTGGGTGGGGCTATCGCCAAGGGAAGCAGTATCGGTGCACTCTGGAATTTAGCGGCGTTCCTCATCGTCGTCATCGGCACTCTCGGGGCCACCCTCGTTCAGGCGCGCGTTCCCGTGTTCCTGCATGCCTTGCGGATCTTCCCCTGGGTGTTCGTTCCAGCGAATCTGGATGCGCGGGCGATGATCGAGCGGATCGTCGGCTGGTCGCTTCTGTCGAGAAAGGAAGGCCTGCTTGGGCTCGAAAACGCCTCCGATGTGGAGGAGGATCCTTTTCTTCGCAAGGGGTTGCAACTGCTCGTCGATGGCGTGGAACCCCAATCGCTGCGACAGATACTCGAGTCCGATCTGGATAGTCGAGAGGCGTTCGATCTGCAGGGCGCCAAGGTTTTCGAGAGCATGGGGATCTATTCGCCGACACTCGGCATCATCGGCGCGGTCATGGGTCTGATGGCCGTGATGCAGAATCTGGCGGATCCGAGCATGCTTGGGCATGGTATTGCTGCAGCCTTCGTCGCGACCATTTATGGGGTTGGCTTGGCCAATCTCTTTTTTTTGCCTGTGTCCAATAAGCTCAAGGGAATCGTTCAGGCGCGGGTGAATTATCAGGTCATGTTGCTCGAAGGCTTGATCTCGATCGCTGAGGGGGAAAACCCGCGCAACATCGAGAACAAACTCAGCGGATTTATTCAAGGCTGAGGGACGGATTCATGGCGCGTCGGCGCAAGATCGAGGATCATGCGAATCACGAGGCCTGGGCAATACCCTATGGCGATCTGGTCACACTGCTCATGGCCTTTTTCGTGGTCATGTACGCGGTGTCCGTCGTGGATGTGGGCAAGTATCGTGTTCTGTCGAACTCCTTGGTCGAGGCGTTTGGGGCGCATGCGCCGATCGATCCGATCCAGGTCGGAGACCCTAGCCTGGACTTGAATCTGCTGACGGATGACGTCCAGCGTTCGCTCGCGCCACGCGTGCTCGATCATTCCGGGGGTGATTCGCGTCAGGACTACGTAGCCGCCATGGAGACGCGCTCGCCGACCGAGGTTGCCATCGAAAGTGCGCTCGATAGCGTCTCTGGAGAGGATCGCAAGCGGATGCTGCGCGAAATCGCAGAGATGTCCGAAGAGATTGAGGGTGCGTTGGGGCCGCTCATCACTGAGGGTGACATTCAAGTCAAGCGCAAGCCCTATTGGCTCGAGATCACCATCAATACGAACCTATTGTTCACCAGTGGGTCGGCGACCCTGGAGCCCGCCGCGCGTCCTGTACTTAAGGATGTCGCTCGGATCCTTTCGAAGCGTGATGCGCGTATCCATGTCGAGGGCCATACCGATGATCAGCCGATCCGCAATTCGATCTATCCTTCGAATTGGGAGCTCTCGTCTGGCCGCGCAGCCACCGTCGTCAATCTATTCGCCCAAAATGGGATAGATCCCAAGCGCATGGTGGCGATCGGGTATGCAGAATTTCAGCCTGTGGCCGATAACGATACGGAAGAAGGTCGATCGCAGAATCGCCGCGTCGCAGTGGTCGTGTTGCCTGGACCTTCCCCGGATCGTGATGGGACGTCGGAGCCGGAGCGGCTCCGACGTGATTACGAGGGGGGGATTGGCGAGCTTCGCTGAGCGCGTCTCAGCCTAGACCCTAGGTCTGGAGTATCGTCATCGTTCGGCGGCACCCGATTATCAAGCGCTTTTGCTTAGACCCGTGAGGAAGCAATGACCACATCAGATTCTCAGAGCAAGAACCAAGGGCCTTCTTCGGCTTTCGTAACCTTTAGTTTGGCCGAGGAGACCTATGCCATCGACGTGCTTCAGGTACAAGAGGTCCTGAAGCTCACCGACATCGCGCCCGTGCCGGGTGTTCCGGATTTTATCCTGGGCATCATCAACTTGCGTGGGGACGTGGTGACAGTGATTGACGCGCGGCGTCGTATGGCGCTGCCGGATCGAGAGCCAGATGACGCCTCCCGTATCGTCATCATCGACGTGGATAACCAGAATGTCGGTATTCTCGTCGATGCGGTCGCGGAGGTGGTGCAGATCTCGCCCGATGCCGTCGATCCAGCGCCAGCCGTCGGCAACGACCAGACGAGCCGTTTTATCTTGGGTGTGACCAGCACGGCAGAGGGGCTCACGATCCTGATCGATCTGAACAAGCTGCTCTCCGATGACGAATGGTCGATTGTCCGAGACGTCTAAACGCGTTGGGCGATGAGGGCGCTTCGCGTGTGTCTGGGTGGTTTCTGGATGCCTGGATGGTAGGCGTATCCTCTGGCTGCGGGAGATTCGCATGAGTGATCCGATCAAACCGTTGCCGCCGGTTTCTGCTCAGAACCCATCGCGTTCCTCGGCCGATGAACAAGATCGGAGTTTTGCCAAGTCTTTGTATTGGCCACGTTCGTCGAATCAGCCTGTCGAGCGTCGCTTGGGCAATCGGCGCTCTGGAGAGCGAAGGCGTTTCGAGCGGCGTAGAGATGAGCGTCGATCCGACGATAGGCGTACGGGCGAGCGCTTGTCCGACGACCGGCGAGACGTGGACCGTCGTGGCGTGGATCGGCGGGTTTCGGACCGTCGATCGAGTGATCGGCGCGGTTTGTCAAAAAGCGGTACGCAAAGGTTCGCTCAGGTGGGTGCCTCCAAACCGGGAAAGGGGACGGATAGAAATCGTCGACGCCGACGCGGCATCATTGATGAGTATGTTTGATCGCTGGAGCCCGACAGTTGGTCGGGCTGTAAGGCCTGTGGCGGACGCTGCATGATTTCCGGTATGAATGTTCCTCCTTCGGTTCTCCTTGTCTTGGTGGGGGTGACATTCGTGCTCGCGGTCCTCGCTTTGGTCGTCATCATTCGTCTCTCTCGAACTGTGAAGCAGTTGCGGGACCTGGTTCACGACCTCAAGCGAGACCAGCAACGCCAGAGTACGGCCCTCCTGTCCTTGCACGGTGCCATGAAAACCATCTCCGAAGACGTGATCAGCCATGGACAGATTCAATCCTCGGTGAGACGGACGCTCGAACGTTTGGTGGATCAGCAGAGCCAGATGCAGTTGCGCGAGGTGGATGAGGGGTTGTATCCGCAGGCGATTCGGCTGATTCAGAGCGGTCGAGGGCGTGATGAGGTTCAACGGCTCTGTTCTCTGACCGATTCGGAAGCGGATCTCCTGTTCAGTCTGCATGCCCCAGGGGCCGTCGTTACGAAAGGCTCGCGGGCAGCGGTTTCATCACGTGATCGGTGAGCTCGAATCGAGTCGGCTCCGGGCGCCAAAGAAGGGACCACCTGGCTGGCCGCTCTCTCCCACACAGAGACTCACGCGTCTTGAGAAGGGGAGCGCAGGTCCGGTTGGCGGGGGTCGATGCCTTCCAGCATGAAGATGAAGGCGAGCACCTCGGCGACCGCGATATAGAGTTCTTTGGGGATTTCTTCGCCAACGGGGATCTGGGCTAGCGCCTCTACGAGGGCCGGATCCGATTGCAGTGGAATGTCATGGGCTTCGGCGATCTGTAGGATTTGCTCGGCTGTGGTGCCGCTGCCTGTCGCTGTGATCTGTGGGGCGCCTTTCCCATCCCAGCGCAGTGCGACCGCCTTCGACGCAGCGAACAGGCTTGGTCTCTTTTCCTTCATGCGTGATCGTCTAGTAGGGGCGATCCGGAGTCCCTGACTGGATCGGTGGTCGCTTCTGGGCGATAGCTGGCATGTAAGCTGCCCACATCGAGTTCTCTTTCCTTCAGTTGGGTGCGGAGCTGCTCCAGGTGACGTTGCAAGATCTCCGCTCCCTGGCGATTCTCGCTGTTGAGAGAGGCGTTCAGCCGCCCACCTCTCAGATGCAGATGGATGTTGAGTGGCCCGAGTTTTTGCAAGTCGAGTCGAAGTTTCATGTCCCAGCCAGGCTCCTGCTCCCGGGATTTTCCTTTCTTGCGTCGGATGTCCGCCTGGATCGCCATGACCCTGTCTTCCATTCTTAACGGCAGTTCTAGAACCCAGCGGGGTTCTTGCGGATCTCGATCCAGGGATTGCAGCTGTTGCGTGACCACCTGTTTGATCATTCCATCCACGTCACGGGCGAGCGAGCGCGATAGATGTTCGTCGAATGGATGTCGAGCTTTGGGCGTCGGATCTGCTTCGTTGACCGGTAAGCGCTCGGCAAGATTTTCTTGCCTTGCCGACGGTATGCGTTTGTTTGTGTTTTCAGCCGATTCGCTAGGCCCTAACGCTGCGGAGCGGTTTCCTGTCGCGGGGCGAGCTTGATCGCTCCCGTTGTCTAGCGATTCATTCTTGGTGCCCTTCGTTTCGAGTGTTATCTGGCGCTCTGGGGCGAGCTTTTGGTCGATTTCTGGATCGACGGAGGTTCCGGTCGGGTTTGAAGATGTCGACTGACTCAGCTGGGGGGGCGTGTATCCAGGGCGGCCTTGGGTGTTTGGTTTTTGCGTGATCGCCTGTTTGATGATTTCGAGTGCGTTTCGTGTGAGAGCCTGGAACAGGTTTTCCTCGAATGGGCGTTGGGCTTGTGTCGTTGCGGCCTCTTTGGTAAGCGTTGAGTGCCCAGCCGGGTTTTGGTTTCTGGAAACGGCTTGGTTATCTCGATTCTCCGTTGGCGTGTTCCCTGCGCGGTTCGTATCGAGTGAGGGTTGGACGCCTAGAGAGCGGGCGTCGAGGTTCGCGTGTCTCAGTCGATTGGCGACCAGGAGCAAGCGCGCTTTGAGATCATGCTCGATATTCTTGCTCTCTTCTGGGTCCAATGCGGTTCGCGCCAGTGTCGCTTCCAGCCAGATTCCAGCCCCTGCGATTGCCTTGCTGAGACGACTGGGATCGGTTAGATCCGCTGGGCGGGCGAGTCCTTCGAGAATAGACTCGAAAAGTCGGGTCACCGATGGTGGGCTGGCTGTGACCGGTTGAGTGTGCGTCTGAATTTGCACCTGGGCTTGCTTGGTCAGCCAGGTCTCAAGTGTCTTTGCAAGTGGCTGCGACTGAGGCAGATGGTGTCGGAGTTGCGCGTCCAGCCATTGAGGTGTGCCGATGTTGGGGTGGGATGCTATGCCTTCCGTTCTGGTGCTTGGGTTGGTTGGCAGCTTCAGGACGAGCGCTGGCGTGACACTCACGACATCGGCGACCAGCCGGTTGGTGCTGGGGCGAGCGGCGGATCCGGCCGCGCGATTTTCGTGGGGGGCTGTGTCGAGGATCCGTGCCTGGATAGGTTTGGACCAACCGTCGTTGGCATCCGTTAAACGGACTCGAACGTTCGTCATGCCGGAGGACAGCTGCCCGGCGAGTTGGATCTCGAGCCGGGCTCCGATCGTGATGGTGTCCGGCAGTTCGGTACGACTGGGCTGCGTAGCTCCGGTCGTCGAGCTGGCAATGCCCTTTGCGGTCGTAATGGTGGGAGGGATGGGCGGATTCATGGAATGGCTTCGATATCGATCACAACATGTGCGGCCTTCGCCTACTGTTCGAGATCTCAGCCTCCAATGCGTCGTGCGTTCCTTTGATCCTGGCGGGGTGATGTCTTCGATGGCAAAGCTAGCGTAGCGGAGACGAAGTCATTGTTTGGTTGGAGATGGCCACGGATCGTTCGATGTGGCCGAGCTGGCTAGGCTTGTGCGTCTCTGGGGACTTCATGCCGATCCCCGTATTGTCGAATACTGACTCCTGCGTCTCAATGCCTGATCTTTTGGGAAGCATCCGGGTCGGTGACGCTCAGGCACGGCTAATAGTGCGACTCTGGTGTGTTGGCGACGTCGCGCGCCCATAGGGGTCATAGGTGGTCGATTGGCCGTCGTCTCCGCAGAGGAGTCGCAGCGACATGGCGACGCGCTTCCGGCCGCGTTCGATCAGGCGACCATTGGCGTCGTTGAGACGGTCGCAACGCTCGATCGTTGCTCTCAATGCCGACCAGCGATTCGATAGGTCATTGCTTGGATCAAGGTCTCGGAAGAATAGCTCGATGCCCGCCAGGGTGAAGGCATGATTTGCGCTCTCCACCCAATGCTTTTGCTGGGTCGTCTCCTGCTCAAGACGTTCGATTAACAGCTGTTTCTCGGTCAGAATGGGCTGCAGTCGATCGACATGCCGCGAGGCCAAGATCTCGGTCTCTTGAAGCATCAGCCTCTCCAGTTTCTGCATGAGTTGCAGCGACTGCTCGATCGATTGTGAGAAAGCGGTGATCTGATCCATTCAGGTATGCTCTTCGAGTGATGCGTACGTTATCGGCGTCGCTTCTAGCCCATGTGCTCGTCGGGCGGCCGCAAAGTTGTTTCGAGAGGTTGCGTGGACCGATTCATCGCCTTATGCCGCTTCGGTTTGTGTTGCGCTGCCTGGATCAGGCCAGACTCTCGGCATCGAGTATGCTTTCGGCCAGTCGTGTGTTATCGATAGGATAGCTGCCTTCGGCGAGCGCGGCCTTGATGCTCTCGACCTTGTCGCTGTCATAAGGCACCGTTTTGGCACCCTCCATCGCGGCGTTCAACACTCGGGCCGTTTGGGTGATGGTTAGCGAGTCGGTGGACGGACTGTGGGCTGCATCGGATTGGTTGGAATCTCTGTTGCCGACACGCGTGCTCGACCCTGTGCTCGTTGCTTCAGGCAATCGGGTGCTGCTAGATAGAAGATTCTTGATGTCCATGGGTCGATCCGAGTCTTTTAAGGTGCTTGCCTGAGATATCGGCCGCAATTGGAAAAACTGTAGAGCAAATGCCATCTCAGGTCGATAGAGACGCAAAACTCGGATCACATTGTGATATGCACCCCACCCGTAGGGTCGATGATGCCTTCGACGATGCGTTTCGACGAACGGTTGCGAACCCGAATGCGCTCTCCTTCCTGGCCGTCTTCCAGCGCAATACCCTTCATGCGCACGGTCAATCCTGGGCGTGTCGCGTAGAGTGTCACCAACTGCCCGCGCTCGACCAGGCGCGGTTGGGTCAGGTGCCCGGGTAGAACGACTTGTCCAGGTGTCAGTGCGCGGCGCGTTTGCAGCCCGACGACCGATTCAAGATCCGAGAAATATCCTCTGCTCAGTCTGGACATCTCGGTACGCTCGATGCGCAGATCACTGGGTTGGATCGCCTGTTTATTGGAAATCGGGCGTGCCACGATGACGGCGTCGGCATAGCGCTCGATCGTGACGGGGACGAAGATCGACCAGGAGACGGGCGCGTTGCAGCGGACATTTACTGTTGTGTTTCCGCTGGTTCGACCACCTGGTGCCATCTGCGCCGTTGGCGGATGGGCGCAGCGTCGAAGCTGTAGGCGGCTATCCAGGCGGCCGATCTCGATGCGTGTATCAGCATTGCGGTCTGTCGCCAAGGTTTCGGTGAGAAAGGCGCGCGCGGACTCAAGGATGCGTTCCAGAGGCTCTGAGTCGTTGTCTGCGACTGTTGCTAACGGCAAGGCCGTAAGGACAAGGAAGAGCAGTAGCCGGTGCATCTGGCGATGGAGCGGTATGGACGACTGATCGTTGATAATCCTCATCGGCTGGTGCCTGGCTAGTGGAGTTATGCCGCAGTAATGCACGAATTACGCCGACTGATCGACAAATCCGCATCATGCCTGTCTCTTGAAGTCGCTGGGGTGGGCTATCATGCTGCTAGACTATTTAGATCCAACCAGATTTTAGACCCAATCCGATCAGATCCAAACCATGGCCGATTTCGAGTAGGAGGCGGAGGGATGAGTCAGTTTATTGACGATGTCGATCAGCGAACCCGTTTAGTGGGGCAGAACCGCATGGAGCTCCTGCTGTTCCACCTGGGGGGTAAGCAGACATTTGGCATCAACGTCTTCAAGGTTCGAGAGGTCATCGCTAAGCCGAAGCTGATGCATCTCCCGGGCTCCAGCCCGGTCGTCACCGGCGTGGCCAATATTCGCGGACGTACGGTTTCCGTCATCGATCTTGCCCATGCGATCGGCTTTGCTCCTCAACCCGTTGACGAGGCGCAGGACGCCAAGGTCATCGTGACCGAGTTCAACCGCTCGGTCCAAGGTTTCTGGGTTTCGGCGGTCGATCGGATCGTCAACGTGAGCTGGGAGACCGTGAAGCCGCCACCTCATGGAACCGAGCGCGAGAGCTATCTGGTCGCCGTTACCGAGGTCGACCAGCGGTTGGTCGAGATCATCGATGTCGAGCGGGTGTTCGCTCAGGTCAATAAGCTTAAGGTCGATGTATCGGAGGAGATGCAGAAACAGGCCGAGGCGGTGTCGCATGATCGACGTATCCTGATCGTCGACGATTCGCTCGTAGCGCGCAAGCAGGTCGAGCGTGCCATCGTGGAACTCGGTTTCCGCACCGAGACGCGTTCCGACGGTCGGGCTGCCTTGGAGTTTCTTGAAGAATTGGTAGCCGAGGACGCCGTGGATGCCTCGATCGAGATGGTGATCACTGACATCGAGATGCCGCGCATGGACGGCTATACCTTGACCCGTAAAATCCGGGAGAATAGCAAGCTCAAGCACCTGTGTGTCATTCTGCATTCGTCGCTGAGCGGTCAGTTCAATGTCGATATGGTCAAACGGGCCGGGGCCGATGATTTTCTCGCCAAATTCGACCCTGACGAGCTGAGTGCGACGGTGCTTCGATATGTCGATAGAACTGAAAACTGACTGAGAATGCCTTTGGATCCGCTTCGGATGACAAACGAGCCTGCGGAACGTGTCACCTTGATGCCCTCGGGATTGCGGTGGCGTTCGCGAGCGGGAAATTGGTTCGTCCGCACACACCCGGAGGTCGATGATATGGGTCCAAGAGCTATCGCAAGGTTACGCCGTGATTGATGCGCAGGATTATGCCGAGTTTGCCCGGTTCCTTTCGGAATGTTGCGGTTTGGTGTTGGGCGAGAATCGTCAGTATCTCGTCTCAAGCCGCCTGTCGCGTCTTCTGGACGAATTTGGATTCAAGGATGTCGGAGCGTTGCTGAAATCGTTGCGGCAGACCAAGAATCCAGCGCTCAAGTCGCGGGTTATCGACGCGATGACGACCAACGAGACATCTTGGTTCCGGGACGTTTATCCCTTCGAAATCCTGCGTCAGGTGGTGCTTCCCGAATTGGCCGCCAAGCAGAAGCCGGTCAAGATCTGGTCCGCCGCCTGTTCCAGTGGGCAGGAGCCCTACAGCATCTCGATGGTAGTCTCCGAGTGGGCGGCGGCTTTCCCGCTCAAGAATGTCTCCGTCAGTATTTTGGCGACCGATCTGTCGGAGAGCGTCTTGAGCGAGGCGCGTACCGGTCTCTACGATGGCCTGAGCATCGTTCGTGGCTTGAGTCCCGAGCGCCGTCAGCGTTTCTTTGAAACGGTCGAGAACGGTCACCGGATCAAGCCGGATATCCAGCGACGGGTGCGGTTTCAAAAGCTGAACCTCATGGATTCTTACGCGATGCTCGGTAAATTCGATATCGTGTTTTGCCGAAACGTGCTCATCTATTTCTCCGCCGAGACGAAACGTCGGATATTTGACGGCATTGCGCGCCAAATGGATCCGGGCGGCTATCTCTTCGTTGGCGCCTCTGAGGCAGTGGGCTCCTATACGGACGCCTTCGAGATTATCCGCGTCCCACAGGGCACTATGTTACGTCGCCGTTGAGGGTGCGTTCCCCTCTCGCTGGGAATTCCTGCTGGGCCCCTTCCCGATCTCCTGAATTTTGGTTATGGCATGCCGGTTGCTAATAGCTAGATAAAGCTATTTGCGGGATCTGCATGCCATGAGCCTCTCAATCGACAAAGCCCTCGGTGTTCTTCCAGCGGCCGTCAAGCTACAGGCGCGTCGTGCGGAGCTGCTTGCCTCCAATTTGGCCAACGTCGATACGCCCGATTACAAATCACGTGATTTCGATTTTAGGGCCACGTTGGCAGCGATCGAGGGCAAGAATGACGTCTTGCCGCTGGAGCGGACACAGTCGTCTCATATTCCTCTCAGCTTTCCCGACGAGAATACACATCCGGAGCTGCTCTATCGCATCCCCGCCCAGCCCGCGCTCGATGGCAATACCGTAGATCCTCAATTGGAGCGGGCAGCCTTCGCCGAGAACACCATGCTGTATCAGAGCTCGCTTGAATTTCTGGATCGGCGTGTTTCCGGTATTCGTTCCGCTTTGAGGAAGGAGTAACCCATGAGCAATCTGTTTAGTGTGTTCAATACCTCCGCCTCGGCCTTGACCGCGCAATCCGTGCGGCTCAATACCGTGGCATCTAATATGGCGAACGCGAATACCGTCGCATCGAGTCCTGAGGCGGCCTATAAATCGAAGCAGGTATTGTTTCAGACGATGTTGGATCAAGAGGATCCCGATGGCGTCGCTATGCCCGTTCGCGTCTCTGGAATCCTCGACTCGGATGCGAAGCCGTTTCCCTCTTACGAGCCGAATCATCCCCAGGCAAATCAGGATGGCTATGTCTTTCACGCGGCCGTCAATGTCGTCGAGGAAATGGCTAACATGATGTCAGCCTCAAGAAGTTATGAAGCGAATGTCGAGGTGATGACGACCACGCGTGAGTTGCTTCAGCGCACGCTTCAGATTGGAAAGGGCTAGAGCTAGAGGCGGATATTATGACTCAAGTAGACAGTGATTATCTGCGTAGCTTGGGGTTGACTGGAAGCAACACTGATGCCTCGAATACCTCAAGTACGGGTAGTTTTTCGAGGGCGACAGGTAGCGGTCAGAGTGATCTTGGACAAGAAGAATTCCTCAATTTAATGATTACTCAGATGACTCATCAGGACCCGATGAGTCCGATGGAAAATACGGATTTCATCGCCCAAATGGCACAGTTTTCGAGTCTGACCGGTATCAAAGAGTTGACGAAGTCATTCGAAACGCTGTCGCAGAGTCTGTTGCAGGGCCAGGCACTGCAAGCGGCTGCATTGGTTGGAGGAAATGTCTTGGTTCCCGCCGATTCCGCAGAATTGGAAGAGGGCGAAGGGGTCGATGGGGCGATCAGTCTCGAATCCAGCGCGCAGGATGTAACAGTGAATATCTATGATGCTGGTGGTCAGTTGGTTCGGGCTATCGATCTCGGGACGCTGAGTGCGGGACTTCAGGATTTCTCTTGGGATGGCTATGCGGAAAATGGCGAGGCGGCTCCTGCGGGAACCTATACCTTCGAGGTGACGGGGCAGACCGATGGGAAAACGGAGGCGTTCGTACCGCTTCTTGAGGGGGAGGTTCAGAGCGTTTTCACCGATAGCGTAAATGGAGGCTTGATCTTGAAGCTGAAAGAAATTGGGAATGTTCGTTTTAGCGATGTGTTTCGTATCGGCTAAATCAATCCTCGTTGCTGCTTCCGTCTCGTGGGAGGCGAGATCCTGTTCGATCTGGTGTCTTGATATTGGCTGGCATGACCTAAATTGATTGAGCGTAGGGTTGCGTGAGATTTAAAAATGTCGCCCGTATCGGTTGAGGCCGGAAAACTGCGTTGCGCTCCGGCGCTCATTACAAATCAACCACTGAAAAACATGAAGGAGTAACCTCATGCCTTTTAATATTGGATTGAGCGGATTGAATGCGGCGGCGGCCGATCTCAAGACGACCGGTAACAATATCGCGAATGTTGCGACCACTGGCTTCAAGCAGTCGCGTTCCGAATTTGGCGATATATTCACTCGCTCCTACGGAACTATCAGTCGGACCAATACCGGCGCCGGCGTGCGGGTCGTTGCGACGACGCAGCAATTCACTCAGGGAACGCTTGAGTTCTCTGGAAACAGCCTCGACCTGTCTATCACCGGCCGCGGGTTTTTCGTTCTGAACAGTCCGGGAAGTAACGATAACACCTATACCCGTGCTGGCGCTATTCAGGTAGATAATGAGGGGTATCTTGTCAATAATGGCGCGCCGCCGTTACGTATTCAGGGTTTTCCGCCAGTTGATCCGAGTGACCCGAATAGTACCTTTAGGACTGGGTTGCTGTCCGATATGCAGCTCAATCTGGGCGATTCGCCACCGAATGCGACGGCTGATGTTGCTGCGCAGCTCAATCTGCGCTCGGATGTCGCGACGCCGATCGATAAAACGTCTACTGCGACACCGCCAGACCCCATCGATCCAACGCTGATCGGGCCGGGCGGATTCGAACCCGATGACCCCGATACCTACAATTTCTCGACATCGACTACGATGTACGATTCGTTGGGCACGCCGCGCCCCGTGACCATGTATTTCATTAAGGATGACGCCACGGGGCCTCGCTCATGGCAAGTCCATGTGCAAATGGATGGCGCGATCGATCCAACCATTTTTCCGACCGGATCTCCAATTCCGATGTCTTTCGATACGAATGGCCTCTTGGACGAGACTGCGAACCCTCCGTTCGCCGACCTCGAGTTTGACATGACAAACTATAATCCGGCGAATGGCGCAACGCTTGGTGTGGATGATCCGACTACGCCGATCACACCTCCTCTTCCTCTCACCCCAACCATTCCCGGTAACAACATCGTTCATTTCGATTTCAGTGGAACGACCCAAAACGGGCAGAAATATGCGGTGACAAGCCTGGAGCAGGATGGCTATACCACGGGCCGCATCACCGGGGTCGACGCCGACGAGGAGGGCGTGCTGTTCGTCCGTTATTCCAATGGTCGGGCGCTGCCTCTCGGTCAGGTGGCGCTGGCCGATTTCGACAATCCGCAGGGACTCCAGCAGATCGGCGACACCTCCTGGGCCGAGACTACGGCCTCTGGCAATCCAGTGATCTTCTCACCCGGTACCGGCAGCCTGGGCAACATCCAGGGTGGTGCGCTGGAGACTTCGAATGTCGATCTGGCGACCGAGCTGGTTCATCTGATTACCGCTCAGCGCAACTATCAGGCGAATTCGAAGACCATCAGCGCGGCCGACACCATTACCCAGGCCATTCTGAATATCCAATAACCTGTTCATCCGGTCTCGTCGCTGGACGTCGCGGGTCGATCCGGCTGCCGGAATCGCCCGCGCGGCCTGATCGGTCAGCCCACCAGGAGCCGACACCATGGATCGTTTTCTCTATCTTGCGATGTCCGGCGCCAAGGAGACGGCCTACGGGCAGGCCATCAACAATCACAACCTGGCGAATGCGACGACCCATGGGTTTCGCCAAGCGCTCGGGGATGCCTATACGGTTCCGGATCGTGGCCCCGTGTATGACTCGAGGGATTACGTTCAGGTCAGGGACGAGGTCATCGACTTCAGCCACGGGGCCCTGCAGAGCACCGGGCGTGATCTCGACCTCGCGATCGAAGGCGAGGGTTTCCTCGCCGTTCAAGCCCCGGACGGTGGTGAGGCCTATACGCGCGCTGGCAATCTGCACATCGACACGACAGGCATCCTGCGCACGGATCGCGGCTTGCCGGTTCTGGGCGACGGCGGAGGGCCGATCGCCATACCGCCCAACGAGAGCTTGCTGATCGGAACCGACGGCACCATCACCATTCGCCCCCTGGGATCCAATCCGAATGCCTTGGCCGCCGTCGATCGGATTCGTCTGGTCAACCCCGATCTCGCGACCTTGAAGCGTTCGGAGGATGGCCTGATTCGTGCTGAGAATGGTCAGGCGCCGCCGGCTGATGCCAATGTTCGAGTCATCACTGGCATGCTGGAGACGAGCAACGTCAATACCGTGGCGGCGCTGACCCGAATGATCGAGCTGTCTCGTCATTTCGAGACCCAGATCAAGATGATGGAGACCGCCAACAACGTTGAGAAGACCCACAATCGTTTGCTGGCTAACAGTTGAGCGCCGCCTGAAATGCACGGAGATCGATCATGAATCAAGCCCTTTGGATCGCCAAGACAGGCCTCGATGCTCAGCAAACCCGTATGTCGGTGGTCTCGAACAACCTGGCGAATGTCAATACCAACGGCTTCAAGAAAGGGCGCGCCGTTTTCGAGGACCTCATCTATCAGACCGTTCGGCAACCGGGTGCGCAGGCGACGCAGGAGGCACAGTTGCCTTCGGGACTGATGCTCGGTGCGGGTGTGCGTACAGTCGCGACCGAGAAGCTGTTTGGGCAAGGCGGGTTCGTTCAGACCGAGAACTCGCTCGACATGGCGATCGAGGGCCGCGGGTTCTTTCAAATCCTCATGCCCAACGGCGAGTTGGGCTATACCCGTGATGGAACCTTCCAGCTCAATGCGAACGGGGAGGTCGTGATGTCCAACGGCTATGCCTTGCAGCCAGGTTTGGTGGTTCCGGAGAACACCCAAGCCATTACGGTTGGCAAGGATGGTACGGTGACGGCCCAATTGCCCGATCAGGCCGCTCCGGTTCAATTGGGCAACATTCAACTTGCGGATTTCATCAATCCGGCCGGTCTACAGCCGGTGGGAGAGAATCTCTATTTGGAGACGGCCGCATCGGGTGCCGCTCAGCAAGCCAATCCCGGTCAGAACGGTGTCGGAAGCGTCCTACAGGGTGCTCTGGAGACCAGTAACGTCAATATGGCTGAAGAACTGGTCAACATGATCGAGACCCAGCGCGCCTATGAGGTGAATTCCAAGGCCATCGCCGCAGCGGATTCCATGCTGCAGTTCGTTAACAACAACCTGGCCCGCTAGTTGCGCGGGGGAAGGCGGTCATGAAGCGTTTTACGAGTCTCCTCTTGGTTGCGATGGCGAGTCTACCGCTCGGTGCTTGCGGTACCCTCAATCCGCCGCGTCCTGGAGATTCGGCCGAGTATCGCCCTGTGGCGCCCATCGCCCCCGTTCCCGCCGGCGCCAACAACGGGGCCATTTTTCAGGCGTCCCAGGCTCAAGGGCTGTTCGAGGACTACAAAGCGCGTCGGGTCGGCGATCTGGTGACGGTTGAACTGGTCGAGAAGACCGATGCCAAAAAATCGTCGGCGACCAGCACCTCGAAGGATTCAGGGCTCGACATGAGTCTTGGCGATATCTCCGTGGCTGGGCGCACCTTGGCCGGTGCCGACCTGCTGGCCGCTTCGGGAAACGGCTCGCGGACCTTCGATGGGGCGGGTGACTCCAGCCAAAGCAACTCGCTGACCGGGGATATCACCGTGACGGTCGCCGAGGTCCTGCCTAACGGCAATCTGGTCATTCAAGGCGAGAAATGGCTGAGCATCAATCAGGGGTCGGAATACGTGCGGCTGCGCGGCATCATCCGCCCGGTCGACATCTCCACCACCAACACGGTCCAGTCGACGCAAATCGCCAACGCGGAGGTCTCCTACGCCGGTACCGGTACGTTGCGCGACAGCAATGCGCCTGGTTGGCTGACCCGTTTCTTCAACAGTCCAATCTGGCCGATCTGACGCTTCGGTCTACTACTGAGCCGAGAATGTCGATGAAAAGAATCCAGTCCCTTGCACTTATCGCTTGCGTGACCCTCGCTGGTCTAGCTGGTGTTGTGCAGGTACACGCAGGAAATGGCGATCCGCTCGACGAATATGGACTGAGAACGGGATCGGGAGGGAATGAGGACCTGAGCCAGGAGCGCATCAAGGATCTCGCGACCATCGCGGGTGTGCGCAACAACCAACTGGTGGGCTATGGATTGGTCGTAGGGCTCAATGGAACCGGTGACCAGACGACTCAGTCGCCTTTCACGGTACAGAGTCTCAAAAATATGCTGGGCCAACTGGGGGTGACCGTGCCGCCCGGCACCAATCCCCAGACCAAGAATGTCGCCGCAGTCATGATCACGGCGGATCTGCCCGCCTTCTCCAAGCCGGGACAGCAGTTGGACGTGACGGTTTCGTCGCTTGGCAACGCCAAGAGTCTGCGCGGAGGCACCTTGCTGATGACCCCGCTCAAGGGGGCCGATGGACAGGTCTATGCGATGGCCCAGGGCAATCTCACTGTTGGTGGCTTTGGCGCCGACGGTGCCGATGGGAGCCGTATCACGGTCAATATACCGAGTGTCGGGCGCATCATGGACGGGGCAACGGTCGAACGCGAGGTTCCGAGTGGCTTCGCCAAGGGCAATTCGATGGTCCTGAACCTCAAGAAAGCCGATTTCACGACTGCCAGTCGCATGGCTGACATCATCAACCAGTATTTCGCCGACGACATCGCCCAGCCGGTCGATGCCACCTCGGTTCAGGTGCGTGCGCCGAACGATCCAGGGCAGCGCGTCTCTTTCGTCTCGCAGGTCGAGAATCTGGAGGTTGCGGTCGCCGAGCCGCCGGCGCGGGTCGTCATCAACGCGCGCACTGGAACCATTGTGATCGGCTCCGGCGTCAAGGTGCTTCCGGCAGCCGTTTCGCATGGCAACCTGACGGTCACCATCGCCGAGAATACCGGGGTCTCGCAGCCTAATGCGTTTGGTCAGGGGCAGACCGCCGTGGTGCCGCAGAGCAATATCGACGTTAAGCAGGACAACAATCGCATGTTCCTCTTTGCGCCGGGCACCTCTTTGGGCGATATCGTCGAGGCGGTCAACGAGGTCGGCGCGGCCCCGGGCGATCTCGTCGCCATTCTCGAGGCCTTACGCGAGGTCGGTGCGTTGCGGGCCGATCTAGTCGTCATCTGATTCGTCATGATTCCGGCCTCCAACATTTCCAGCGCGACCCTTGGGGCGGGACTCCAAACCGGCCTCGTCAGCGACCCGTCCAGCTATCAGGCGTTGGAAAAAACCGCCAAGCAGGGGGGGCAGGCCGGACTGGAGTCTGCGGCGAGGGCGTTCGAGGCGTTGATGGTCGGACAGATGCTGAAGCAGATGCGGGCCGCTTCATTCGGTGATGGGATATTCGACTCGGAGCAAACCAAGCTCTATCAGGATCTCTACGACCAGCAGATCGCGAGCGTTATCAGTCAGGGAGACGGGATGGGGATCCGCAAGGCCCTGCTGCGCCAGCTCGCACCCCAGTTCTCAGAGGATCCCGACGAGCGTGATCCGGGTTCCTTGCGGGTGCCCGAACGTAATAAGGCGCTGAAATCTGTTTTGCGTCATCAAATTGACGCCGGTTCCTCGGTGGATGCGGGCAACGTCGAAAAGGTGGCGTCAGGGATAGCCGACGGTGTGTCGGCCTCGGCCGTCGGCCAGTTAACGGGGCAGTGGCCGCCGACTGGTCCGGAAGACTTCGTCGCCTATCTGAAGCCCTATGCCGATCAGGCGGCCGAGGCGCTCGGAATGGATACCAGCATCCTGCTCGCCCAAAGTGCGCTGGAGACGGGGTGGGGCAAGCATATTCCGCGTCACGCGGATGGAAGCAGTAGCTTCAATCTTTTCGGTATCAAGGCGGATCGGAGTTGGAAGGGTGACCGGGTCAGCGTGGGCACTCTGGAGTATCGTAACGGCGTTGCGCAGCGCGAACAGGCCAAATTCCGTGCCTATGGCGATCCGGCCGACTCTTTCGTCGATTACGTCGCCTTTCTGAGGCGCAATCCGCGCTATCGTGAGGCATTGGGAAGTACCAATGCCGAGGATTTTATCCGTGGTCTGCAGGCGGCGGGCTATGCGACCGATCCGAGCTATGCTTCTAAAGTGCTTGGGATTCGTAACCGGGTGATGGCGCTCGGTGCTGCCGTCGAGGCTCAAGTCTCGGCGGACATGGCCGATAGTCCGAATGAGGGGTGAGCGGGATGTCAGGCATTTTTGGTGGATCCTGTCCCGACCGAATCCAGCGTTGCCTGGCCCTATCCTCCAAACGGTGATGTCATGAGCTTACTGGGAATCGCATTGTCCGGTATCCGGGCCTATCAGACGGGTCTGTCGACCACCGGGCACAACATATCCAATGCCGCCACCGAGGGCTACAGCCGGCAACGTGTCGAGTTTCAGGCCAATAAACCAGAGTATTTTGGTGGTAATTATATTGGGCGAGGAGTTCAGACCTCCAACATCCAGCGGTTGCAGAACGATTGGGTCGACACGGAGCTGCGGTCAAGTCGCACCGACAATGCCTATAGTCAGGTGGTGGCTGCATATGCCGAGGAATTGGATTCCTTGTTTGCCGATGAGAGTACCGGGCTTGAGCCTGTGCTCGAAAGCTACTTGAATTCTGCTCATGATGTCGCGAGCGATCCGACCTCCATGTCTTCGCGGACCGTGATGTTGGGGGACGCTGTATCGCTGGTGGAGCGTTTCAATTCCATTGCCAAGCAGCTTGAAGAGCAAAGGGCCCTGATCAACGACCAGATCGAAACCTCCGTGGATGAGATCAACGACTATGCGACGGCATTGGCCAAACTCAATGGAAGCATTGCTTCTGCTTCCGCAACGGGCCAGGCGCCGAACGACCTGCTCGATCAACGCAGTAATCTCCTGAATCAGCTTGCAGACAAGATCGATGTCAGTTTGGTCACTCAAGAAAACGGAGAGATCAATGTCTTCATCGGTAGCGGTCAGGCCCTGGTTATGGGGTCAAACTCTAGAGAGTTGGTTGTTGAGCATCTGTCTGGAGATTTGGTCAATCCTGACATTGGTATTAAGTCTCCGACAGATGGGTCCATTTCCAGGATAACGCGCTTCATCTCGGGTGGAGAGATTGGTGGTTTGTTAGACACCCGTGAGGACCTTCTCGACAGATCACAGAACGAGCTTGGTTTGATTGGCCTGAATATCGCCTCGGCCTATAACGAACAGAATCGGCTCGGTTTGGATATGGATGGTGAGCTCGGTCAAGATATCTTTAATATGCCAAAGGTTTCCGTTAACTTCGGGCAATTGAATACGGCCACTGGAATACCGGCGGTCACGATCGAGAAGGTCTCTGAATTGACAGCCAGTGATTATCGCTTGGTCTATGGCGGTACCGACTATCAATTGCAAACGATTCCGGATGGAACAGTCGTGGCGTTGACTCCCGAGGTGGCGGGGGCGGCTGGAGGCGGAAATACGGGTACGACGGCTGTCCCAGAAATTGAAGTCACGGATACCTCCGCCTTCGATACGGGTGGCTATCGTTTGGACTACGATGGTACAAACTATCAGCTGACGCGTTTGTCGGATAGCGCGGTGGTTCCACTAACGGCCGATCCGAGCAATCCGAATGTGCTGGTCGGCGATGGTATGAAGATCGATACCTCTGATCTCACTGGCGCCGCAGCACTCGATACGTGGGATATCCAACCGACTGGTGCCGTGATGGCTGATGGGCTCAAGATCGATGTCTCATCGATTAGCGGAGCCGATGCCGGTGACAACTGGTTGATCCGTCCGACCCGAAATGCCGCAAGCCAGTTGTCTGTTTCTATGACGGATCCGGCAGATCTTGCAGCGGCAGGTGCAGTCAAGGCGGAACCCAGCGAGCTCAATACTGGATCTGCTGTTATCGATAGTGTGCGTGCGCTTGATACCACGGACTCTGCGACCCTTTTCAAGGAAGCGCTCGTCACATATGACGCTGCGACAGGCTATTCGGTGAAGACGTTGGAGGATGTCGCGGGTGTGGATACGTGGGTTGATGTGGCGCCAGCGCCATTGATCAGCACAACCGATGGAATTACGACTATCAGTGCCAATGGATGGGAATTGACGGTTTCAGGAGCGCCGGCTGACCAGGATCGGTTTATCGTTAGCCGCAATGACACCTATGAAGGCGATAACCGTAACATGATCGCGATGGCTGATATTCAAGATCAGCGTCTAATCGAAGGGAAAACGACGATTCAAGGCGGGTATACCGACATTATTGCGAGTGTGGGCACTCAAACGGAACGGGCTCAAGTTATACGCGATTCGAGTGAAAATCTGCTCGCTTCTGCCCAGGCTCGGCGAAATGCACTATCGGGTGTCAATTTGGATGAGGAAGCGGCGGACCTGATTCGCTATCAACAGGCCTATCAGGCATCGTCTCAAGTGATTTCCGTTGCTAGAACTCTGTTCGACACAATCCTCAGCGTCGTCGGTTGATGTCTGGAGAAGATAATGCGTCTATCAACCAGTCAAATTTTCCAGTCCGGTCTCTCGGCGTTGCAGCGGGCGCAGTCGAATCTGAATCATACGAACCTTCAGATGGCGACCGGGCGACGGATTCTAACGCCATCCGACGACCCGAGTGGAGCGACCGTTTCGGTTCAACTGTCGGCGGCGATCAACTCGACGAAACAATACCAGCGTAATGTAGATTTGGCTCAGCCGCGCCTGGAGCAAGAGGAGGCGCAACTGGATGCCTATGAGAATTACATGCAGCGTGCGCGGGAACTGATCGTCCTCGGAAATAACGACAGCTATAATCAAGCGAATCGTATGACCTTCGCTAGCGAGATTCGTCAGCTGCGCGAAGGTCTTTTAGGTCTTGCTAACTCAAAGGATTCAAACGGCGAGTACCTGTTTTCCGGGACCGATTCGTTCGTTCAGCCCTTTGTTGTGGATGGAGACGGAAAAGTCTCCTATGTGGGGGCTGATGGCGAGGGTTCCGTGCGTAACGTAGCTATCAGCGGTACCCGGTCTATACAGGTCGGTGATACCGGGAAGTCGATTTTTATGAATATTCCGGAGGAGAGTGGAAAGCTGATCGAAGCGCTTCCCGCTGAAGACAATACTGGTTCGCTGGTTGTTAAGGGCAGTGAAGTCACCGATTACGAAGAATATGGGAAATCTGTGGATTATGGCCCTGGCTTTGAAGGACCTAATTCCGATAGAACTTTTAATATTGAGTTCAAGCTGAATACAGTGACGAACCAAATGGAATATACGGTCTTCGATGCTGCGAGTTCGTCTGTTGTTCTGGATAAGAGCAATCAACCGATCCAGGATGTAGTTTTTGATCCGGCTTTGCCTTTTCCTATCCAGTTCGCGGGTCGCAGCGTAACGCTTTCTGGTGTGCCCGAGGACGGGGATACGGTGACCTCTCGTCCGGCACGTTACGTCAGCATTTTTGACACCCTGGACTCGATCGCAACGGCGTTCGAGGCCCCTCTAGCTGCTGATAGCGCGGGCAGAGAGACTCTTTCAAGAGCGGTGGATATTGCGTTCAAGAATATCGACTCTAGCCTCGACCGAATGAATGAAGTGAGGACTTCTGTCGGTTTGCGGCTCAGCGCAATAGATGTTCAGACAGATCTGAATACTCAGCGGAATCTCAATCTTAATTCGACTCTATCTGATGTTCGAGATCTTGATTATGCCGAGGCAATTAGTAGATTTAAAATGGAGCAGGTTGTCCTGGAAGCCGCTCAGCAAACCTATACTCAGGTCACTAAGATGAGCCTGTTTGACTATATGTGATATAGTGTTTTGGTCGTGGTTTGTGTTGTGCTGCTCAAAGAGATTGAAATTTATAATGGCCAGTCTTTCGCGTTTAATCGCTGATCTGAATGCCGCTACGCTGCAGATGCGAGATGCGGCGCTTGGTGATGATTGGGTGATGGTAAAAAGAATTCAGAAGCAGCGTGCCTTAATGGTTCAGGGGATTATTGATTGTGGATCTTTAGGTGAAACTGATCGGGTTCTGTTAGATCAGCTGAAATCAATTCGTGAAATTGAGCATTGCGTTTCTATGAAGGCAACCCGTAGAAAGGGGGCGCTGGGGCGATCGTTAGAAGATCTGCGGGCCGGATCTAAAAAAGGGGGAGGGAAAAAACGCTCGGTGGATTCTGCTTACGGGGTTGTCGCTGTCAAGAAATTGTCTGGCTGAAACCGATTTCGACGTCGGATGTTCGGGTTCTAAGGCTCCCTCGGTTTTCTGTCTTCCAAGGCTTGTGGTCTCATGACAATCCGGTGTCCCACCATGCATCCAGGCTTAGTCGCCGCTGACGTTGATCTCCAATGTTGCGCACAGCTCGGAACGCGTGCACAGTCCATCCTTTGCTCAGCAATCCAGGTGGACTTCACAGAACATCCCGTGCGAAGTACGCTGCCGTTTTTTCGATCTCAAGCTCACGCTTGAGTCGCGTATTTTCGGCGCGTCAGCACCGAGCGTTCTTCCATCTCCTTGGGCGCCACTTTGAGCACGCCAGGAGCGTCCTGCTTGCCATCCTTCACACACGCTCGTCTGCTCCTTGAGCTCGGCCGTGTACTCCTGCGTCGGAATCTTCATCTCCAGTGTGATTGACAGTCTACGCCACCGTTAGGACGGCTGAATTTCGAAGGGAACTCGCTCCCAAAATGACATCATGAGCACGGTGGCACTCCGCTCCGATCGATATCGACAAATGTTTGGGCATGAATAAGATACTTGCCAACCCAAGGTAGCCTCGAAGATTCCACCATGAAGACAACCGCTGGTCATGATGTCCTCGCGCAAGCCATTGTTCACCATGAAGCGGGTCGTCTGGAGGTGGCCGGACATCTGTATCGGGCCGTGCTGGAACTCGATGATGCGCATGTCGAGGCCCATCATCATCTGGGTGTGCTGGAGATCGAGCGCGGTCACATTGAGGCAGGGTTGAGTCATCTGCAGCAGGCATTGGAGGGTGCGCCCGAGACCGGCCATTACTGGCAGTCATTTGCCGAGGCACTGCTGTTGGCGGGACGGTCCGAGGATGCGCTGGTCGTCATTGAGCAGGCACTGACGAGCGGACTGGATACGCCCGCCGCCCATGATTTGCATGCGCGCATACAGGCCGAACGTGTCGATCCTGTCCAGGAGGCATCCACTGTCCTGGACTCTACAGTGAATCGGGAGTCGGACGCAGCTTCCAAGTATGAGTCAGGTGATCAAAGCGCAAGCGACACCCTTCTCGATGCGCTGCGGACGGGCCAACTCCCGCGCGCCAAAGCATTGGCGCGCGAACTCACGGAGGCCGATCCAACGAACGCCCTTGGCTGGAAGGTACTGGGGACTTTGCTGGTGCGCGATGACGAAAGCTCGGCGGCCCTGCCGGTGCTGGAAGAAGCCCATCGCTTAGCCCCCGAGGACGTGGAGATACTCAATAGTCTAGGGCAGGCCTATCGGGCGCTGGAACGACTTGACGAGTCTCTCGAAGTCTATGGCCGTGCCCTGGCGTTGCGGGCGGACCTCGCCGAGGTCTGGTACAACCAAGGTATTGTCCAACAGGAATTGGGTCGATTGGATGATGCTCTGGTCAGTTACAGTCAGGCTGTCAGGCTACGTCCAGGTCATGCCAAGGCGTACAACAATCTCGGGATGGTTCAACAAGGGCTTGGGCTGCTTGAAGAAGCGCTAGGCAATTATGATCGGGCGATTCGGTTGCATCATGATTATGCCGAGGCGTACGACAATTTTGGGACCCTTTTGAGGGAGCGGGATCGGTCGGAGGAGGCACTGGCCTGTTATGACCGTGCATTGAAGGTTTGGCCCGATAACGCCGAAGCGTTCAACAATCGGGCGTTAGTCCAGCAAGATTTGGGGCGGGTCAACGACGCCTTGCAAAGTTTTGACGCCGCGCTTGCGATCAAGCCCGGTTTCGTGGCGGCATGGAGCAACCGTGGCAATGTCCTTAAGGATCAGGGGCGTTTGGACGAGGCGCTTGCCAGCTATGAGCGGGCGCTGGCGATTCAGCCAGATTCGCTTATCGCGCGGCAGAATCGGCTTCTCTGTCTGAATTATCAGGCGTCCCTTTCACGAGAGACACTCTTTGCCGAGCATCAAGCATTCGAGAGCTGGCAGGCTGCCAAGATCGACCGGCTTCCGCCGGTCATTACACGAAATTCTGATCCAGACCGACGATTGCGGATCGGGTTCGTTTCGGCGGATTTTTGGCTGCATTCGGTGGCCTTTTTCCTGCTGCCCGTGTTGGAGCGCTTGGATCGTCAGTCCTTTGAGGTGTATGCCTATGCCACTAGCATCAAACAGGACGCGTTGACTCGGGAGTTTCGTCGGCAGGTGGATTGGTGGATCCCCTGTTCGAGAATGGGGCACGAGGCCCTTGCCGAACGGATTCGCGCCGACGAAATCGATCTTTTGCTGGACCTCAGCGGGCACACCAGCGGAAATGCCTTGCCAACCTTCGCTGCCAAGCCGGCGCCTGTTCAGGTCACATGGATCGGGTATCCCAATACCACCGGACTCTCGGCCATGGATTATCGGTTGGTGGATGCGATCACGGATCCGCCAGGCGAGGCCGATGATCTGCATACCGAGCGTCTGATCCGTTTGCCTGACGGATTCCTCTGTTATCGCCCCGTCGATCTGGAGCGTCCGCCCCCAGTCGCTCCGCCGCCTTGCCTGGAGGTGGATCGAATCACCTTCGGCTCTTTCAACAATCTTGCCAAGCTGACCGCGCCAACACTGGCTCTTTGGGTCGGGGTGTTGCGGGCCGTACCCGGCTCTCGGCTGAGACTCAAGAGCAGCTTTTCAGCCGATCTTTCGGTTTGGGAGCGAGTGATCGCGTACTTCGAGCGTCATGATATCGCTCCGGAACGCTTGGAGATTCTGCCACGCACAGCCTCTCAAAGAGACCATCTCGACCTCTATCAAGGCGTCGACATAGCCCTGGATACCTTTCCCTATCACGGGACCACCACGACTTGCGAGGCGCTCTTCATGGGCGTGCCGGTCGTTACCTTACTGGGTGATCGTCATGCTTCACGGGTGGGCGGGAGTCTCTTGACTCAGGTTGGGTTACCTAAGCTCATCGCCAAATCCGAGGATGACTATGTCCGCATTGCCGTTGATCTGGCCGCTGATCGAGAGCGGTTGGGCGCATTGCGTGCCGGTCTGCGCACCCGGCTGGAGCAGAGCCCCTTGCGCGACGAGGTCGGTTTCACCCGCACCCTGGAACGCGCTTTGCGGCGGATGTGGCAAATCTGGTGCGCGGGCGGTGAGCCACGGGTATTCGATATCAGTGAGCGCATAGATTCGAAGGAGACGTCTTTCGATCCGATTCAGGACCGGCCGCCTGTGCCGAACAAATCCGCCAGAAAACTTAAGAAAAAACAGAAAAAAAAGCACATTAAACATCATGCCGGAGTTCGCGAAGCGTCAGGGGATGGCGAGCGTCACGAACTGGCAACGCATGCGTCTCCAGGCATGGCCGAGAGGACCCTCGTCCTCGGTTTGTTCAGGCAAGAACACTATGCGGATGCGGAGGTGGCGGCGCGGCGACTGACCGAGCGCTATCCTCAAGCCATGTTTGGCTGGAAGGCGCTTGGGACCATCCTGATCAAGTCCAGTCAATATGATGCCGCGCTACCCATGCTATTGGAGGCAATCCGTCTGTCGCCAGGCGACGCGGAGTCGATTCATAACCTGGGGTTTGGACTTCTGGCGCTCGGCCGTTTGAATGAGGCTGTGGGATGCTTCAAGCGGGCCTTGGAGGTCAAGGAGGACTATGCGCTCGCGTATAACAATCTCGGTACGGCCTATAAGGATCTCGGCCAACTCGACGAGGCGATGGCGTGTTACGACCGTGCCCTAGAGATCGATCCGGAATATGCCGAGGCCTACTGTAATCGTGGTGTCGTCCTGGAGCAGGCCGGATCGCTGAACGAAGCCGTGACAAATTATCGCAAGGCGTTGGCGCTTCAGCCCCGTTACCCCCAGGTACAGAATAATCTGGGTAATAGCTATAAGAGTTTGGGGTGGCTGGATCAGGCGATCGCCTGCTATCGACAGGCATTGGACGATCAACCAGAGTTTGTCGCGGCATTCGAGAATTTATTGTTGTGCCTGAATTATCGAGTTGATCTCTCCTCCGAGACTCTCCTTGCCGAGCATCAGGCATTCGAGCGGCACATCGCGGATCAGGTGTTGCCATTGCCTCCAGTCGCGAGGGAGGGGCGCGATCCAGAGCAGGTCTTGCGGATCGGTTTCGTGTCGGGAGACTTCCGCCTTCACTCCGTCGCTTTCTTCCTGCTGCCGATCGTCGAACACCTTGATCGCGAGCAATTTCAGGTCTTTTGCTATTTCCGGGCGCATCAGCGGGACGCCGTCACCATGGAGTTCCGCCGGCTCGCGGACGTCTGGATCGATTGCGCGAGCCTGCCCGAGCAGGCACTCGCCGAGCGTATTCGCGCCGATGGCATCGATCTGCTGCTGGACCTGAGCGGCCACACCAACCCCAATGCGCTTTTGACCTTTGCAGCCAAGCCCGCACCGGTGCAGATCACCTGGATCGGCTATCCCAACACCACCGGCTTGTCGGCCATGGATTACCGTCTGGTCGATGCCGTGACCGATCCTGTGGGCGAGGTCGATGCCTATCACACGGAATGCCTCATCCGCCTGCCGCACGGTTTTCTCTGCTATCGGCCCTGGACCTCCGCCCTGGAACTCCCTGTGGGTCTGCCGCCTTGTCTCGGGACTGGACGCATCACCTTTGGTTCCTTCAATAATCTCGCCAAGCTCACCGATGCGACCTTAGATCTCTGGATCGATGTCATGCGTGCTGTGCCCGACGCTCAGCTCTTGCTCAAGAGTCACACGGCCTCGGACACCCAGGTGTGGGAGCGTTTGGTGACCTATTTCGGCGCGCAAGGTATTGCACCAGGGCGTTTGGAAATCCTCCCTCGCGCACCCTCCTACTTGGAACATCTGGAGCAATATCAGCGGATCGATATCGCACTCGACACCTTCCCCTATCACGGCACGACTACGACGTGCGAGGCGCTGCTCATGGGCGTCCCGGTGGTGACCCTGATGGGGGATCGTCATGCCGCGCGTGTCAGTGGCAGCCTGCTGACCCAGGCCGGTCTGCCCGAGCTGATCGCGCGATCCGCGTCCGAATACGTGGAGATCGCCAAGGGTCTGGCATGTGGTTCGGAGCACTTGACGGTGCTGCGCCAGGGGTTGCGCGAGCATCTCGAACGTAGCTCACTGCGTGACGAGGCAGGCTTCACCCGCACTCTGGAAAGCGCTTTGCGTCAAATGTGGCGCATCTGGTGCGCAGGCGAAAGGCCGCGCGTATTCGAGGTCGTCTCGTCGGATCGGAGTCCGGCGGATAAAAAAAAACACCTGAGCGAGGCGATAACGCCTGCTCCTGAAGAGAATCCGTGGGAATCTGTCGCGCCCGCGCTGGCGAATCACCAACCCTGTTCTCCCTCCCGAGCCGAGCAGGACGAGCTGATCGAGCGCTTCAATCAGGGGCGTTACGCCGAGGCCGAGGCCCTGGCGCGTGGACTGACCGAGCAGTATCCCAAGGCGATGTTCGGATGGAAGTCGCTCGGAACTATTCTGGTGAAATCCAACCGGCACGAAGCGGCGCTACCGCCTTTGCTGGAGGCCAACCGGCTGGCTCCCGGAAACGCCGAATGTCTCAACAGTCTGGGGAACGCCCTCCAGAATTTGGGCCGTTTGGATGAGGCCTTGACTTGCTTCAAACGGGCGCTGGAGAACGATCCGGATTATGCCGTAGCCTACAACAATCTCGGCGTCGTTCTGAGCCTCCTCGGGCGTTTCGACACAGCGGTGCCCGCGTTCGATCGGGCCCTGGCCATCGATCCTCAAGCGGACGACGCCCATCTCAACCGCGCCCTCGCTCTGTCCATGCTGCGCCAGCCGGACGAGGCATTGGACGCCTTCGCTCACGCCCTGAAGATCAGACCGGATTCGGTCGATGCGCTGAACAAGCGCGGTATTCTGTTACAGAATCTCGGACGCCTCGACGAGGCTCGCGCCAGTCTCGGTCAGGCGCTGGCCATCAAGCCCGATGCGGCGGACGTGCTCACCAATCTCGGTAACCTGTTCAAGTCACAGGCGCGTTTGGACGAGGCATTGGACTGCTATCAGCGCGCCTCGACGATTCAGCCCGATCTCGTCGAATCTTGGCATAACCGCTTACTCTGCCTGAATTACCACGCGAACATTCCGCGCGATCAGGTGTTCGCCGAGCACCGCGCATTTGAGCGATCCCTGGCCGCCACGGTTATTCCGCTTCCGCTCTTCACGATGATGGATCGAGATCCAGAGCGGCGGTTGCGCATCGGTTTCGTCTCGGGAGATCTGCGCCAGCATCCGGTTGCCTTCTTTCTGCGGCCTGTGCTGGAGCGGCTCGACCGCAAGCGCTTTCAGATCTTCTGCTACACCACGAGCTTGAGGCGCGACGACCTGACCCGAGTGTTGCGCGGCTTGACCGACGTCTGGCACGAGTGCGCGGGGCTGGGATCGCGTGCGATCGCCAATCGGATCCGGGCCGACGCCATCGATCTGCTGTTCGATCTCAGCGGTCACACCGAGGGGAACGCGCTGCTGTCTTTCGCGGCCCGGCCCGCGCCGGTTCAGATCAGCTGGATCGGCTACCCCAATACCACCGGACTCGCGGCCATGGATTATCGGCTGGTCGATGATCTGACCGACCCGCCAGGAGACGCCGATGCCTATCACTCGGAATGCCTGATCCGACTGCCCGAGGGATTTCTTTGCTATCGGCCATTGGAGGTCGCCCGGAATCTACCCCTCGCTCCATCCCCCTGCTTGGAGAACGGGTTCATCACCTTCGGTTCTTTCAACAATCTTGCCAAACTGACGCCGGACATGATCGATCTCTGGGGCGAGATTCTCGAACGGACGCCAGAATCGCGACTGCTGCTCAAGAGTCACACGGTCACCGAGCTCCAGGTCTGGAACCAATGGCTTGCGCGATTCAGCGAACGAGGTATCGACCTCGGACGACTGGAGGTGCTCCCGCGCGCCCCGTCCCACGAGGAGCATCTCGCGCAATACCAGCGGATCGACATCGCGCTCGACACCTTCCCTTACCACGGCACCACAACCACCTGTGAGGCGCTTTTCATGGGCGTTCCTGTCGTGACCTTGGCGGGAGATCGTCATGCCTCGCGGGTGGGAATAAGCCTTTTGACCCGCGTCGGTCTGCCCGAACTCATTGCAACATCTGCGGAAGACTATGTGCGTATCGCGGTCGATCTAACGACGGATACGAAGCGCCTGAGCGGTTTGCGCGCGGGACTGCGCGAGCGGTTGGAACAGAGTCCGTTGCGCGACGAGATTGGCTTCACTCGAACCCTTGAAGCCGCCTTGCGCCAGATGTGGCGAATCTGGTGCGCGGGCGAATCGGCGCGGGTGTTCAGCTTGGCGAACAATGGCGCCGTCATCGATCGAGGCGTTTCGATCGACCGCACCGAGCCATCAGGGCACGTGGATGCGACCCGAGGGGGCAGCGCATCCTCAGGGGGGCGGGGAGGCGAGCAGCGACAAGCGAGTAAACCGCGCAACCAAGATTCCAACGCTGATGTGGACTTGGCAAGGTCGCGGAAGCCCACGCCCTCGATATCATCCGAACAGAAGGCGGTGCTCAGGCATTTCGAGCAGGGCGACTATGCCAAGGCCGAGGCGGGTGCCCGGCGACTGACGAAACGCGATCCACAGGCGCTATTCGGCTGGAAGATACTTGGCGCCATCCACATGCAATCCAAACGCTATCAGGAGGCGTTGCCCATCTTGCTGGAAGCGAACCGCCTGGCCCCCGATGACGACGCGTGCATCGGCACCTTGGGCTCCGCTCTGCAACATCTCGGGCGTTTGGGGGAGGCGTTGGCGTGTTTCGAGCGTGTCGCGGAGATGAGACCCGACGACGCGATGGCGCAGAATACTCGGGGCATGGTTCTCTGCGATCTGGGGCGTTTCGCTGAGGCGTTGGGCTGTTACGATCGGGCGCTGGCCATCGCCCCGGATTCGACCGAGGTGCTCGCGAATCGTGGGTTTGTCATGCGCTTGATGGGGCGCGCCGAAGAGGCGCTGGCTTGCTTCGATCGCATCCTGAAAATCAATCCGGATGCCATTGATGCGCTGAACAAAGGAGCCATTTTGGCGCGCGAGCTTGGGCGTCTCGATGAGGCGCTCGGAAAATTGGATCGGGCGCTGGCCATCGCCCCGGATTACGCTGAAGCGCTGACGAACCGGGGCAATGTGTTAAAGGATCAGGGATGCCTTGACGAGGCGCTCGACTGCTATAACAGAGCCCTGGCAGTCAAGCCGGACTTGATCGTCGCCTGGCATGTCCGGTTGCTTTGCCTGAATTATCAAGTCGATCTGACTCCCGCACAGGTCTTCGCTGAACATTGTGCGTTTGAGCGAAACCTGGCGGTCAAGGTCGCTCAACTCCCGACCGTCTCGCCGACGGATCGGGATCCAGAGCGACGTCTGCGCATCGGCTTCGTCTCGGGCGACTTCCTGCAGCACTCCGTCGCTTTTTTTCTGATGCCCGTTTTGGAACACCTCGATCGTCAGCGATTCGAGGTGTTTTGCTATATGACGCGCCATCATCGGGACAGCTTGACTCAGGTGTTTCGAGGGTTGGCCGATGGCTGGAGAGATTGCTCAATGCTCGACGCCCAGTCGCTGGCCCGAAGGATTCGCCAGGATGACGTCGATCTCTTGCTGGATCTCAGCGGTCATACCAGCGGTAATGCATTGCTCGCCTTTGCGGCCCGTCCCGCACCGGTGCAGATCACCTGGATCGGCTATCCCAATACAACGGGACTCGCGGCGATGGATTATCGGCTGGTGGATGCCGTGACCGATCCTCCGGGAGAGGCGGATGCCTGCCACTCGGAACGCCTGATCCGGCTACCCGAGGGATTTCTCTGTTATCGCCCCTTGGATGGTGCCGCCGAGATTCCGGTCGGCCTCTTGCCCTGCCTGAAGAATGAGCGAATCACCTTCGGTTCATTCAACAATCTCTCCAAAATCAATGCCGCGACGATCAGGCTTTGGGCCGACGTGTTGCGGCGGGTGCCAAGGTCGCGGTTGCGTCTCAAGACGCCGACCACTACTGAACGCTGGATCTGGGATCGTCTGATTCTGGAGTTCGATGGGGCGGGCATTGCGTCCGATCGTATCGAGTTGCTCCCACGCGATCCAACCTATCTGGAGCACCTCGCCCAATACCATCATATCGATATCGCGCTTGATACCTTTCCTTACCAGGGTACGACCACGACCTGCGAGGCGCTTTACATGGGTGTCCCTGTCGTGACGCAGGTGGGCGATCGTCATGTCTCTCGGGTGGGGGCCAGTCTGTTGACGCGCGTCGGTTTGCCCGAGCTCATCGCGACCTCAGCGGACGACTATGTTCGTATCGCGACCGATCTGGCTGCGGATATGACGCGCCTTGGCGGTTTGCGCGAGAGTCTGCGCGAGCGGTTGGAACAGAGCCCACTGCGCGATGAGATCGGTTTTACTCGCACCCTGGAGGGTGTCTTGTACCAGATGTGGACGATCTGGTGTGCAGGCGAGCCGGCGCGGGTATTCGAGGTGACGCCAGCTAGACCACCAGTCGAGTCTGGCGGTAAAACGGATGGTCAGCCCAAAGAGGCGACAGTGATCGCGCTCTTCGAGCAAGGGCGCTTGACCGAGGCAGAGGTCGCCGCACGCGAATTGACCGAGCGCAATCCTGAGGCGATGTTTGGCTGGAAGGCGTTAGGAACCATCCTGGGTAAGTGCCATCGCAGTGAGGCCGCCGTGCCTATCTTGCGTCGGGCGCTCAAGCTAGCCCCGCGCGACGCCGAGACGCTCGATACCCTGGGCAAGGTACTACTGGATCTCAATCGCCTGGATGAGGCGATCGACTGTCTGGGGCAGGCCGTGGCGATCCGGCCCGATTTCGCCGTCGCACACAATAACCTGGGGAGTGTGCTCGAACGCCAGGGACATTTGACCGAGGCCATGGACAGTTATAGTCGCGCCCTGTCGATCTGGCCGGAGTATGCCGAGGCGTACAGCAATCTCGGCACCGTCCTGAAGAATTTAGGACGACTGGATGACGCATTGGCGTGCTACGAGCGCGCCTTGGAGATTCGGCCAGGCGCCGCCTCAATCCAGAGCAATCGTTTGCTCTGTCTCAACTATCAGGCGGACATCTCGCGCGAGCAGATCTTTGCTGAACATCATGCCTACGAGCGCCAGCACGCGGCACGGATCGAGCGGCTTCCCTCGACTGTGTCGGATCGAGACCCGGAGCGCCCATTGCGACTGGGACTGGTATCGGCGGATCTACGTTATCAATCCGTTGCTTTCTTTCTGCGTCCTATCTTGGAGCATCTCGATCGGCGTCGGTTTCAGGTATTTTGTTATTCCAAGAGCCATCGGCGCGACGAGCTGACCCTGTCCCTGGAGCGTCTCGTCGATAGTTGGTGCGACGGATCGGCACTGAGCGATGAGGCATTGGCCCGGCGTATCCAGTCCGATCGCATTGATATTCTTCTGGATCTCAGTGGCCACACCAGCGGCAACGCGCTTCCGACCTTTGCGGCCAAACCCGCGCCGGTACAGGTCACCTGGATCGGCTATCCCAACACCACCGGTCTCAGTGCCATGGATTACCGTCTGGTGGACGCTCTGACCGATCCGGTGGGAGAGGCCGATGCCTATCATTGCGAATGTCTGATCCGCTTGCCGGGCGGTTTCTTATGCTATCGCCCCGCGATCGAGGATTCTGACCTGTCGATCGGCTTGCCTCCGAGTCAGCGCAATGGGTATGTGACTTTCGGGTCCTTCAACACACTCGCCAAAATCAGTCCGATCACTTTAGACCTTTGGGGCAGAGTGTTACAGACGGTGCCGGAGTCCCGATTGCACCTCAAGAGCAGTCGGGCCGCAGACATCAATGCCTGGAGTCGCGTCTTGGACGATCTCGAGGCGCGAGGGATCGCGCGCTGGCGTATCGAGATCCTGCCCCTTGTCCAGTCGTATCAAGGTCATCTGGCGCTCTATCAGCATATCGATATTGCGCTCGACACCTTTCCCTATCAGGGCACAACGACAACCTGCGAAGCGCTCTTCATGGGCGTTCCCGTCATCACTCTGGCGGGAGACCGTCATGCGTCGCGTGTTGGTGTCAGTCTTTTGACTCAGGTCGGCCTACCCGAATTGATCGCCGCCTCTGCGGAAGATTATGTGCGAATCGCCAAAACCCTGGCCTCCGATCCGCAACGGCTCGCCAACATGCGTGTTAACCTACGCCAACGACTGGAGCAAAGCCCGCTGCGCGATGAGGTCGAGTTTACGCGCAGCCTGGAACAGGCATTGCTTGAGATGTGGCGTATTTGGTGCGCGGGCGAGCCTCCGCGTACCTTTGATCTAGGGTCTGATTCACTGGGTAAATGAAATCGACGCTCTAGGTGAGTTCCGGAAACATCCTGCCCGTAGTGGGTTGTTTGAGCGGAAACAGCGTCCGGTGTTTGAGTGACGTATTCGGAAAGGGTCGAATCCAGGCACCTTGTCTGACTGTTGCAGCTAGAAGTGTATGACTACGTGTTTGGTGAAACCCAAACGGCTTCTTATGCGATGTCTTCGTGGCGAGATTGCCTGATCATGACGATCCACTAACCCTGATTGAGGAAACTGATGAACCAAAATCGTTGGCCGATTCAACTCGCCGCCTATCCTTACGCCCAGCCACTTCTGATCGGTTGGCAGATCGCCGATCACTCTGGTGATCTCCATTGGCCGGAGTACGAACAGGCACTCAATGCCTATCTTGCGTCCCAAGATGAGACTTGCTCCGTCGGTGAGCGGCGTGAATGGCTAAACAAAAGCCTTGACCAGTTTCGCGCCCTGGCTGCGAAGGGTGACAGTCACATTGGCACGGGGCTCGCTTTAGTTCGATTGAATGCCGAGCTGGGCGATCGCCAGGCGGCGATGGATGCGATCGAAAAAATACTGCAGGTAATGCCTTGGCTGGCCGATCCATTGCCAGATGAGTTGCAAATCCAAATCAATCGTCCTTTTTTGGCGCCCATCGCAAGCTTTGACGGTCGGTTTGTTCAGGGCGATCTGGGCCAGTGGTTGCAGACGGCAATTATGGACGCCTTGGCTGTGCTGGATAAGAACGGATGATTTTGCGTGCGATTGCTGATTGACGTTCGCCTAGTGAGGCACTGGCGTTTGGATTTTTAGCCGTAATCAAAACGATTTTGCGGGCAAGTGCGTGCGGAAAAGTAAGTGATTCAATCCGTTCAATGCTTTTATCTGCTTCGGTCTTTTATGGAAGGCTGGCGAAAGACAATATCGATCAGGGGATTTGACAGGAAAATCATCTCATGACGAAGAATTCGCTCAATCAAGCAATTTTTTCGGCCTTGTCGAAAAGAGATCTTCCTGATCTGTTGCGTCTAATCGAGAAGGGTTTGGCGAGCGGGCATGATTGGCAAGGGCTTAATGTCAATATAGCCAACCAGATGGTCGAACTGTTTCCATGGGATCTTGTTCGTAGTCTCCTACCTCGGGGGAGTTTGATTTTGCATGAGAGCGGTTGGGTGCGCTCCTTGCGAGAAAGCCGTCCGGTCAATGTCCAGGGAGACCCCGTTCCCTGGTTTACCTATCCAGCCATCGATTTTCTCGATGATATGACTCACTCAAGTATGCGGGTATTCGAGTGGGGAAGCGGAACATCGACCATCTGGTGGTCGCGACGGATTCAGTCGATCTTTTCGGTTGAAGATCATGCCGAATGGTATCGATCTATGAAGCCTGTTCTGCCTTCAAATGCAACTATTATTTTTGCTGAGGAGGGTCGGTATGTTCATGCGATAGAAGCCGTTGGTGGAGATTTCGATATCATCGTCATTGATGGATCTTATCGAGATTCCTGCTTTGAAAAAGCAAAAGACTTTGTAAAGGCCGATGGTTTGATTATTTTCGATAATTCGGATCGCGGTGAGCATAACGATTTATTTGTCCGAGCAAAAGCTAGTGGATGGAATCGGCTAGATTTTTGGGGGTTGACGCCGTCCTATCACTATAAAAACTGTACGTCCGTGCTCTTTAGAGATGTGTCCGCCATTCAGTGCCGAAATGTGCCGTCCGCTCATCAGGCAAGCGCTGGACTGTCCTGCAGTCAAGCGCTAGAAAGAATTTAGTCCAGTGTTTGCGGAATGATAAATCTATTTGTTACGTCCCGTGTGATTATCTGCCTCGACGGAGCTATCCTGTGTTCCGAGCCCGCGAGGTGCTAGAGCACTTGAGCCATAAAGTAGCCACGCGCGGAAATCACAGTCATCCTGCTGA
>NZ_JBHUHX010000040.1:0-112665 GCF_042682685.1 Thiorhodococcus fuscus
TAGCACCTCGCGGGCACGGAACAAAGGATAGCTCCGTCGCGGCAGATAATCACACGGGACGTAACATCTAAGATAAAGCCACGTGCAGTGATAAAGCCTTGGGATTAGGTCATGACTTCGTCGCGATCTAGTGATAGCAAGCTTAGCGCTCAAGTTGCCTGATCGACTGCCCAGATGAGCTGTGCTGAGCGTTCATCCGTTTGACGAGGTTTCAGGATCAGAACCATCGCGTCTTCATTTTGCAGGTAGTGTCGCGACCAACAGCCAGGTTCTACGCCTACTAGCGACCCTTCGTGAACGGTGATGTGCACGCGGGTTTCATCTGACTTGAAGCTCGCCTGTATGGGATTCCAGGAGGTGACTGACCAAGTGCCCGGAACGATCAGTCGGACTTTGGCGCCATTCGTCGCTCCTATCCAGTCATCCGTACAACGTAAGCCACGGGTGCTGAGTTGCAATTCACGCTGAAATCGGACGCCTGGCAGTTGAAGCGCGCCACTGACCCGTCCTCCAGTCTCTTCCATGGTGTGACCTGTGAGCTGCGCCGAGGCCATGCGACCGACCCGGAAGCAACCCTTGTATTCAACAGGCTCTCTCCCCTCGAGGGCAGGGCCGTTGTGACTGTCGGCTGAGCGCTCGAAACGCCGACGTGGCCCTGTTGAATACTGATAGGTTCCAGGATCGACGATGAAGCGTTTCCCTACCACATCAAGCTCGATTGCCAGGAAATCGGCGTGGCCATGGCCAGGGTTCCAGCGCGGTCCGATCGGACCAGCATCGAAGAGAGCGAAAAACGCTCCAGCCTCTAGGCGTGCGTAGCCTGCCGTGGGTAGCCGTTCCAATGGGCCGAAATCCTGTTTCGCCGCAATCGTCGAGGGCGGAGGCACTTCCCCAAACCAGCTATCGTTGAAGAGCGCGATCTCACCGTCGGGATGCGTCATGAAACGCCAAGCTCGAACCGCCTGTTGGTAACGCTCACTAGCAAGCTGACGTGTGGCTGTCGTTAGGAATTCAGTTTCCGCGAAGATGTGCAGCGCCATGACCGTCAGTCCTTGATACATGGCTGAACGCTCGGCTAATAGACCATCGTCGAGGACGCTGGCCTTGATGATATCCCGCACGTCTCTGTCGAGTCGCCGCGCAAGACGCGCAGGCACGGTCTCGACGCAGTTGAAATAGAGACAGAGCGCGGCGAGGTTGCGCTCCACATGGTTATTCTTCAGCTCATGCTCGACGTTGGCCAGCACGAAGCCAATGTTCCAGCGCAGGAACGCTTCGATCTGATCGCAGAGCGACTCGGGAAGATCACGGGTCTGACGTGCAAGCAGGTAGCCGCACAAAACGGCTAGGATGCGGTGTGAGACGCTGTAAGGAAACCAGTACGACGAAAAGCATCCCGAGACACCAAAATCGGCCTGCTCGCGATAACTGGCGATGAGTTGTGCGACGGCTTCTAGGTGCGTAGCGGTACCAGACATCAGCATTGGGCATATGAAGCCCATGTGCCCAAGCTTCATGCGCCAGAGATGAAAGTCGCTTTCAGCTTCGACCTGATGATGCCAGTCGATCGCGCGGGGGGAGCCGAAGTCTACCGTCTGGCCGAAGAAGCGAAAAGTGCCGCTGGCGGCAGCGTCGATGACATCAATGTATTCATTGTAGTAATAGGGCGAGACTACTCGCGCCATGTCCAGTGCCGCAGACCCTGGTACCGCGATTGGGGGCAGTTGTATCGCTAACTGCTCAATGTATCGAGCATAGACAGTAGGAAACCGGTGGGCGACGCTATTTCGGATCTGGCGCTTGAGATGATAAGCAACCATCTTTGGCGATAAGCGGGAGACTGCTCGGGACGTTGCAATGCTGACCATTGGACATCTAACCAATAGGGCAGGAAGGTGCGCGGCATGTGTGTCGGATCGTCATTGTTGGCTCATCCCTTCACGAGCGGCTTCGGCCAAAGCGAATAAATTAGCTGGGCGTGTGGTGCCAACAAGGGGGAGAGCGATCTCGGGGGAACGTATCATTTCGATGACCCGAGATCGGACAAAAGCCGCAGGATCGGTAGTGGCAGAAATCGTCGCGGCTCCACCGAGAATCTCGCGAGCAATGACCGCAACGTCGTTCTCGGCGGCCCGCCGGACAACACCATCAAAATCGTGGTTTCCGGGCAGAAGCGGTAGCTGCAAGGCACGAATGCGGGGGTCGGGCAGTGCCGCCTCAGCGGCAGGAACATCATCGACCGAGGCACCGATGATGCCGATTTTCCCCGCCACTTGAGCCTTTTCTAGGACATCCAGGGCTTCACCCAGGGCGAGAATATCAGCAGGAGGGCTGTGCAACATGAAAACATCGATCCGGTCGCGTTTTAATCGGCGCAGGCTGCCGTGGATGCTGCTAAGGAGAAAAGGCTCATCCCAGCGACTCGGCATGGGCTTGGCTCGTGCGGAGGCTATCCCACGCCGAGCTTTCTGAGATCGGCGCGTGACTCCTCGCAATACCCCCTTCAATGGCACTAGCATGCGCCTTGGCCACGGGAAATATTTCCCTGCTTTGGAGCAAATGACGCAATCGTTATGCCTACCTAGAGCTTCGCCTATAAGCTTTTCGCTATCGCCTTGACCGTAGACATTCGATGTGTCGAAGAAACGGATTCCCAAATCGAACGCTCGTTGCAGCAGAACTTTTGCCTCTCTACCTGAGGCTCCGTTAACTGAACCGAGGCGGCTACAGCCAAGACCAAGTGGCAAAGTATCTATTGAAATAATATCTCTGCTCATTGGATGTAAATCCCATGTATTGCTAATCCAAAAAAAGTAGTGCAGGCGATAGCGTGTAACCGAACAGCCGAAAGTGGGCGTGTAAACGGAGCGCCGAATTACTTTATACGCGTACCACAGCCAAGGCACATCATCCCAATATCCACTTAAGCATCGAATGCCTGGGCAGAAACTTAGCCAATTGGTTTCAAACCCCAGAGCTTGTAACAATATTCAGTAATGCCATGCTTCAAGGATATTACGAAGAGTGTGATCTATTTCTGGTTGCAAAGCTACTGGGATTTCTAATCGCCAGCTATCAATCTGGCCAGAACGAAAAGTGTTTGACTCACCAAACAACAATTTCACTGCGTTACTGCGAGAATTCTCAGGTATTCCGAGTCTGTCAGCGATGACCTTCGTTACATTGGTCTGATGATTGTCGTTTCCGCCGCCCTTTGCTCCAATAAGTTCTTCAAATCGCACTAGCAATGCGTCTTGTAAATCCAACCAAGGCTGAAGCATATAACATCGATTTATCATAGGCTCCAGATAGGCCTTACCTGCCCATCCTCCCCTAAATGCCACTTCGTAGCGTTGCTCGTGCGAGAGGCTATTAAAATATTTGTGCATCGGGTGTCGGCGTTCCTTAACTACATAGTGTACGAACGAATTAAGAACTGCCCGAGGGTCCCGAATCATTACTATCACTTGCGCGTCGATCTTTGACGCAAGATCAAGGAAGCAGTGGCTGTAGCCAAAGTGACCGATCAAAAATTGACCATCCTTTAGAGAGGAAAATCGACGATCAACAAGGTGCCGCTTGACGGGGCGTATATAATCACCACCCAGTGGATAACCGTAGTCTAGTATAGGGGTTGTCAGTGGATCGAACGGGATTTGCCGGAAAGATAACCGAACTTTGGTTAATCCTGATAAACATAAAAAACGCGACAATAGATTGGTGCCGGCTTTTGGCATCGAATTGATAAATGCTTTCTTCATACTTTTGCTCCAAGAGTAACGCATTCGTGACAGATAGAATAAAAAATTTGAGACGGCTGAGTAAGTCTGCAGAATTTTTGCAACAACGCAATTTCTATAAGCGCCTCTGCAGAATTGCAAATGCGGAATAGAAACCGCTAGCGTTAATTTAGCAGAGAAGAAGTTTATGAAAAGTCTTGATGATAAGTTGCCATAAATAGTATGGGTTTCTGGTGGTGGTGATTCACTTCATTGGTTCATTTTAGTATTTTTGGTGTGTGTTGATTATGTCTGACTGTAAGCCGTATGCCGGAAAATAAAAGCATTGCAAACGGGATCGCGGCTTCAACGGCAACAAATGGCCAAGCACGAAAATAGAGAAATAACGTAAGGGCAAGCCAAATAAAGAAAACTGATGGCCACCTCTCAATGGTTAGGTCGTAAAATAGTCTTGTCGTCCAAAAAATATATGTTACCAATAAGGGGAAAAAGATAAATATAGAAAAATGATAGTTGAAAAAAATAATTGAGTTATCAATAGTGTTGCCCTCCCATATTTTTGGGTCGCCAATCGATGCCGCTTGACCTATGCCTTCTGGAAGCGAGAATAAGGAAATATTAAAAATGTTTTGAAGGTAAAAAAGATATTGCCCATCTCCGGTTGCGGTAACTTCACCAATGGATAATTGTGCGGTCTTTAGTAACAGCTGTTCGATAGTGCGATCAGGAAGACCAATTTCGCTAAGCAAATTGGAATAGTAAACAAGGTTTAAATAAATAGACATTGTGTCTAAACGGATTAAATAAAAGGCGGCGGTAACCAATGCTGTGCATATTAATATTGCCATTAATGGCTTGAGCCGAAGCGTTGAATTGATTGCTGTGTTGTAAAAAATAGAAATCGCTAGCAATGCAAGTACAATAACCACCTGGCGATAGGATGTGCTTGTAGATATGGTGGCCAAAATCAATAAGCCAACTATAGCTCCGATACCTGCTTTGGCGCGCACGTAGTACAATGTAAGTATCATGCCTGAAAATAACGGGGGGAAGAACCTTGCCGAGAATATGCCCATATGACTTTCGATAGCATGAAATATACTGCCTGCCGCGAAGAGCCCGCCCCATGCAAGAAGGTTGAAAAAATTGGCGAGGTAAATAAAACGTAGCGCACTTTCAAGCGGTAATGCTCGAAGAATAAAATAGGTCGCTATAAGCGCCAGCATGGCGCGTAAGTCTGGATAATAAGATTTAAAGGCTATTCCCTTTAAAATGCTTTCAAGTAAAAAGGGTGAAAGAGCAAAAAAACCTAGAGACATTCCTGTCAGGGCGCTAATGGAAACACGTTTGGATATGCCTTTGTGTATAAGGATGGCAATGATAATGATGAAAACGATTGGGATCTCAACGGCATAGCCGAAACCAAATGTGAACAGGTGCATAGGAAGAGGGGATAGTAGAAATACAGCAATCAAAGCAGAGATAACTATGAGTTTTTGCTCGCTCGTATTTTTTATGGAAGCTAAAGAAGTCATTTTATTGAAAGCGCTTTAAGTTATCACTGATCGTATGCAGGCGTCTGTTTATTATTATTTCGACAGATCTTAATCGCATTTACTTTTATGCGGCGATTTCGTTAAATGCATAGATATTGCCCAGAGAGCGATTGTGTTGACAAATCCAACAACGAGTAACGATAGAGATGGGCTAACTTCTTCAAGGCTGGATGCTAGAAAAAGATTCAAAAAGACTGTTATCGACAGAAAGGCGATAATATGAAGTAGAGGTAAATGACTGAAGACTTTAGATGCAAGCACATCGTGACGATTAGCTAGTCTAAATGCGATAATGCCAATGCTTGCCTGTGATAAGGAGTATATGATACTGAATAGTACAACATTCTGCCAAATGATGAGTAGAGTCGATCCTAAAAAAAGGGTTATTACAACTCTAATGAGAGTTAGGTGGGCAAGCTGCTTCGTATTGCCGAAAGCCTGAGCTGTCCAGTATAATGGTGTCGTGATTCCCATTATGAAGGTCCCTATCAATAGCGCGCGCAACGATATCTCAAGCTCTAAGCTAGAGTGGCCGAGCCAAAATTCGAAAAGCGAGCCAGCGTGGATTGCAATAGCCAACATTGGCATGCCGACCATCACGATCTGTCCGAAGACGGCATCGCAGAGCAGCTGGATCACTCGCTCCCGATCAATATCGCCCTGCATCTGCGAGAGGCCAGGCAGCAATCCCCGTAGGGCTGCGCTAATTGATTGATTGATGACTGCTGGAATGCGCTGAGCGACGGTAAATACACCTAAAGTGGTAGGGCCAGCAATTACCGATATCAATAGCCGTGACAGTGGGTCTAATGCCCTTTGTACCAGTGCCAGCACTCCAAATCCTTTAGTCATGATGACAATGTGTATCATTGGGCTGAGCGGTCCTCGTAGCCTAAAATGTTTTCGTATCATCCACTGCGCGAGGAGTATTTCGGCGATAGCGCCGAGCAATAGCGCTCCACTAAAGGCCAACTTTGACTGAGCGGGCATGGCAAAATACAGGCCGAGCGCAGCCCCCGTTTGCACAACGACGCGCAGCACGGTCTTCACGTTGAACCAGTACTGTTCATGCTGCCCCATGCGAATCGCGATCAACCAGTTCGAGGCCAACTGCGCCACGCCCGCAAGCACGGTCAGGCACAGCGGGAGCCCCCATGCTGCATTGATCCGATCGGCAAATATTGCTGCGACCATGAATAGCATGGCAACGACAGTCAACACGAGTAGTAGAGTACGGAGTTTCGGTGCTGCTGCCTTGATGCCCTCCAACCCGATCTGATATGTCAGCGCATTTGTGATACCGAAATCAGCAAGTAGAACAAAAAGTAATATCGCGTTCAGGAACGACCAGTCCCCCACAAGCTCCAAGCCACCCAGTCGGGTCAGTATGCCGAGTAGTATGAGGTTCAGACCTGCATTAGCCATGAAGGCAATCAGCACGATCACGCGGGAGCGCGCCAAATTCCGCCGAACTAGCACCTCTTGTTCAGCGCCATCTATGATTTTCGGCTGTTGGTCGGCAGTCATTGCAGGACGCGCTTTGGATTCTCGGACACTGCGGCAGCAAAATCTTCCGCCCGAGCCTGCCATGAGAACGCCGCTGCACAGTCAGCGAAGGCCCTATTGTGAAGGCTGTTCAACCGGTCGAGATCATCCATCGTATCGCAGACGAGGTTGACCAGCATCGGTAGATCGGGTGCATCCAGATAGCCAGCGGAGCGGTCGGTCGGGAGACCAGAGATGGCGCCTCGTAAGCCGATGATCGGCAGGCGTTGGAACACCTGTGTCAGCAGACGCAGTTTGAACCCACCTCCCAAGGTATCCGCGATCACCCCCATCCGCGCGGAGGCAAACAGCGCATCCAAAGCATCGACGAAACCCAGTACGGTTGCCTCGGGATAGTCTTTGCGCAACTGCTGAGAGAGGGTTTCATCCATGTCGCCAGCGATTACCATTTCGATGCCAGCCGCAGTCAAGCGGTCATAAGCCGCAACCATCCACTCCAGCAGGATCTGGCGCTTCTGCTCGGAGCGCCGACCACCGAGAATCAATACGCGACGCGGTGTTTCCTCCGTTATCTTCCGCTGATAAACGATGGGGCCGTCATAGCCTGGCGGTATGGGCAAGTACTTTCGGCCCGGTGCAACGAGGCGGAACGGCTCGATATCGTTGGTGTTGATGACGGTGACGATGTCGCAATGGCGCAGTAGCCGCTCTTCGCTGTTGCGGACTTTTTGAAGGTCGCGGATGGCCATCAGTCGCTTTGGCCAGTTCATGGCATAGCTGTCATATTTGGCGCGGCGCATGGGGTATTCATATTCATGCGAGACATAGACTAGGCGCATTCCCGGGTGTGCGTCCCGGTAGCGCATCACCTTGGGTAGCGCATGCGCTGTACCTAGGTTGTCTAGTAGGATGATGTCCCAAGAGTCCTTCAAGAGTTGATCGAGCGCGGTGTGGTAACTCCGCGTAGCGCCTTTCCACGCAATCAGAGGCCAGCGTGACAGCACAGATCCAGCGCGCCCCGCACGCGGCGGGTCGACGACATGCCAGATGATTTCAGGGGGTTGTTGGTGCTCGGATGCGCTGTCGGCGCACAGCACGGTCATCCGGGCGATGTGCGACATTGCTTCGATGACGCCACGCGAATAGACCGCATCTCCAGCGACAGCCGGCGGATATGGATAGACCTTCGCCAAGAAAAGCACACGTGGTTTGTGCTCTTCGCTCAAGGCTGAATGCTCCATTGATCCCTCGCCTTTCCGTTTCATCGCGACTTTGCTGGTGCCCAAGTCGCGACTGTCTGACCGCGCATGGCCCGTATGATACCTAACAAGGTAGCGATCAATGCCAAGACGATTTCAGCGACCGTTGCGATCGGTCCATGCTTGACTTTGTAGCCCAAGAGGGCCGCTATCACTATAGCCATGAGTGCCGCGATTCCAAGAACGGGCGAGATGAGCATGCTCAACAACAGCGTCAGCACCATGCCGAGGATCAGGAATAGGCCGCCGAACCAACGCATCAGTTTGCGTGAGCCATACTTGAATTTGTCGATTACGGTCATGCCTACTAGTTGAGGAGTCAAGTAAAGGTGGGTGTGATAGGCGCGGGCGGCGATGCGGATCTTGCGGGAAAACTCATCACCACGTTCCGCAACGAGCCGTTCATAGGCGACGATATCTTCGACCTTGAGCAGGCGCTTACCGGCGAAGACCACGGCCATCGAGACTGTCAGGTCGTCCAGTACGGTGTCGGGGAACTCGGGATAGAGCGCGCGGCGTATGGAAAAGATCGATCCGTCCGCACCCATCACGTTTCCAGTGCGCGATTCCTCCGCTTTGAGCCATTCTTCAAGTCGCCAATAAAGCCCACCGATTCGAGCCGTCTCGGATTCCGCGCTCCCGAGGTATTTCAGCGCGCCACAGACACCACCAATTTCAGAATCGGCATACCATGCGAATAGGTTATCAATGGCATCTGCATCCAGCAGCACATTGGCGTCGGTGAAGATCAGAATGTCGCCCGTTGCGAGGGCGGCGAGCTGCTTCATGCCATGGGCTTTACCATTGCGGCCACTGCCCTGGATCACGTTCAGGAGGTCTTGCCGAGCTCGTAACTTCCGGTAGGTATCGTCCGAGGAGCCATCATCGAAGGCGAGTACCTCGAGATCTGGATGGCGCGCTTTCAAGGATTCGATGTTGCTCAGCTTTTCACCGATCACCCCGCCTTCGTTGTAAGCGCAGAACACCAAGGTCGCGCGGCATCGGTAATCGGGGTTGCGCTTGATGGGTTGGGACGGCAGTATTTTCAGCAGCAGCGGATAAATCGAATAGGGGTAGATGACAATCAAAAGGCAGAATGTCAGGGCAATGCTCGTCGCGAGAATCATGACAGAAGCTCGTCCAGAAGTGAGCTGGTGAAGGTTACGGGATGATGCGCTTGTAGAAAGTCATCGTTGCATGGTCTGGTGCCGCTGGTATTGGCGGCTTCCAGCGCACGGGCCAAGGCGCGCGGGTCAGTCGTGTCGACGGCGAATCCGAGGTCATAGCGTTCCATCTGGTAGCCGATCAGGCCGGTGCGCTGGCTGATAAGCGGCTTCCTCGCCGCCGTTGCCCAGAACAACACACCCGAAGATCCAATATGGTTTTCGTAGGGTGCGAGAACTACATCACAATCGATGACTTCTTGCGCTAGGGTTTCGTCGGATACGAAGTCATTGAGGCATTCAATGGTTATTTCGGGGAAGGCGTTGCGTGCGGCATCTATACGCTCCATGAACGCTTCGCAGTCTTGTGGCGGGATGCGACCCACGAAGCGTAATACCATTGAATCGCGTAGACCCTGCCTTAGGTACAACAGGGATTCGAGTATCGTGAAGATTCCCTTTCGACGGCTCAACGAGCCGAACAGTAGGAACACCCGACGACCATCGGTACGTAATCGTCTTTCCCGTGCATGAAGAAGCGACAGGTCTGGCGCGGGATCCGGGAGAAAGGTGAGTATTCCTGCCAAGCTTGGCGCGATGGTTTGGGGAGCAACTTCGTCCAATGTGAATAGTCGGCGCACAGCTCCGCGATGGGCTGCTAGATAAGTGCCCCAACGTCTCATGCTGTCGAGCTTATGGCGTATTGATGATGGATAGTTATACGCATTAGGCGGGCGGAAAATAATGCCTGAGATTTGACCCTCTACATGTCGGCGATCTAGTACGGCGCCAAGAATCGCATGATCAAAGAAGGGTAAGAAAAGCTGCCCGCCGCATTCTTGAAGCGTTCTGCGCGCAAAAGACCATTGCGCAAGCCCGCGTGCTGTCAGATGCATTTGGCGCAAGGGAATGAGTTGTGCTTCAGATAGGATCTGAAGCTCTAAACTACTTGTCTCAACAACGTCGGTGAGTCTTTGCGCCATAGTGTCGCTTGTTATCAGGCGCAGCCGAGAAATGCGGGCGTCCCTTGCAGCCGTAAGTAGGATCATACGGGCCCAAAGGGTGCGGTGGCCGGTTTCAAACGGCTCGAAATATGTTAAGCAGGTCATGAATTTACCGCTTGCAACCAATAGCGATTGAATGATTGCTAGTGCGTGTGCTATTGCTCCAAGAGGAAATCATAGATGCGATCGGCGCATGTTTATGAATACTTAATAAGCTGGCATCAATAGACATACGTCAGTTTGTGGAACATGCCGAGATTGACGAATGCTTACTCATTACGAAGGAGTGTGGTAAAGCCTTCGCGGTTGCAGAGCTGGTCGCGCTCGGCTTCCTTCAGATCCTCGCGCATCATCTCGCTGACCAGCTCGCTGAAGCCGACCTCCGGGGTCCAGCCGAGCTGCTCGCGGGCCTTGGTCGGATCGCCGAGCAGGGTCTCGACCTCGGTGGGGCGGAAATAGCGCGGGTCGACGGCGACGATGCAGGCGTTGGTGGCCTGGTCATAGCCCTTTTCGTCGACACCCTGGCCTGCCCAGCGGATGCGGATGCCCACCTCGGCGGCGGCGATGTCGACGAATTCGCGCACGCTGTGCTGCTCTCCGGTGGCGATGACATAGTCCTCGGGGGCGTCCTGCTGGAGCATGAGCCACTGCATGCGGACATAGTCGCGGGCATGGCCCCAGTCGCGCTTGGCGTCGAGGTTGCCGAGATAGAGCCGCTCCTGTAGTCCGAGCTTGATGCGCGCCAGGGCGCGGGTGATCTTGCGGGTGACGAAGGTCTCGCCTCGAATCGGGCTCTCGTGGTTGAAGAGGATGCCGTTGCAGGCGTAGATGCCGTAGGCCTCGCGGTAGTTGACCGTGATCCAGTAGGCGTAGAGCTTGGCGACCGCATAGGGCGAGCGCGGATAGAAGGGCGTGGTTTCGCGCTGGGGGATCTCCTGCACCAGGCCGTAGAGCTCGGAGGTGGAGGCCTGGTAGAAGCGGGTCTTCTTCTCTAGACCCAAAATGCGGATGGCCTCCAGCACGCGCAGCGGGCCGAGCGCGTCCGAGTTGGCGGTGTACTCGGGTTCCTCGAAGGAGACCGCAACATGGCTCTGGGCCGCGAGGTTGTAGATCTCGTCCGGCTGCACCTGTTGGATGATGCGGATCAGGCTGGAGGAATCCGTCATGTCGCCGTGATGCAGGACGAAGCGGCGGTCCGTGGCGTGCGGATCCTGGTAGAGATGATCGATGCGGTCGGTATTGAACAGCGAGGAGCGGCGCTTGATGCCGTGGACCTCGTAGCCCTTCTCCAGCAGCAGCTCCGACAGATAGGCGCCGTCCTGTCCGGTGACGCCGGTGATCAATGCCTTCTTCACGCTCAGCTCCTCATGTTCTGCCGGTTGTTGAGGAACCAGGCATAGGTCTGTTGTAACCCCTCGCGCAGCCCGGTTCGGGCCTGCCAGCCCAGTGACCGGAGACGCGAGACGTCCATCAGCTTTTGGGGCGTGCCATCGGGCTTGCTGGTGTCGAAGGTCAGTTCGCCCGCGAAGCCGATGATGTCGGCGAGGGTCTCGGCCAGTTCGCGGATGCTGATGTCGGTGCCGGCGCCGATGTTGATGTGCGAGAGCATCGGCTGGGTGTGGGCCTGAATGGTCTCCAGCGGCAGGCCCATGACGTGCAGACAGGCCTCGGCCATGTCGTCGACGTGGAGGAACTCGCGGCGCGGGGTGCCGGTGCCCCAGATGGCGACGCTGGTGGCTTGGCGCTCCTTGGCCTCGTGCAGCTTGCGCATCAGGGCCGGGATGACGTGGCTGTGCTCCAGGTCGAAGTTGTCGCCGGGGCCGTAGAGGTTGGTTGGCATGACACTGCGAAAGTCGGTGCCGTACTGGCGGTTGTAGGACTCGCAGAGCTTGATGCCGGCGATCTTGGCGATGGCATAGGGTTCGTTGGTCGGCTCCAGGGTACCGGTCAGCAGCGCCTCCTCGGCCATGGGCTGGGGCGCCAGGCGCGGATAGATGCAGGAGCTGCCGAGCAGCAGCAGACGCTTGACGCCTGAGCGGTAGGCCGCGTGGATGACGTTGGCCTCCATCATCAGGTTCTGATAGATGAAGTCGGCCGGATAGCGGTTGTTGGCCCAGATGCCGCCGACCTTGGCGGCGGCGAGGATGACGTGATCCGGGCGCTCGGTGGCGAAGAAGTCATCGACCGCCGCCTGGTTGGTGAGATCCAGCTCGGCGTGGGTGCGGGTGAGCACGTCCACGCCGTCGGTCTGCTCCAGCCGGCGGTGGATGGCCGAGCCGACCATGCCGCGATGGCCGGCGAGGTAGATCCGGCCGGTCAGCGGATCGGGTGTGTCTTTGTCTGGAGTGCTCACTGGGGATGTTGGTCTGATTGGGGTTGGGTGTCGGCGTGTGTTTCCATGCGGCGCAATACGCTTCGCTATTGCGCCCTACGGTTTGGTGGATTAGTAGGCGTTCACGTCTTTTTTGATCAGCAGCATCAGTGTCTTGAGGATGGTCAGCAGGTCGAGGAAGACGCTCCAGTTCTCGATGTAGTAGAGGTCGTGCTCGACGCGCTTTTCGATCTTCTCGCGGGTGTCGGTTTCGCCGCGCCAGCCGTTGCATTGTGCCCAGCCGGTGATGCCGGGCTTGACGCGGTGGCGGCTGGCGTATTGGTCGACGACTTCTTGATAGAGCTGGTCGCCCGCCTTGGCGCGCGTGGCGTGCGGGCGTGGGCCGACGATCGACATGTCGCCCTGGATGACGTTGAAGAGCTGGGGCAACTCGTCGATGCTGGTCTTGCGGATGAAACGCCCGACGCGGGTGATGCGCGGGTCATCCTTGGTGGCGAGGCGCTCGGCGTTCACGTCCGTCATGTCGGTGTACATGGAGCGGAATTTGTAGACCGGGATCAAATTGTTGTTGAAGCCATAGCGCTTCTGGACGAAGAGCGCACCGCCTTTGGATTCCAGCCGGATCGCCAGCGCGATGAGCGCCAGCAGCGGCGAGAGCAGGATGACGGCCGGGACGGCGATGCAGAGATCCTCGATACGCTTGACGACGGCGCTCCATTCGCTGATGGGGCGGTCTTTGAGGCTGCGCACGGACATGCCGCCGAGACGGAACACCGGACGGTCGGCATAGATAAGGCCCAGCTTGTCGGGGGCGATATAGATGTCCACCGACCATTGGGAGAGCTTCTTGATCAGGCACTGGATGCGGTCGACTGCGCTACGGGGCAGGGCCATGATGATGAGGTCCGGGCCTTTGCCGTGCAGCAGTTGCTCCAGCCGGTCGGTGCGACCGAGCACGGGGACGCCGCGATAGGATTTGGGCAGGCGGCTGGCGCGGTCGTCGAGGAAGCCGACGACCTCGATGCCTTGACCGTCGAAGCGCAGGATGTGGTCCAGGACCTCTTGGCCGCTTTCGCCTGCGCCTAGGATGAGCGCTTGACGGCTCATGAGCGCGCGTTGGGTCGGTTGGTTCAGATACCACGCGAGCGCTAAACGGCTGACGAGGAGATAGGTGATGACGCTGGAGAACCAGGATCCCGTCCACAGCCGCGAGAAATGGCCGGTGATCTTGAAGGTGAAGCCGATGATCAGCAGGCAGCCGAAGGCGAAGAGGATGGCGCCGAAGGTGGCGGTCGGTCGGTTCAGGTGTTGGCGGAACTGGCGCCAGTCGTAGACTCCGCTGTTGAAGGCGAAGAAGCTGAAGGCGGCGATTGCGATGGCGACGAGAAGGGCGTATTCGACGAGGGATTGAGGGCTGCTCGCCATGTCGAGCAGGGCATAGGCCAGTGCGGCCGACAGGGCGATGACGCCGATGTCAACGAAGTACAGCCAATAATGCAGCCGTCCCTTGAGACGGGCTGAAAAATTGCGCGTGTCTCCAAACGTTCTCACCTGAACAAGACTGCCTTCCATACGCCGGTTCCATATAAGCGTTGACGTTCTCGCCGAGCATGCATCTGCCAGTGACCGGGTTGGATCGCTGGTTTGACTCGTCAGAACGGCGTGTACTTTAACGAATTGTGTGATGCAGGTCTATTCCTCTCTGGGCGTGAGGGAGCAGGTCCATGATCTTCTCTCGTCCCCAAGCTGGGCGGTCGCGAAGTAGCGTTTGGGTACGCGGTCGGTATGACGATGGAATGGCGGGGTGGATGTTTCTGGCGCTTATACTCTGGCGCTCATGCGGCGCAATACGCTGTCGCTATTGCGCCCTACGGGGGAATCGTCTTATTCGTTGTGTTGGAGGGTGGTGAAGCCTTCGCGGTTGCAGAGCTGGTCGCGTTCGGCCTCGGTCATGTCCTCTCGCATCATCTCGCTGACCAGTTCTGCGAAGCTGACCTCCGGGGTCCAGCCGAGTCGCTCGCGGGCCTTGGTCGGATCGCCGAGCAGGGTCTCGACCTCGGTGGGGCGGAAGTAGCGCGGGTCGACGGCGACGATGCAGGCATTGGTGTCCCGGTCGTAGCCCTTTTCCTCGACGCCTTGACCTTCCCAGCGGATGCGGATGCCCACCTCGGCGGCGGCGATGTCGACGAATTCGCGCACGCTGTGTTGCTCGCCGGTGGCGATGACATAGTCCTCGGGGGCTTCCTGCTGGAGCATGAGCCACTGCATGCGGACATAGTCGCGGGCATGGCCCCAGTCGCGCTTGGCGTCGAGGTTGCCGAGATAGAGCCGCTCCTGCAGACCGAGCTTGATACGGGCCAGGGCGCGGGTGATCTTGCGGGTGACGAAGGTCTCGCCTCGAATCGGGCTCTCGTGGTTGAAGAGGATGCCGTTGCAGGCGTAGATGCCGTAGGCCTCGCGGTAGTTGACCGTGATCCAGTAGGCGTAGAGCTTGGCCACCGCATAGGGCGAGCGCGGATAGAAGGGCGTGGTCTCGCGCTGGGGGATCTCTTGCACCAGGCCGTAGAGCTCGGAGGTGGAGGCCTGATAGAAGCGGGTCTTCTGCTCCAGACCGAGGATGCGGATGGCCTCCAGCACGCGCAGCGGGCCGAGGGCGTCCGAATTGGCGGTGTATTCGGGCTCCTCGAAGGATACGGCGACATGGCTCTGGGCGGCGAGGTTGTAGATCTCGTCCGGCTGCACCTGTTGGATGATGCGGATCAGGCTGGATGAATCCGTCATGTCGCCGTGGTGCAGGACGAAGCGGCGGTCCGTGGCGTGCGGATCCTGGTAGAGATGATCGATGCGGTCGGTGTTGAAGAGGGAGGAGCGGCGCTTGATGCCGTGGACTTCGTAGCCCTTCTCCAGCAGCAGCTCCGACAGATAGGCGCCGTCTTGGCCGGTGACGCCGGTGATCAATGCCTTCTTCACGTTCAGCTCCTCATGTTCTGCCGGTTGTCGAGGAACCAGGCATAGGTCTGTTGTAACCCCTCGCGTAGCCCGGTTCGGGCCTGCCAGCCCAATGCCTGGAGGCGCGAGACGTCCATCAGCTTCTGGGGCGTGCCGTCGGGTTTGCTGGCGTCGAAGCTCAGTTCGCCCGCGAAGCCGATGATGTCGGCGAGGGTCTCGGCCAGCTCGCGGATGCTGATGTCGGTGCCGGCGCCGATGTTGATGTGCGAGAGCATCGGCTGTGTGTGGGCCTGGATGGTCTCCAGCGGCAGGCCCATGACGTGCAGACAGGCCTCGGCCATGTCGTCGACATGGAGGAACTCGCGGCGTGGCGTGCCGGTGCCCCAGATGGCGACACTGGGTGATCCGGATTCCTTGGCTTCGTGGAGCTTGCGCATCAGGGCCGGGATGACGTGGCTGTGCTCCAGGTCGAAGTTGTCGCCGGGACCGTAGAGATTGGTGGGCATGACACTGCGGAAGTCGGTGCCGTATTGGCGGTTGTAGGACTCGCAGAGCTTGATGCCGGCGATCTTGGCGATGGCATAGGGCTCGTTGGTCGGCTCCAGGGTGCCGGTCAGCAGCGCCTCCTCGGCCATGGGCTGGGGCGCCAGGCGCGGATAGATGCAGGAGCTGCCGAGCAGCAGCAGACGCTTGACGCCTGAGCGGTAGGCGGCCTGGATGACGTTGGCTTCCATCATCAGGTTCTGATAGATGAAATCGGCCGGATAGCGGTCGTTGGCCCAGATGCCGCCGACCTTGGCGGCGGCGAGGATGACGTGATCGGGGCGCTCGGTGGCGAAGAAGTCATCGACCGCCGCCTGGTTGGTGAGATCCAGGTCGGCGTGGGTGCGGGTGAGCACGTCCACGCCGTCGGTCTGCTCCAGCCGACGCTGGATGGCCGAGCCGACCATGCCGCGATGGCCGGCGAGGTAGATCTTGCCGGTTACTGGCGTGGGACTGGCTTGAGGGGCGGTGGTCATTCCTGTCATGTGCTCGGCGTTCGCGTTGGCTGTTAGTCTGACTGCCTAACGCTTCTTGGGTGGGTTGATGGCCTTTTGCAAGCGTTCGAGGGCGCCTGGGTCGGGTCTGAGGATGGCGGCTACGAGCGGTTTTAGCTCGGGATTGGCCTTGATCCGCTTGATGAAGGCGTTGCGCTTGGGAGACCAGCCCTGTTCGGGGAAGAGGGCGATGATGTCGGGGCGGATGAGTCGCAGTAATTCCGTATCCCAGTAGCCACGCAATCGGGTGGCGAGTTCGAAGCGGTAGAGGACGAGGTTGGGATCGACCGCTGCCATTCGATAGGACTCCTTGAGTGCGCGCAGGGCGTCTTTAGGAGATGCCCGGTAGGTCAGCGCAACATCGGCCAGATAGGTCCAGGTCCGCGGCTGTACAGGGGCGCGGTGCAGACTGGTCGTGAGCGCTGCGATGGCGGCGTTGGCGGCTGTCTCTCGGTCCGCCGGGTCCCTGTCCTCGGTGGTCCGCTTGCCTTCGAGCAACAAGAGCAGGCCGAGTTGGCGTTGCTCCTGCGGCCCGAGCATCTCTTTGGTGGCTCGGCGATAGAGTTCGATGCCCTTCATTAGGCTACGACCCGCGTCATCCGGGCTTTGGAGGCGTTCCTCCTGGGCGACGAAGAAGCGGTTGGGAGGGATCCGCTGCAGGTCCGCGAACAGGGCGCCGCCGGCGGATCTGAGCAGGATGGCTGCGATCAGAGCGACGCCTAGTCCTGCCAGGGTGTCCGCCGCAGTCCATTGCCGGCGACCGCTGCCTCGAACCGCCTCAGTTGGCATAGTAGTCGCCGTAGCGTCCGTAGTAGCTGGCGTAGTCGCCGTAGCCATAGTAGGCATGTCGCTTGACGTCGACCTGGGTCAGGATGGCGCCGCCGAGCGGTGCGCCGGCCTTGCGCAGCAGTTCGAGCGCGTTGCGCACGGCGTCGCGGGCGGTGGACTCCCATTTGACGACGAAGAGCGCGACGTCGACGTAATGGCTGATGATGACCGCGTCGGAGACCGCGAGCAGCGGCGGGGTGTCGATGATGACGAGGTCGTAGCGTTCGTCTGCGTCTGTTACCAGGCGTTTCATCCGATCCGACTGCAGCAGGGTCTGCGGATAGTCGGTCTTGCCGCCGGCCAAGATCAGATCCAGGCCGGTTGCGCCGTCCTTGAACAGACACTCCTCCCAATGCTCGACTGCGCCGGAGAGATATTGGGCGATTGATGGTGCCTTCTCGTCGGTCTCGATCATGGATTTGGCGATGTTGGCACGCCGCAGGTCGGCCTCGATATAGAGCACCTTGAGATTGCCGGCCCTGGAGAGCAGCAGGGCCAGGCTGAGCGAGAAGGTGGTCTTGCCCTCTCCGGGTAGCGAAGAGGTGACGAGCAGCGATTTGGGGCGACTGTCGCCCGGATGTCCGAACATGAGCGAGGTGTAGACGGAGCGGAGTGCCTCCGAATAGGCTGAGGTTGGCTTTTTTACCGCGTAGCGGAAGGGCGTCAGCCCCTTGAGCTTGAGCGCGGTCAGCTTGGGGATCATGCCGAGCCCCTTGATGCGGTTGACCTTCTCGACGTGCTCCAGTGCGCGGAAGCCGTTGTCGAGCGCTTCGAGCAGGAAGGCGAGGCCCAGGCCGACCATTCCCGACAGTACGACAGCGACGGCCAGGATCAGTTTTTTCTTGGGGAAGGATGCCTCAACCGGCATCTCGGCCTGCGAGATGATGCGGGCGTCGGCCTGCTGCAGATCTTCCTGGTTGGAGGTCTCTTTGAAGCGGGAGAGGAAGGTCTCCAGCAGCACGCGGCTGGATTGGGCCTCACGTTCCAGCTCGCGCAGCTCGACTCTGGCCTTTTCGGCCGTGGTGTTCTCTTTCTTGAGGACCTCCAGGTTTTGAGACAGCGTGTCGACCCGCGCCCGAGCGACGCGCACCTCGTTCTCGACGCTCTTGGTGATCTTGGCCGTTTCCTCTGAGATCTTGCCTCGGATGTCGTTCAGCTCGGAGGTGACGGCGATGGTGTCGGGGTGGCGCGGGCCGTAGCGCTTGGCGATCTCGGCGAGCTTGCGCCGAACCTCGGCCTCCTGTTCGCCCAGGCGCTGGATCAGGGGCGAGTTCAGGACCTCTCCGAGCGAGGCGGCGCTGGTACGGCCTCCGAGCCGCGACTTGACTTGGCTGTAACGGGCCTCGGCCTCGGCGAGATCGGTGCGGGCGGTGACCAGTTGCGCATTGAGCTCGGCGAGTTGCTGCTCGTTGACGGTTCCATCCTTGCCTGACTCGATGATTTCGTTCTTTTCCCGATATTCCTGAACCGCCTGCTCGGCGTTGACGACCCGAGTCTTGAGGTCGCCGATGCGTTCGCTGAGCCAGTCGGTGGCGCGCTGGGTGGCCTCGAACTTGGCTTCGAGCTGGTCGGTGAGATAGAGGTTGGCGAGCGTATTGGCCAGCTGCGCGGCCTTCTTGGGGTCTTCGGATTCGAAGGCGATCTGGATGGTGTAGGACAGCTTGGGGTTGCTGACATTCAGTGCCTCGGTCACGGCATCGACGACCTTCGCCTGTTCCATCGCCTGGCGTTCTTCTTCGCTCAGCGTTTCCTCGTCGACCGAGGCGAGACCCAATGCCAACAGCCAATCATGCGAGAGATAGGTCTTGGGGTTGAGCGCCTGGGTGAAGGGGTTGGGTTCGCGCAGTGCCCCGTTGAATTCGGGGTCCTTGGTCAGCTTGAGCGTGTCGACCAACTTGCCGATCAGACGGCGTGATGAGATGACGTCCAGCTCGGTGCGGATGACGCTGGCGTCGGTCGAGAGTCCGGACATGACGGCCTGGATGTCGACCACGGCCTCTTGGCGGGTCTGGAGCGTCAGCAACGCGGAGGCGGTGTAGCGGGGCGTGAGTTGGAAGACGATCAGCAGCGCTAGGCTGGTGATGAACAATACGGATCCCAGAATGACCATGCGGCGGCGCCACAGTGTTCTGAGAAGCTCCTTGATGTCGATCAGGTCCGCGTCGTCGTCGATCTGTGCCGGATCGAACGGGGGCTGCTGCTGAACGGGGTACTGCGCTGACTGCGGGATGCCGGGGTTCACCTTGTCTGAGGCTCCATGAATGATACGTTCCTGCGTGCTCTAGCGCGGCCTTCTCTCACCTCGCATCCCATTAGCCTCGGAGAAGGTGGATGGGCCAGCCCATGCGATATGCAATAACCCCTCATCCAAGGTGGATGAGTGGGGGAGGCTCTCTTCGATCAGAAGAAGCGTTCCTTCACCGTAATGATGTCACCCGGCAGGACGGGGGTGTTGTGCTGCACCGGGATGCCTTCCTTTGCGCCGCGCTGGATGAATATCTTGCTTTTGGCCGCGCGCGGGGTGAAGCCGCCAGCGATGGCGACGGCGTGCAGGACGGTCATGTCGGCGATATAGGGATAGCTCCCTGGGTTGGATACCTCGCCGATGATGAAGAAGGGGCGGTATTCGAGGATATCCACGCTGACCTTGGGATCGCTGATGAATCCGGCGGCGAGCTTGGTGCGGATGAGCTGTTCGGCTTCGGCCAGGGTCTTGCCGGCAACGGGTACGGGCTCAATGAGGGGGAGCGAGATCGTGCCGTTGGCGTTGACGTTGAATTCACCGGATAGATAGGACTCGCCGAATACGGTGACACGAACCTTGTCGCCCGCGCCGAGTCTGTAGGTGTCGCCGTTCGCCGCATGGGTGGGGGGCAGTTGGAGGGTGGCGATCATGAAGGTCGCCAGTATGAAAACGATGAACCGCATCTCTTAGTTACCGCTTGATTCGTCTGGTCGGATCGGTTGGCGTCGCTACGCTATTGTTTGCGGGGGTCAATAATTGACTCTCAACTGCAAAGACGCCATGTGTTTGTCGAATTCGTTGGATTCGATCGAGCTATCCCGTTCTTGATAACCGTAGGCCGCGCGCACGCTGATGAGGTTGGTGAAAAAGTAAGAGGCTCCGAGGCCGAGTCGATAGACGTCGTCCTCTCTTGAAGAGCCTGCGTAGTCCTGGTTTGAGTAGCCTAGACTGGTGTCGAGAATCACCGAGCGCGTCAGTTTATGCTGAACTTCGAACGAAATCGATGTGTCGATCTCGGCGGAGGCGCCGGATTGGGTCGTCTGATACGCGCGGCGGTCGAGAGTACCGATCACGGAGGTTAGGGCGGTTGGGTTCCATAGAACGCTGGCTCCGGCGATGATGGCATCGCCGCCCGAGACGTCTTCCAGTGATGCATCGACGTAGTCGCTTGGCGCGTACCCCAGATAGGCGTCGAAGACCCAGAGATCGCTGATGGTTTTGGAAAGGCCTACCGAGAGCTCGAATCCGGAATTGTCCCGATCTGGACCGCCGTACTTGGTTGAATCGTCGTAGGTGACTTCGTTCATTCGGGCCTTGAAGTAGGCCTCGCTGCCTTCCATCGGCTTGTAGCCAAGCCTGATTCCTCCATCTAGGATCTCTCGATCGCGAATGGAGTTATCCATCGTTCCGCCACCGATGATGTCAGTGTTGTCGTAACTGATGTCGTCGATTCTGCCGTCGATGCGCAGTGAGATGATGCCTAAGCTGCGCTCGAAACCTAGCGTGCCGCTTAGAAGATCGTAGGTGATGGGTTCGGCGGACGAGTAGATGTTGTCTGATGACGAACGGGACTCGTGGGCATGCTGATAGAGCGCTCCGACGATCAGGTTGGTATCGCGAACGATCTCGAAGCGGTCGCTGTTGCGAATGTAGTAATCCTGGTAATTCTCGTCGGTGTAATCGCCGTAGAAGCCGAAGTCGCCGCCGGCCTCGAACTTGATCTCGTGCACGGACCAATCCGACTCCAAGCGTGCCCGTGGCTTGAGAATGGTGATGAAGTCATCCTTCTCGTCGTTCGGGGTCGCGTAGATATTGGAGTCGTAGAGTTCGTCGAGTTCGATACCTGGATAGAACTGCCAGGCACCTAGCTGCACCATGCTGTTGCGATAGGTCTCGATCGGTCGCTCGGCGACGCTGCGGCTGTAGTCGACGGATGCCCTCTCCGCCGACTCGGCCCCCAATCCCTGCGCCCCGGCTGTCTGGCCGGCGGTCAGCACGGGGGTCATGGCTGCGCATACATAGATCCATTTGTTCATTTCGGACGCTCCAAGTGACAATTCCTGGCGGTTTGTCGTCTTCGAAATGGGCTCCTTGCGCACGACACCGTCCGACCCAGGTCCTAGTCACCGGTCTGTCTCCAAATGATTCTATAAGAGAGAGTTGTAGGCGGTGCGTGCGTCTAGAGGCGCTATGTTGATGGTTGGCTACCTCAGCCCGCCGGGCTGGCTGGGGTTCCGTCGCCGGTCACTACGGTGCCCGTGCCGCCGCCACCGCCGCCACCGCTCGGCCCCGAGAACGAGCCGGCAGTGATTCCCGTTCCGGTCGTTCCGGGGGGACCTCCGGCTCCCGTGCCGGGGCCACCCGCAGCGGTCGCGAATCCGCTGGCGTCGGCGATCGCGTTAGCGTCGTCGAGCTGGGCGGCGATCATGTTCGAAAGGTCGGGGTTCGCACCGAGGATCGCCTGATTGGCGGCGAGTGCCGTAAGCGCGCTTTCGATCGAGCCGAGGTTGGATAGGGTGATGCTCTTGGAAGCGGCCGACCGTTTGGCGAGCTGGGTTGCGCCCTCAAGTGCGGCGAGGGCATCGCCAGCGACCTTGGGGTTGGCCGCGATGACGTTATCGCGGCTGATGGCGTTGATCGCCATACCGATCATGCGGGTGCTGAGCTCCGGATCCGTTCCGGCAATGTTGAACGCCAGGCGAGCGATGGACAGCGCCAGGTCAGCCGCGACCGCTGGATTCGAGGTGGCCAGGCTGCTGAGGAGACCCTCAAGGCCAGAAATATCCTGGGCCGAGGGGGTATCGCCGAGCGCGGATGAGAGCAGCGAATCCAGGGATACCTGATCGCTGCTTGCGCTCACCACCGCAGATTGGGATGGCACGCTGGCGTGCGCGAGGACGGGAAGCGCTGCTGCCAGCGCAACGGACAAGGCGGTTGCTGTCACTCGGTTCAGCATTGGTCTCTGCCTCCATGAAATCAACTAATTGAAGAGCGGTTCAGCAAACACTGAAAGTCTACCGACTTCGTTCGGCCGAATAATACATGCTCAGTGCACGTCCGGCACGCAAATTATAGAGCCGACAGTGTGGCTTTCTGCGTCTCGCCCGGACTTTTGATGGACATCATTGATTCGGATCGTTTCTGTTTGCCTGCTTGCTTTATTTGGGGTGGGCTTTTTGCGATTTTCGGCGCATATATTTGTTTTGAAAGTATTATTTCACTGTTGCGCGAGGGGCGTGGTTTTGCGAATGGAGTGCGGTTCAGTCTCCGGAGGCCGAGTACGAACTGTCACATTGCAGTCCGCCCGCGTGCTGCCATGAATTCGCGCTGCGATTTGGTTTCGTGTATTGAATGTGTTCATGGTTCGGCCATCTTCGTCCGTACACGACGGTTATAGACCCCCAGCATCGGCTCGCTCGGATACACGAGCGGCAGCAGTTGCTTGCCCGTTCGAGTGATGACGCCGATCCAGTCGGGGTGGGCGCCGTAGAGGACGTGGTGGTTGGGGATGCCGCCGGCGTTGATCCAGCAGGTGTCCTGTTCGGAGATCGGGGTATGGCCGAGGATGACGGGCGCGCTTGGCTTGGCGCCGAGCCGTTTGCGTAGCCGGTCGAGGTCGTTTGGTCCGTACCCGCTGGGGGAATTGGAACGGCGCAGCCGGATATGCGTGAGCTGGTGGGCGAGCTTGGGGTGCTGGCGGATGTCGCGCAGCATCTCCCAGGTGATCTTTGAGGTGGGCGGTCCGGCGTGGCAGGCGAGGTATCCGGCGGAGGCGGCGACGTAGGGCAGCAGGTCGTAGAAGTCTTGCATGGCCTCCTTGTATTTGAGCCCGCGCCGGTCGTGGAGTGCCTGTTCCCATAGCAGTCCCTGGGGAATGCCGCCCTTGCTGATATCATCGGAGAAGCTGTCGTGGTTGCCCCTCAGATAGAAGACCCGCTCCGGAAAGCGCAGCTTGAGCCGGAAGATGAGGTCCATCATTAGCATCGAGCTGTCCATGTCGCCTTCCTCGCCCCGTATGTCCGGCTGAATCGCGTCGCCGAGCAGTATGATCAGTCCGCTGCCGTCCAGTAGCGCCTCCAGGAAGCCGTTCTGGGTCAGCACCACCAGCAGATTGTCGATACGGGCATGGAGGTCGCCGACGAAGATGGGGCGCGGCCGGTCGGGTAGGGCGAGCAGACCGCCGGGCCGGTCATGCGCGTCCATCACCCGGTAGGGCTCCTTGGCCATGAGCCTGTTCACCCGCTGGATCAGGTCGAGCGCCTCGGAACGCGAGGGCGGCTCGATGGGTCCGTCCAGGATCTCGCGCAGCTTGGCGAGCTTGCTCAGACGCCACGAGGCCATGCGTTCGACCTGATCCGGCACGATGATGGGGGCGACGCAGGCATCGGCGGTCGAGGACTTGTTCTTGAGCGCCAGTCCCTTTGGCGAGAGTTTGAGCCGCAGGTGCTGGTCCGCGACGACTTTGGGATAGCGCAGCAGGAGGCGTTGCAGCCGATCTTGGCGTCCGAGGAGTAGCGAGTCGCCCTGATTGAGACGCAGAAAGCCGCTGATATCGGAGAAATAGGTGGTCGGGTCGAAGAGCAGATAGTCGTCGCGGTGGACGAGTCGGCCGTCTTCCTCGAAGCGCAGCTCTGGATAGAGGTTGAGACGGTAGCCTTCCTCGTCGCCGAGTTGGATCTGCAGCGGCAGGGCGGGTGGTGGAATCCGTACCTTCTCCCCGGTGATCTTGAGCGCGCTGTCCAGGTCGACATCCTCGCAGGCATCCATGCCCTGAACCACGTCGCGAAAGCGTTTGAGGAAGCTCTTACGGGAGATGCGGTTCGGTTGTGCCATGGTCGTCGATCCGTAGCGGCGGATCCTCCGCCCGTTCTCGAAGGTGCACGATCATACCCCCTCGGTGGAAGTGAAGTGCGACCTGGGCATAGAGGCGGACCTGGGCCGCGATCTGTTCCGGGTCGATGATTCGATCGATGGGGTGTGTGCCGAGACGGGCGCGCTCGGTGCGGTCGGCGACGATGGCCTGCGGCGGCGGCAGCAGAAACTCGAAAACGAAGCGGTGGCGCCATTCGGTCGAGAAGAAATGCCGCTTGGGCGGCGGTAGCAGGATACGGTTCTCGTCGAGTCGAAGCGCGCGCCACTGTTCCAGCCAAGCGGCATCGAAGAGCGAGAGCGCCTGGCGCTGCCCGACGAACGGGAGCCCGAGGTGAAGCTCTCGCGGGCGCAGGGCGAGCGATCTGGCCCGCCACCAGCCGTTCAGCGTGAGATCGATGTAGCCTTCCTCGGGCCAGCCGCCGAGCTGTCCGATCAGGGTCGACTTACCCGATCCGGGCGGACCGGTCACCAGGATTTGGCCGAAATGCTCCTCGCTGGCCAACGCCACCCCACGGGTCCACCAGAGGTCCGCGATGGAGACCAGTGGCAAGTAGGGGTAGGAGTCGGTCAGCTCGGGCATCGAAGCAGCGTCCAGCCGCCAGCTTTCAGCCACCAGCGGCCGTGATGCGACCCTGTATTCTCGGTCTTATACGGCGGCAAGCTGGAACTTGGCCGCTGGCGGCTGGAAGCGTTCACCCAAAGATCGCCTTGAACAGATAGAAGAAGATCGCGGCCAGTATGGCCCCGGCGGGCAGGGTGATGATCCAGGACATGACGATGTTGCCGATGACGCGCATGTCGAGCGCGGCGATGCCGCGCGAGAGGCCGACGCCCATGACGGCGCCGACGGCGATGTGGGTGGTGGATACGGGCAGTCCGGTCTTGGAGGCGAGCACCACGACGGAGGCGGCGGCGAGCGTCGCGGAGAATCCGCGCGTTGGGGTCAGCTCGGTGATCTTGGTGCCGATGGTTTGCATCACCCGGTAGCCCATGGTCGCGAGTCCGATGACGATACCGATCCCGCCGAGGGTGAGGATCCACAGCGGCAGTCGTGAATGGCTGGCGACCTCGCCGCCATTCTGGATCGCGGAGACGACGGCGGCCATGGGGCCGATGCCGTTGGCGACATCGTTGGAGCCATGCGCGAAGGCCATGGCGCAGGCGGTGAAGATCATCATGGGGGTGAAGACCTTCTCGACGCTGGCGAAGTGGAAGTTGCGGTCGGCAGCCGGGTCCATCTGTACCCGGTCGATCAGGAATTTGCCGATGGCCGCCGTCAGCAACCCGATGGCGGTGGCGATGCCGACGCTCTCCAGGGTCGAGAAGTGCAGATCCAGGTGCTTCAGTCCCTTGAAGAGCGAGACCAGGCTGACGATCCAGCCGACCAGGAAGACGTAGACGGGCCCCCAGCGTTTGGCCTGCCGGAAGGGGTGCTCGGCGTTGAGGATGAGGTGGCGGATGCTGAGCATCAGAAGCAGGGCGACGACGCCTCCGAGTACGGGCGAGATCACCCAGCTTGCCACGATCTGTCCGATCGTGCCCCAGTGGACCGAGTCTATGCCGATCCCCGCGACCGCGAAGCCGACGATGGCGCCGACGATGGAGTGCGTGGTGGATACCGGCCAGCCGCGTGTGGAGGCGATCATGAGCCAGATGGCAGCAGCCAGGAGTGCGGCCAGCATGCCGTAGATGAGCAACTCTGGATGGCCGGCCAGGCTGTCGGCGTCGATGATGCCGCTGCGGATGGTGGAGGTGACGTTGCCGCCTGCGATGAAGGCGCCGGCGAATTCGAAAATGGCGGCGATGATAATCGCCTGGCGTATGCTGATGGCGCCCGAGCCGACGGAGGTCCCCATGGCGTTGGCGACGTCGTTGGCGCCGATGCCCCAGGTCATGTAGAGGCCGAACAGAATGGCGAGGATGAGGAAGACGGATCCCCATTCGTTGATGATGTCCACTGTATCTCCAGAAAACGGCTGATTCGGACGGAATGTGATGAAAATCGGGGGCGGCCGAGCGGTTTGGGCGCGCGGCCATGCATGTGAGCGTGTTGGAATGTCCCGCCATGGTCCGCTCGGACGGACCCGGCCTGGCGGGGGATATTTTGTCAAATAACGGTCACCGGATGGTCATCTTTTTTGCGGGAGGTGGGGCGTGAATCGAGTGGCGAGCCGTTTGCGCATCGGCGAGAAGATCGGAATCGGTTTCGGCGTGGTGCTGATCGTCTTTCTCGGCGTCGTCTGGCACGACCAAGTGGTGCTGCGTTCTTCGCTCGCGGACTACCGTTATCTGACCGAGGTGGTCGGCGCGCGCCAGACCCATGCCTTCGCCATCGAGAGCCGGCTCGCTCGCATGCGCGGCGCGGCCGACCGCTTTCTCATGACCCGCGATCCGCTTCTGCCCGATGCGGTGCGCGTCGAGGCAGACGGGATGACGGCGGCGATCGCCGCGCTGGCGCGGATCGATTCGGTCGAGCGGCGCACGGTCGATCTGCTCGGCGCGCTGACGCAGGAGTTCCGCAGCCGTTTCTCGGCCATCGAGACCGCCTGGCGACGCAAGGGGCTCGACGAGAATTCCGGTTTGCAGGGGGCCTTTCGCGCGAGCGCCCATGAGCTTGAGGAACGCGTCGCCCGCGCGCTTCCCGCGTTACAGACCCAGGTGTTGCAGCTACGTCGACGCGAGAAGGACTATCTGCTGCGCGGAGGCGAGGAGTATGTGCAGATGGTGGAGGGTATCCTCGCCGTGCTGGCCCTCTCGATCGACGCGTCGCCGCTGGAGTCCGGGGCGCGCGCGCACCTGTCGTCACTGGTTCGGGACTATGGCCGCGACTTCAGCGCCTTGGTCGAGCAGGATCGGCTGATCGGCGCGCTGACCGAGACGATGAACCGTGCCGCCGAGCGTATCACGCCTCTGGTCGAGGAGACGCTGGCCGAGGCCAATGCGCTGATGGAGCGCAGTTCGACCGAACTTGCGGCGACCTTGGTCGAACGTGCCCGTCTCGATCGCTCGATTGCGATCGCCGCGACCCTCTTCGGGGTGATCTTTGCGATGCTGCTCACCCACCGGATCGTGCGGCCCGTGCGCCTCATGGCCGAACTGCTCGATCGTCTGACCCACGAGAACCCGAGCGAGCGGGTTGCGATTCCGGCCGATCCGCGCGACGAGATCATGGCCATGGCGATCTCGGTGAACACCCTGGCGGATCACAAATCGACCTTCGATCGCTGGTGGCGCGACGCGATGCGTGAGGCACTCGCGCTGCGCGACGCCCAGATGGCGGGTTCGGAGATCGAGCGCGACAAGGCCACGCAGGAGTTGCGCCAGGCGCTCGCCGGCAAGGTCGAGACGTTGAGGGGGCTGCAGGGTCAGTTGTTGCGTGAATGCGAGCGCGTGCTGAAGGCGTCAGCCCGACTGGAGGGACGGCATGCCGGCCAAGACGAGGACGTCCAGGCGTTACGGCGTGCCGCCGAGACCGTGCGTGAATTGCTGGAGGTGCTGGATACGGCCTGATGTCGGTATTGGAGGATAGGGCAGAGGTGGCGGAGGGTTCCCGGATTGCGCTGTGCTTCATCCGGGCTACGCCTCACTTTTGATCGTTGGATGACGATGCGTTTGCGGGCTCGCGGGATTGGCCGAAGCGCTCCGGCTCGTGTCCTGTTGCGACATGATCGTGAGCCCAGGACAGGAAGCTGTCGGCTTGCAGCGGCGTGCTGATCAGATAGCCCTGAACCAGATCGCAGCCCTGTGCGCGCATGGTGTGCCATTGCTCCATGCGTTCGACGCCTTTGGCGACGGTCTGGGTTCCGAGCTGGCGCGACAGTGCGATGGCGGCGGCGGTGAGGTTGGCGCTGTTGCGGTCGGTGGCGATCTCGCTGATGAGACTCTGGTCGATCTTGAGCGTATCGACCGCGAAGCGGTGTAGATGGGCCAGCGAGGAGTCGCCGCTTCCGAAGTCGTCGATCGCGAGCCGCACGCCCAGCCGGTGCAGCCGGTCCAGGTCTAGGGTCTTCTTGTTCTGTTCGGCATGGAGCAGGGTCTGCTCGCTGATCTCGATCTCCAGCGCGTCTGGAGGCAGTTGCGTGGCCTGGAGGATCTCCTCCAGCGTGGTCAGCAAGTTGGGTTGCGCCAGCTGTCGGGCGGACAGGTTCACCGCCAGACGCAGGCCGGTTAAGCCGTCGGCGCGCCACTTGGTCAGCCGGTTGCAGGATTCGCCGAAGATCCATTCGGTCAGGCGGGTGATGAGCCCCATGTCCTCCAGGAGCGGGATGAAATCGCTCGGTTGGATGAGTTCCTGCGGATTGCGCCAGCGCAGCAGTGTCTCGACAGCGATCAGGTCGCCGTTGGCGGCATCCAGCTGCGGCTGGTAATGGAGTTCGAACTCGTGCTGCGTGATCGCTTCGCGCAGCATCTGTTCCAGGCTCAGCCGCTGCGCGATGGAGGTGCCCAGCTCCGGGCCGAAGAGGCGGTAGGCGTTCTTGCCCTCGCGCTTGGCCTGATACATGGCGTCGTCGGCGTTGCGCAGCAGGTCTTCGGGTGAGCGGGCGTCTTCGGGGTAGAGTGTGATGCCGATGCTGGCCGAGAGCGTCAGGTCGTGCTCCTGGACCCGATAGGGCAATTCCAGGGCGGCGAGCAGTTTGATGGCCAGCGCCTCGACGTCTTCGGGGTCCTTCACCCCTTCGGCGATGACGGTGAATTCGTCGCCGCCGAGGCGCGCGACCGTGTCGCTGGAGCGGACCGTTTCTCGCAAGCGGCGCGCGGCCAGCTTGAGCACCTCGTCGCCGAGTCCGTGCCCGAGCGAGTCGTTGACCGATTTGAATCCGTCCAGGTCCAGAAACAGGAGCCCCAGTCGCGTGCCGTTGCGGTCGGCCGCCTGGGTCGCGTGGCGCAGCCGGTCCTGGAAGAGATGACGGTTGGGCAACCCGGTGAGGGTGTCATAGTTGGCGAGATGCCGCATGCGACGCTGGCTGACCTTGAGTTCCTGGGTCATGGTGTTGAGCGCCAGCGCCAGATGGCCGACCTCGTCGTCCGAGCGCACCGGGAGCGCAATGTCGAGGTTGCCGAGGGCGATGCCCTCGGCGGCCGCGATCATTTCCGAGATGGGCTCGCTCGCCAAACGGGCCAGGCGCCAGATCAGCAGGCTGGTGACGAGCGCCACCAGCAGCGAGGCCAGCCCGACGCCCAGCATCAGTGAGCGCGCGTAGGAGGTCCAGAGCTTGGTGACCTCCTGGTCCAGCATGGTCAGGGAGGTCTGAAGTGCCACGCCCGAGATTCGGACCGCCGCGTAGCCCGCGATCTGGCCGCCATTGCCGATGGTGAAATAGAGTTCGCTGCCGTCGGGTCGCGATTGGAGGATGGGCTGTTGCGGCAAGAGCTCGCTGGGGATGGCGACGATCTGACCGTATCTCGGGTTGCGTTTGGATCCGTCGGTCAGGATGCGGCGCTCGCTGTCGGCGACGACGAAGGATTGAATCGGAAGCCAGCCCCGGATTTGCTCGATCTCGCGATTGATCCCGGAGATGTTCAGTGAGAACAACGGCGGAAAGAGACGCTCGCCGAGATACCCCGCGCTGTTGAGCAGGACGTTCTTCTCGTTCAGGGTCTGGGTTTCTTCAAAGGCGTTCTGGATGCGTGGTCGAAGGTCGCTCAGCATGCGGTAGGCCAGCCAGCCGGTCAGCGCGAGCATCACGACGAGCAGACCGGCGATCAGGAGCGTGAAGCTGAGTGCGAGACGACTTCGGATGGTGCGCAGCATGGCTCAGTCGTCGTGTGCCGCAAGTGTTTGGCGCCAGTGCTCGATTTGGGCGCGGTCGGTGTCTGTGAGCGGCTCGATGCGGGTGATATGGGACGCCTTGGCGAGCGCCGCTCGACCGGTCTCGGTGTCGGACATCTCGACCAGTATCCGGGTCGTCGCGTCCCTGGTTTCGGGCGGGATTCCATCGCGATAGGAGGCGATGTATCGCAGGATGGGCGGCGTGGTGTGGAAGATGCGCAGATCCTTGCGGATGGAGTCCGGCGTGCGTTTCCAGTCTCCGTCGTTGAATGCGCCGGCCTCGGCCTTGCCGCGCTGCACCCAGTAGGCTTGGTTGAGCTCGGACCCGGCGAAGGCATAGCTCGACGCCTGTTCCCGGATCGGGTCCGTTTGCGTCGGTATGAGTTCGACGCCAGCGGTCTCGAGCGTGATCAGGGGGATGAAGAAGGCCGAGGTCGAACGCTCGGACTCGAAAACGAGGTGTTTGCCGCGCAGGTCGGTCAGCTGTCGAATCGGGCTATCTTTGCGGGCGAAGAACAGGGTGCGGTATTGACGCTGGCCCTTGCGCCAGACCAGAAGTTCCGGATGGATGCGGTTGGTCTGGCGTTCTAGGGTCAGGGTCGAGATCAGGCTCTCCAGCAGGAGGTCGACTTCTCCGCGCTCGATTCGCTGGCGCATGTCGGAGAGGTGGGCGGCGATGCCCAGTTTTCCGACCGCGACCTTCTTGGCTTCCAGGCGCTCGGACAGATAACGATGGAACGGCTGATATTGCTCCAACGTCAGTTCCGGGTATTCCGGGCGCTCGCTGACCACCCCCATATGGAGTGCCTGCTCGGGCGGGGTCGCCCAGATGGGCGGGGGCGAGCAAAGACCGAGGCAGAGACCGACGCATGTCGCGACGAGGGTTCGATTCGCGCCTTTTCGGGCGGCTTTATGCATTGGCGTCACTGATGGGTGTCTGGCGAGGCGAGGTCTCGGCGGCATCAATCGTCCAAGCGGATAGCGTCGAATCTCGCTCGGCGATCGACATGGCTGGTATCGACAACTGAGGAGGTGTTCGAAGATGAGATCTTTTTGCTGCGCGCTGATGGTTTCCCTGCTTCCCTTGGCGTCTGCTGTTTCGGCGCAAGCGGAATGGTATGTCGGCTATACGTTCGTGTACAGTGAATCGGGAAATAGCTGTGCATTCATGCGTTTCCGCAGTGATTCCTACAGTCTGGAGGAGGCCGACACCGTCTATCGGCTGTTCGCCGACCGTCTCGCCGATCGGGTCGGGTCCGACGCGACCTTCGCCGACGTCCCTCCGTCCGAGGCGCTCGCCGAGGGCAAGACGGGCGAAGGGATGGCCGCCGAGTTCGTGTCCCGGGGCGTCGGGGCCTGCGAGGTCGGTGGCAATCCGGTCTCCGGTCTCATCTTCATCAGTAGCTTCGGTTGCGACTATCAGAACGAAGCCCAGATGTGCATTCGTTCCTATCTCGACGCGGGCGATCGCGATCTGACGGCGCAAGGCATCGGGAACGGTCCGGCCGGGCTAGGCGGCGACTTCGTGAATCGCCAGGTTTGGGATGCCTCGTCCGATCTGGTCTATGCCGGACAGTCCCAGACTCCCTATGCGCTGGACACGGCTCTGACCCATGCAGCAGCCACGATCTCGCTCGTCATGGATTAGGGCTCGGTTTCGAATGGGCGGCGAGTGGGGATCTGAGGCGGCGCGTCGCTTCAGGCCCCATTCAGGGCAGCTCGCGGACCGCATTCAATCGCTCGTAATAGCGGGCCTTCAGGACCTCGGGCAGATCGGATTCCTTCGCGCCCGGACAGCCCCCGGCGTCGCGCAGTTCGGCGAGAAAGTCGCGTTCGAGACGTTTTTGGGTGGCGCGGTAGCTACGCTCGGGGAAGAGATCGTCCTCGACCCCGAGCACGGTGATGCCGAGCTTGCCGACCATTTCCTTGTTGAGGTTGTCGGTCTGGCGGCCGGATTGGTCGCCACGGCAACGGGCGTTGTAGAGGTCGAGTTCGGCCGCCGCGGTGACGGCGGAGACCAGTAGTTCTTGGGTCTCCTCATTGAGGTTGGGTGCCGAGACGCTCGGGAGCGCCAAACCCGCGAGCAGGATCAGTGCGACCGGTCGCATGCGTCTCGGTGCCGTCGATTGGGAGTCGAAAAGGATCCTCATGTTGCTGTTCTCAACCTCGATCGTCGTATCGTCGCCGCGTTTGGTGACGTTCAATCCGCTCCAGCGTTTAAGTGTGTCGTCCATCCTTGGATCAGCTTCGGCCATAGACTGGGATGGCCGCGCCTGTGATGGCGCGCGATGCGTCCGATACCAGGAAGAGGATGACGTCGGCCAGGGCCTCCAGCGAGACCCAGCTGTCGTCATCCAGATCCGGCATGGCGGCGCGATTCTGTGGGGTGTCGAGTGTTCCGGGCAGGACGCAGTTCACCGTGATTCCATCCCGCTTGAGTTCGTCAGCGAGGCTTTCGGTGAGTGTGACGACGGCCGCCTTCGAGGCGCAGTAGGGGGCCATACCAGCGACGCCTCGGGTCGCGGCTCGCGCCGAGACGTTGACGATGCGTCCATTCCCCGACGCCAGTAGCGTTGGAATCAGTGCTCGCGTGGTATTGAACACCGTGCGCAGGTTCAGGTCCATCATGAAATCCCAGTCGGCATCGCTCGTGCTCTGGATGTGCGGTCCCATGGCGAATCCGCCCTGAGCGTTGATTAGCGCATGGATGGAGCCGAAGCGCTTTACGGCCCCCTGGACCATCTCGGCGATCTCGTTCGGGTTCAGCAGGTCGGCGACGAAGGTCGCCACCTCGGACTGCGCGGGCAGCCGCTGGCGGGTGGCGGCGAGCGTCGTCGGATCGCGCCCGACCAGGGCGAGCCGGGCTCCGCGCTCGGAGAGGGCGCGCGCGAGCACCTGTCCCAGGTTCCCTGTCGCGCCAGTGATGATGAGGGTCTTGCCGTGCAGGTCTGTCATGACGATGGCTTCCTCGGCGAATGGGTGTCGGTCGTGCGTGTCGCGATGGTCTCATTGCGGCCCCTTCCGATCATGCGCGCCTGTCCTCGGAACGTCGACCGCTTGCAGGGGACCCTGTTCATGCGGCTCGGCCTGCTTGTCTGTATGATTCGGGGTTCGAGCGATTGGTTCGAGGCCGTCGACCAGACGAGAGGCGAGACGGTGCGGCCGTCTCGGGGGTTCCGGCGTGCGCCGGATGTGTTGAATGCCATGGAGGATGGGGTGAGGACATGATCGAACTCCTGTTTCTGCTCCTCCCGGTGGCGGCGGCCTCGGGTTGGTGGATGGCGCGGCGCGAGCGCGGCGGCAAGCGCGACGGCGGTGTTCCGTCCCATCCCGATTTTCTGCGCGGACTCAATTATCTCCTTGAGGAGCAGCCGGACAAGGCGATCGACACCTTCATCAAGCTGGCCGAGGTCGACGGGGAAACGGTCGAGACCCATCTGGCGCTCGGCAGTCTGTTCCGGCGCCGAGGCGAGGTCGACCGGGCGATTCGCATCCACCAGAACCTGATCGCGCGCAAGCATCTCGGTCCCGATCTACGGGGATACGCCCTCTACGAGTTAGGGCAGGACTATATGCGCTCGGGACTGCTCGACCGCGCCGAGGGGCTCTTCGAGGAACTGGTCGAGATCGGCTTGCATCGTCTGAGCGCGCTCAACGCATTGCGCGAGATCTACCAGCAGGAGCGCGATTGGCTGCGCTGCCTGCGGGTCGCCGAACGGTTGCAATCGCTCACCGACCAACCGATGACCGCCGAGATGGCCCACTACCATTGCGAGCTGGCGGAGGATGCCCACCGCAAGCAGGATCTCGACGGCGCGCGGCGCTGTCTGATCGAGGCGCAACGGGTGGATCCCAACTGCATTCGTGCCGCCATGCTCGAGGGCATGATGGCCCTGGAAGAGGGCGATCCCGATCAGGCCGTGGTCATCTTCCTACGCGTCGCCAAGCGCGGCGCGGCCTATGTTCCCGAGATCCTGCCCTCCCTGATCGAGGCGGCGGAGCGTTCGCGGCGCTTCGACACGCGAGGGCTGCTGGAGGATCTGGCCAAGCGTCATCCGAGCCCGCCCTTGCTGTTGAGTCTCTGTGACGTGGTGCTGCGGGAGTCCGGCGCGGAGGCGGCCCTGGATCTTCTGACGCTCTATCTGTCGCGTTTTGCGGATCTGGCCGTCCTTGAGCGATTGCTGGATCTGGAGACCCGGCTGGATCTGTGCATCACGCCCGGGCGCCACCGAATGACCGTCGCGCTGGATGCGGTGCGTCAGTTACTGTCCGGTCAGCCCGCCTATCAGTGCGAACAGTGCGGCTTCCAGGCCCGTGCCCTGCATTGGCAGTGTCCAAGCTGCAAATGCTGGGGGCGGGTGGTGCCTTTGCAGCCGGAACCCATCGTCCGCGAGACGGATCGGACCGAGGCGAGCTCCGCCTGATTCGTCGTCCGTCCGCAGTAGTCAAGCCCCCATACCGAGTGAATCCATGTCCCCGACCCAATCCCCCCGCATCGTCGTCGCCCTCGATTACGCCGCTGAAGCCCCCGCACTGGAACTCGCCGATCGGCTCGATCCTGCCCGCTGCCGGCTCAAGGTCGGCAAGGAGCTCTTCACCCGTCTAGGGCCGGCCTTCGTCGAGACGCTCCAGCGGCGCGGGTTCGAGATATTCCTCGATCTCAAGTTCCACGACATCCCCAATACGGTGGCGGCGGCCTGCGCGGCGGCTGCGGATCTCGGAGTCTGGATGGTCAATGTCCACACCTCCGGCGGTCCGCGCATGATGGAGGCAGCGCGTGCGCGGTTGAGCCAGTCGTCTCGCCCGCCGCTGCTGATCGGCGTGACCGTGCTGACCAGCATGGACGCTTCGGATCTGGCGGCGCTCGGCTGTCCTGGGGATCCGCGTGAGCGGGTGCTGGCCCTCGCGCGGCTCGCGCGGGAGGCTGGGCTCGATGGTATCGTGTGTTCCCCGTTGGAGTCCGCGCCCGTGCGCGAGGCTCTCGGTTGCGACTTTCTGCTGGTGACGCCGGGCGTGAGACCCGCCGGTGCATCGGTTGGCGACCAAAAGCGCATCATGACTCCAGCCGAGGCGCTCGCCGCCGGATCGGACTATTTGGTGATCGGGCGACCCATCACCCAGGCGCCCGATCCGCTGGCTGCGCTGCTTGAGATCGAGCGCTCGCTGGCGCCTGATGCGATCATCTGACACGAACGAAAGGAGAAGTAGCGATGGCTAGAATCCGTAAGGCGGTGTTTCCGGTGGCTGGGCTTGGTACGCGCTTTCTGCCGGCGACCAAGGCCAGCCCGAAGGAGATGATGCCGATCGTCGACAAACCACTTATCCAATATGCCGCAGACGAGGCCGTCGAGGCCGGCGTGGATCAGCTGGTCTTCATTACCGGGCGCAGCAAGCGTTCGATCGAGGACCATTTCGACAAGGCCTACGAACTGGAGGCGGAACTGGAGCAGGCCGGTAAGGACAAGCTCCTGAATATCGTGCGTAACGTGCTGCCAACGAGTGCGTCCTGCATCTATGTGCGCCAGGCCGAGGCGCTGGGGCTCGGGCATGCCGTACTCTGCGCCAAGTCAGTGATCGGCAACGAGCCCTTCGCGGTGCTGTTGGCCGACGATCTCATCCGAGGTAACGGCAAGGGCGTCGTTCAGCAGCTGGCCGAGGTCTACGAGCGTCACCGCTGCAGCGTGCTGGCCGTTCAGGAGGTCCCGCACGAGGAGACGCACAAATACGGTATCGTCGAGGTCGAGCCCGGCCGCGATGGTCAGCTGCGCGTGATCTCGATCGTCGAGAAGCCGGCCCCGGCCGATGCCCCCTCCAACCTGGCGGTCGTCGGACGTTATCTGCTCACGCCGCGCATCTTCGACAAGCTGGAGAATACCCGCGAGGGTGCGGGCGGCGAGATCCAGCTGACCGATGCCATCTCCAATCTGCTCGAAGACGAGCACGTGATCGCCTATCCCTTCGAGGGCAAGCGCTACGACTGCGGCAGCAAGCTCGGCTATCTGGAGGCGACAGTCGAGTTCGGTCTGGCTCATCCAGATCTGGGTGAACGCTTTTCGGCCTATCTGCGCGACTTCACCCGATAAACGGCCCTTCTTGGGTTTCGCCGCGCTGCATCCAGGCTGACCCCTAGCCCGGATGGCGCGCGAGCCTAATCCGGGGATGCCGTCGAGGTAGACTCCTGGGTTTCGCTACGCGGCACCCAGGTACGAATAGACCTGCGTCACAACCTTGGCGAATATCCCCGTGTCGGCCCACCGACCTGCGGTCGGTTTCGCAATTGCTGTCGTGCCGATCCTGTATCCTTAGCTGTGTTCGATCGGCCGATTGTTCGGGTTGCCCGATTGGATCGCACGGGATGTTCGCTTCATCGCCCCGTTTCGCGTCCCTTCGATGGTCGTCGGTTTGTCGCCGGCGCTGGAGCCCTGCGCCAGGGAATGTGCTGGATCAGGGAATCTATATTCGAATTCGTTTTTACGAATGACCTAGGCGCATTCTTTAGGTGTCGAGGAGTTGGTGATGCACGAACAGTCCTCGGGTCCCCCGGTGCTGGATACCTCCGAGGTGCCTTCGGCAACGACCGACCTTTCGGGCGATCAGATCCGCGAGCGTGCCTTGGAGGCGTTGCGCTCGGGGCGGTTCAGCATCCCCGACGAGGTTTTGCACGATGCGGACGTCAAGGTCGTGGCGCTGGTCGAGAGTCTGCGCATCTATCAGGCCGAGCTGCAGATCCAGAACGAGGAGCTGCAGCAGAGTCACCGTAAGACCCAGTTCGCGCTCGATCGCTTTGCCTCCTTCTTCAGCAGTTTGCCGGTCGCAGAGCTGGTGATCGACCGTCGTGGATTGGTGCTGGAGACCAATCTGGCCGCAGAAGAGCTCTTCGGCCTCCGTCACACCCATCTGCATCAACACTACTTCACCCGTCTGATCGATGACTCGGATCGTGATTCGGTCGGCCAGGCCCTGGGGCGGCTTGAGCCCGATCGAACCCTGCGGCTTCCCGAGATCCGTTTCCGCCGCGCGCCCTCTGAGGTCTTCTACGCCGATGTGCATATTGCGCATCTGCCGTCTTTGAGCGGCGAGGCCGAGCAGTACGTGTGTGCCGTCGTCGATCGTAGCGAGGCGGTGAGCCAGCGGAGGTTGCTTCGGGATGCGAGCGAGCGGCTGCGTCGTCGCGAGGTCGATCTCCAATCCAAGGTCAAGAAGCTGACCCTGCTGTATGGCGTGCTGGAAGACACGCGGTGGGCCGATGTCTCGATCGATCTGGTGCTGCAGCGGGTGTTGGACAGGCTGCCGGACGTGGTGCGTCATCCGGAGTTGGCCGAGGTTCGAATCCAGCTGGCCGATACGATCCTGTCGACGCCGGGTTTCGCGCGAACGGATTGGATGCTGGAGCGGTCTGTCGAGCTCGCCGGTGGGCAGGAGGGGCGGCTGACGGTAGCCTACCGGGCGCCGCCCGGCTTCGAAGACGACGCCTTTTCGCAAGGGGAGGCCGATTTGCTGGAGGCCGTCGCCTCGCACATCGCGGTCTATTTCGAGCGCCACCAGGAGGGGCTCTGGCTGCTCGAGACGCGCGAGCGCTATCGGGTGCTCGCCGAATACAGTCCGGACTGGGAATATTGGATGAACCCGGACGGTACCTGCCAGTACGTCTCTCCGGCCTGTCTCGGTATCACGGGCTACCGCTCCGAGGAGTTCGTTGGCGATCCCCGTCTTCTGGGGCGACTCATCCATCCCGAGGATCTGGATATCTGGCGCGATCATGTCCGCCATGCGCTTGCCTCGTTCGAGCCGGACGACGATCCCTTGATCGTTCGGCTTCGCGCGCGCGACGGGACCGAGCGCTGGATCGAGCACGTTTGCAATCCCGTGCTCACCGAAGATGGACGCTATCTGGGGCGTCGCGGGGTCTATCGCGACATCACCGAGCGCAAACGGATCGAGGGCGAGCTGCATAAGGTCTCCCAGGCGGTCGCGCAGAGCCCGGAGAGCATCGTCATCACGGATGTCCACGGGCTGATCGAATACGTCAACGATGCCTTCGTCGCGGTCAGCGGTTATTCGCGCGACGAGGCTATTGGCTGCAATCCGCGCATACTCAACTCTGGACTGACGCCTTCCGCGACCTTCGTTTCCCTCTGGTCGACGCTCGATAAAGGGCAGGTCTGGCAGGGCGAATTCATCAATCGGCGTAAAAACGGCGAGGTCTATAACGAAGCGTCCGTCATTTCTCCGATTCGTCAGGCGGATGGGCGTGTCACCCACTATGTTGCGGTCAAGGAAGACGTCACCGAAAAAAAACGTCTTGCCGAGGAGCTGGATCGTCACCGCGATCATCTGGAAGAACTGGTGGAGCAGCGCACACTTGAGCTGCGCCATAAGACGCGTGCGCTTCAGGCGCTGATCGACAATCTGCCGCTGATGGCCTGGCTCAAGGATGCCGAGGGGCGATTCGTTGCCGTCAACCGATCGTTCGCCAACATTCACGGGCTCGACCCGGAGGACGTCATCGGCAAGGTGAGCGCCGATCTGTGGCCGCCGGAGTTTGCCAGGAAGAGCCGTTCCGAGGACGACCAGGTGATGTCGACCAGATGTCAGATGACGGTCGAGTTGAGGCTGCCTGAACGCCCGGACGTGCTGTTCGAGACCTTCAAGGCACCGGTCCTCGACGAGGATGGGGGCGTGCTGGGGATGGTTGGCTGCGCGCGCGACATCAAGCCGCAGCGCGACATGAAGATAGAGCTCGAGCGCCGGGCGTATGAGGCCGAAAGCGCGGCGCGTGCCAAGAGCGCCTTCCTCGCGAACATGAGCCACGAGATCCGCACTCCCATGAATGCCATCCTGGGGCTGACGCATCTGCTGAGGCGCGATCTGGCCAATGCCACCAATATCGCGCGATTGGAAAAGATCGACACCGCCGCGCGCCATCTGCTCACCATCATCAACGACATCCTCGACCTCTCCAAGATCGAAGCCGGAAAGCTCAAGCTGAATCAAGGCGATTTCGCCCTGAGCGCGCTCCTCGATCAGGTCCGCTCGCTCGTCATCGAGAGTGCGGAGGCCAAGGGACTGCATGTCTCGATCGAGACCGATCAGCCATCGCTGTGGCTGCGCGGGGACGTGACGCGTTTGCTTCAGGCGCTGCTCAACTATGCGAGTAACGCGGTCAAGTTTACCGAGCGCGGGGGGATCGTCCTGCGCGCACGCGTGCTCGACGAGGATGCAGAATGCATGCATATGCGCTTCGAGGTCGAGGATACCGGCGTCGGTATCCCGAGTGACAAGGTCTCGCGGTTGTTCCATGCCTTCGAACAGGCCGACAGCTCGACCACGCGGCGATACGGCGGCACCGGACTGGGGCTGGCCATCACTCATGAATTGGCGCATCTGATGGACGGCGAGGCGGGGGTCGAGACAGGGGAGGGCACGGGAAGCGTGTTCTGGTTCACGGCGCGTCTGAGGCGCGGCGAGCGAGGCGTTTCCGTCGGACATGGTCGCTGGGCAGCCGCCGAGGCCGACCTGAGATCCATCCACTCCGGAGCCAGACTCTTGCTGGCCGAGGACAATTCCATCAATTGCGAAGTGCTGCTGGAGTTGCTGCGTTCGGTGGGGTTCGTCGTCGAGACGGCCGCGAACGGACAGCAGGCGCTCGAAATGGCCGCCGAGGGAGACTATGCGCTCGCGCTGATGGACGTGCAGATGCCGGTGATGGACGGGCTACAGGCCACGCGCGCCATTCGCGGCCTGCCAGGCTGGTCGGAGCGGCCCATCCTGGCCGTGACCGCCAACGCCTTCGACGATGATCGCCATGCCTGTCTCGACGCAGGGATGAACGACTTCGTCGCCAAGCCCGTGGATCCTCAGGATTTGTTCGAGGCGCTGCTCAAATGGCTTCCTGCTCCCGGAGAGGGCGGAACGGGCTGTGCTCGTCCGTCGAGTCGGGATGTCGAGACGGCCGCATATCCACAGGCCCAATCGGACGCGCTCTTTCGCTTCCTCGAAGAACTGCCTGGACTGGACCTCGCCCAAGGGCTCGCCAGCCTGGCCGGGAGTCGTGCCAAGTATCTGCTGCTGTTGCGTCGATTTCTGCTCTCCCATCGTGAGGATTCCCAGCGCATGATCTCCGCGCTCGAGGCCGGCGATCTCCAAGCTGTCCGCCGCCTGGCGCATGCGCTCAAAGGCGTTTCCGGCACTTTGGGGCTGAGGTCCATGGCCGAATCGGCCGCGCGTCTGGATGTCTTGTTGCGTAGCGGGACGCCGCCGGACCCGGCTCGCGTCGGCGACCTGATTCGAATGATTGCCGATACCTTCGAGCCCTATCTGACCTTCCTGGCCATGAGCGAGCCCGGGCCTCAGGCGGCCGAATCCGCGTCCGAGCACGAGGCGGTGGATTGGGAGCGTCTGGATGCGGTGCAGGATCAGCTTGCAACCATGCTCGCGCAATACGACACGCGTTCCATTGATGTGATGCGATCCGAGGCCGTGCTGCTGAAGGCCGCTCTGGGGGAGGATTTTTCCGGATTAGAGGAATCGATCTCCAATTTCGAGTTTGGTACCGCCAGCGAGCTGCTGGAGCGCGTTCGCCGACGTCCGCACTCATAGAGCCGATTCCCCCGCTGCGACCGGCATTCCCGGATCGCGTAGCGAAACCCAGGGGCGCTCAGTGCCGTGTACGGGGTTGGAGCGCGTCCCTTCAACGCTCGTCGAATCCGGCCAGTCGATAGAGGCGAGCAGCCTCTTCAGGGTCCTTTTCGACCCCATGTCCCTCCTCGTACATCATCGCCAGCGTGGTGATGGATCCGATCAGCCCTTGCTCCCCGGCGCGCTTGAACCATTCCACCGCCTTGGCCGGATTGCGCTCGGTGCACTCACCCTGCATATACATGAAGGCCAGTCCATGCTGCGCCAGCCCCATTCCGGCCTCGGCCGCGCTCTTCATGTAACTGTATGCGAGCAGTGGGTTCGGCAGCATGCCCAGTCCGTTCTGCGCCATGATGGCCATGCGGTAGCGCGCCTCCATATCGCCCTGATCGGCCAGAGGCGACAGCAGCCCCACGGCACGCGAGAACTGCTTGGATTCGAAGGCGGCGATGCCGCTCGCCAGCTCCATGTCGCGATCGTCTTGGTTTTGGTCCATGCGTCTGTCCTCTTTCTAATTTCTAATCGAGCCTGTGAATCGGAAGGGGCTTGAGATGATCGGAGGGCCGCTCGCGGGGCGCCGACGGTGTCGCGTCAGTCTAATGCTCCGTCCCAGAGTGGGCGCAGAAAGTCGAGCCAGGCGTCGAGGAGGCGAGGATTGGCCGCAGCTACGGCACGGCGTGATTCAAGCCCCAGTGTTTGCGAGGGTTGCGCGCCCCAGGTGCTGTAGTGCCGTGCGGCGGCGCCAGCCTCTTCGGCGATCAGGCGCCCGGCCGCATAATCCCAGAGACGTTGTCCGCCGTGCAGATAGAGCTGAACGCGTCCCTGGGCCAGCCAGCACCATTCCAGCGCGACGGCGCCCAGGTTGCGTTGGGACCCGAATCCCCCTGGACGAAAGAGCGCCGGCAGCGTCTCCGGTGGAAGCCGTTTCATGTCGATCATCGCCAGACAGTCCCCGAGCTGTGCGCTACGTGCCTGGGTGCGGATGGGCTCGCCATCGAGAAAGGCCCCGACGCCGCGTGCGGCGGTGAAGCATTCGTCGCGCACGGGATCCAGCACGGCACCCAGCGTGACCCGTCCGTCTTCGACCAGTGCCAGCGAGATGGCGAAGCCCGGAAACCCGCTGACGAAGTTGCTGGTGCCATCCACGGGATCCAGCACCCAGACACCGCGTCCGTTGTCGGCGAGAATGCGCTGCTGTTCGGCCTGGCTCATCTCCTCGCCGAGCAGGGGGATTCCGGGGAAATCCCGGGCCAGCGTCTCGGTCAGTCGCTCCTGAACCGCGAGATCGGATGCGGTCACCAGGCTGCCGTCGGACTTGTGATGGGATTCGGTGTGTTGAAGACGCGGCAGGATTTCGGTGGCGGCCGTGTCTCGGAGCAGAGCGGAGAGATGGGAGAGTGTCGGCGTCATGGTGTCTGGCTCATTCGGTCTTTCGGGCGGATCGGTTTGACCTGACCGGAGCGGGTTGCTCTAATCGTGCGAGCTGACGCTAGTCCAACCCTGCCATTTACATTCAGGTCGCTTCAGTTCCTATCAAGATCCTAAAGGAGCAGGTTCCTCGCGATGTCTTTGCAACCAGTGATTCTTTCGGGCGGCTCCGGGACGCGGCTGTGGCCGCTTTCCCGCGAGGCCTATCCCAAGCAGTTTCTTCCCCTGACCAGCGAGCACACCATGCTCCAGGAAACGCTGCTTCGGCTCGATGGCCTGGACGCGGAGCATCCGCGCCATGCCGTGGGGCAGGCCGCACCGCTGGTGATCTGCAACGACGCGCATCGTTTTCTCGTCGCCGAGCAGTTGCGCGTCATCGGGGTGGAGCCCGCCTGCATCGTCCTGGAGCCCAAGGGGCGCAACACAGCGCCAGCCCTGACATTGGCCGCCTTGGCGGCGACCCAGGATGGCGAGGATCCGATCCTGCTGGTGATGCCGGCCGACCACACCATCCGCAACGAACCCGGATTCCGGGCTGCGGTCGCCGATGCCTATCTGCTGGCCCGCGAGGGGGCCGTGGTCACCTTCGGCATCGTGCCGAGCAAGCCCGAGACCGGCTATGGCTATATCCGCCAGGGCCGAGTCTATCAGGCCGAAGGGCTCGCCGGGCGGGCCTATGTGCTCGATGGCTTCGTCGAGAAGCCGGATGCCGAGACCGCGCAGGGCTATCTGGCCAGCGGCGACTATCTGTGGAACAGCGGCATCTTCGTGCTCAAGGCGTCGCTCTGGCTCGGCCTGGTCGAGCGCTTTTGCCCCGACATCGCCCAGGCGGTGGGCAAGGCCTTCGTGGCCGCCACCGAGGACGGCGATTTCCTGCGGCTCGATGCCGATCTGTTCGGCGCTTCGCCGAGCGATTCGATCGACTATGCGGTCATGGAGCGACTCAGTGGTCCGTCTGCCGACGCAGACGCAGATGATCTGCCGCCGGCGGTGGTGATTCCGCTCGATGTCGGCTGGTCGGACGTGGGTGCCTGGTCGGCGCTGTGGGAGGTGCGCGAGCAGGATGACGCCGGCAACGTCCTCGATGGCGACGCCTTCGTCCACAACGCCCGCAACAACCTGCTGATGGCCAATCACCGCATGGTGGCCGCAGTCGGCGTCGACGACCTCATCCTGGTCGAGACCCCGGATGCCGTGTTGGTGGCGAGCAAGGAGAGCGCCCAGGACGTCAAGGCCGTGATCCAGTTCCTGCAGCGCCAAGGGCGTCACGAATATCTGCATCATCAGCGCGTCCATCGCCCCTGGGGTTCCTACGAGTCGATCGGTCAGGGATCGCGCTATCAGGTCAAGCGCCTGACGGTCTCGCCGGGCGAGACGCTCTCGCTACAGATGCATCACCATCGCGCCGAGCATTGGATCGTGGTCTCGGGTACCGCCCGGGTCACCTGCGATGACAGCACCTTCCTGCTGACCGAGAACCAGTCGACCTATATCCCCGTGGGTGCAACGCATCGGCTGGAGAATCCGGGCAGCATTCCGCTGGAGCTGGTCGAGGTCCAATCGGGCAGCTATCTCGGCGAGGACGACATCGTCCGCTTCGAGGACCGCTACAATCGCGGCACTCAGGACGGATCCTGACGGCGGGGCTGGTCGACCTTCTCGACAGGGTTGGCCAGCTCTGGCGCCTGTTGGCGCAAGTCTGTAACATCACCCGATTTTCTCCGAGCGGACTCTCCTCATGGGATTCAAATGCGGCATCGTCGGCCTGCCCAACGTTGGCAAGTCGACCCTCTTCAATGCCCTCACCAAGGCCACCATTGCGGCCGAGAACTACCCCTTCTGCACCATCGATCCCAACGTCGGGGTGGTGCCGCTTCCCGATCCTCGGCTCGATGTGATCGCCGCCATCACCAAGCCGGAGCGTGTGCTTCCGACCTCCATGCAGTTCGTCGACATCGCCGGGCTGGTCGCGGGCGCCTCCAAGGGCGAGGGGCTCGGCAACAAATTCCTGGCCAATATCCGCGAGACCGACGCCATCGCTCACGTGGTGCGCTGCTTCGAGGACGATGATGTCATCCATGTCGCGGGTCGGGTCGACCCTTTGAGCGACATCGAGGTCATCAACACCGAGCTGGCCCTGGCCGATATGGAATCGGTCGAGAAGGCGCTCGACCGCGCCCAGCGCGCGGCCAAGACCGGCGACAAGAAGATCCTCTTCCGCAAGGAGCTGCTGGAGCGGGCGCGCGATCACCTGGACGCCGGCCAGCCGGTCCGTTCCATGGGGCTCGACGACGACGAGACGAACGAGCTGCGCGATCTCTTCCTGATGACCGCCAAGCCGACCATGTACATCGCCAACGTGGCCGAGGACGGCTTTGCGGACAATCCGCTGCTGGACAAGGTCCAGGCGCTGGCGGACGCCGAGGGCGCCATCGTGGTCTCGGTCTGTGCTGCGATCGAGGCCGAGATCGTCGCCCTCGACGAGTCGGAGCGCGACGAATTCCTGACCGAACTGGGGCTCGACGAGCCCGGTCTGAACCGAGTAGTGCGCGGCGGCTACAGCCTGCTGGGGCTGGATACCTATTTCACCGCCGGCCCCAAAGAGGTCCGTGCCTGGACCATTCCGCGCAACGCCAAGGCACCCAAGGCCGCGAGTGTCATCCATACCGATTTCGAGCGCGGCTTCATTCGCGCCGAGGTCATCGCCTACGAGGACTTCGTCGCCTTCAAGGGCGAGCAGGGTGCCAAGGAGGCCGGCAAGCTGCGCTCGGAAGGCAAGGAGTACGTGGTCAAGGATGGCGACATCATCCACTTCCGCTTCAACGTCTAGCGATCGGCTGCCAGCCTCCAGCCTCCAGCTGGTTGAGTCACGAAGCTTTGGCTTCGTGACTGCTCGCTAATTCAGCGCTTAATCCATAATGCGCTGTCGATGCACTGGCCAGTGCATCGTTAGACGCGCTTGAGTCACTCACTCAGGCACCAGCACGACTCCTTCCATCAGTCGGCGGGCGGTGCGCCGCAGGATGGCGCGCGGGACCTGCCAGCCGTTGGCGTCCGCGATCACCTCGGCGCCGACCTCCAGGGTGCCGGACGGATGGCCGAGCCGGCAGTGATGGACGCCGGATTGTCCGGCCCAGGGTGTCGTGGCGTTGACCAGGGTTCCGGGCATGGCGGCGGCCACCGCGAGCGCGACGGCTCCGGTGCCGGTGAAGGCGTGGTGCGGACGTCCCATGGAGAGGATGCGGGCGAGCAGGTCGATGCGCTCGGCGGCGATGGGCTCGCCGCGCGTGTCGAGCGAATCCGCAGCGGGCGCGACGAAGGCGAGCTTGGGCGTGGCCGGTCGCGATCGGCTGACCTCGTCGGGCGTGTCGCCCAGCCCCATGGTGACGGCGGCGTGGGCGCGGATGCGCTCGCAGCGCTCCAATAGGGCACGATCGGCACCGATCTGGGCGGGCAGTTCGCATCCCGTCAGGCCGAGATCGGCCGCGCGCACCAGAACGGTCGGGTTGCCGGCATTGATGAGGGTCGCCTCGATTCGGCCGAACTCCGGGATCTCCAGGCTGTCCACTTCATGTCCGGTCGGCAGCAATGGCGCTTCGTTCGACCCGCCCGGATCTAGAAAGCTCAGTTCGATCGCCGCCCCGCTCCAGGGGATTCCATCGAGGTGATAATCGCCCGTTTCCAGCGGTAGCCCGTCTCGCACCGGCACGCGGGCGAGAATGCGCTTGCCGATGTTGGCCTGCCAGATGCGGACCTCGGTGACGCCCTCGACCGGAGCGACCAGCCCCTCGGCGATGGCGAACGGACCGACTGCGGCGGTGAGATTGCCGCAGTTGCCGCTGTAGTCGATCAGGGGCGATTGGATCGAGACATGGCCGAAGCGATAGTCGAGGTCGCAATCCGGCCGTGACGAGGGGCCGACGATGACGGCCTTGCTGGTGCTGGAGGTCGCGCCGCCGAGACCGTCGATCTGGGTGCCGTAGGGATCCGGGCTGCCGAGCGCACGCAGGATGAGCGCGTCGCGTTCCGCAGGGTCGCTCGGCAGGACGTCGCTGCGAAAGAAGAGTCCCTTGCTGGTTCCGCCGCGCATCCAGACCGCCGGGATGCGCCTGGATGGGCGCGTTCGGTCCGCCGTCAAGGGATGATGTCCGTGATCTTCCATTCCTTGCCGATCAGCGAGAGACGCACGTGGGTCGGGCCTTGTCCCAACTTGCCGATGCGAATGAGGAAGCGGTTGTAGGACTCGAAGAAGGCGAAATCGACGGCGGCGAGCAGATAGGGTGGGCTTTGTCCGGTGGCCTGGGTGACGGCGTCGCGCAGGGTTTTGCGGACCCAGTCGACCGTGATGGCCTGCTCCAGTGCCGCGTCGCCCAGCCGTGCGACGTTCTGGCGGATCCAGCCCACGACGCTGTCGGCATTATCCGTCGGGAGCACGCCCTCGACGCCCGAGGCGATACGTTGCTTGTAGTTGTCGCGGATCGCCTGCAGATCCAGCATTTCGGCCAGTTGGCTACCGTCCTGAAGACTGATGGCGTCGTCCAGCCGATAGACGCTGTAATAGGGCCAGATTCCGTAACCGATCGCGGCCAATAGGATCAAGTAACCGATAAAGCGCATGCGTCTGACTCCTGCTAGGGGGAGCGTGAATTCTAACCCGTCGGAGGCGGACGGATATAATCCCCCGGATGGTGGCTTGGGCGATGGAGGTCGAGATGGATGGACAGCGGAGTGCGGATGCAATGGTTCAGTATGCCGATGGCGCGACCCTGGGGGGCTTGGCGTTGTCGAGACGATCGATGACCGGGAGTGGACGATGAGCGAGGCGACCCGAGGTCTGCGCACCTATCTCGTCGGTGGCGCCGTGCGCGACGGTCTGTTGGGGCGTGCCGTTCACGAGCGCGATTATGTGGTGGTGGGCGCGACGGTCGATGACCTCCTGAGTCGCGGCTTCCAGCAGGTCGGCAAGGACTTTCCGGTCTTTCTGCATCCCGAGACCAAGGACGAGTACGCCTTGGCGCGCACCGAGCGCAAGACGGCCCCCGGTTATTATGGTTTCCAGGTGCATGCCGACCCGGAGGTGACGCTGGAGCAGGATCTGCTGCGGCGCGATCTCACCATCAATGCGCTGGCCCTGGACGCGGACGGCTCCATCATCGACCCCTACGGCGGGCTCGCCGATCTGGAGTCGCGCATTCTGCGCCATGTCTCTCCTGCGTTCGCCGAGGATCCTGTGCGCATCCTGCGGCTTGCCCGCTTCGCCGCGCGTTTTTCGGATCTGGGGTTCAGCATCGCCGATGAGACCCTGGCGCTGATGCGCTCGATGGTCGCGGCCGGCGAGGTCGATGCCCTGGTTTCGGAGCGCGTTTGGCAGGAGATGTCGCGCGCGCTCGGGGAGGTCCGTCCTTCGCCCTTTTTCGAGGTGCTGCGTGCCTGCGGTGCCCTGGAGCGCTTGATGCCGGAGCTGGACCGGCTGTGGGGCGTGCCCCAGCCCGAGCGCTGGCATCCCGAGATCGACACCGGCGTTCATGTGATGCTGGTGGTCGACATGTCGGCTCGACTCTCTCCCGACCTGGAGGTGCGCTTCGCCGCGCTCTGTCACGATCTGGGCAAGGGCACCACGCCGGCCGACATCCTGCCGAGCCATCATGGTCACGAGGAGCGCGGTCTGGCGCTGATCGAGGCGGTGTGCAAGCGCTTCCGGGTTCCGGTTCGCTGTCGCGATCTGGCGCGCATCACCTCCGCCCTGCACGGCCTGGTCCACAAGGTCGACGAGCTGCGGCCCGCAACCCTGCTGAATCTGATGGAGCGGGCCGATGCATTCCGTCGCCCGGAGCGCTTCGAGCAAATGCTGATCGCCTGCGAGGCCGATTATCGAGGCCGCACCGGCTATGCCGAGCGCGACTATCCGCAGGCCGAGATCCTGCGGCGCCTGTTCGCCGCCGTCGTCGAGGTCGACGTCGGAACCATCGCGCGCTCGGCCCCCGAGCCGCGCCTGATTCCTGAGCGCATTCGCGCGGCGCGCATCGCGGCGATCAAGTCCGCGCGCTGATTCGGGCGCCAGCTTTCAGCCGCCAGCCGCCAGCCGCCGGTACACTCTTGCTGGTAGCTGGTAGCTGGTAGCTGGTAGCTGGTAGCTGGTAGCTGGTAGCTGGTAGCTGGTAGCTGGTAGCTGCCCCACAGTTTGTCCTTCGCGACGCCTTGTCGCATCATGCCCGCCCTGTTTGCGATCGAATCCATGAATCAACCATGACGGAAACCTTGACCTACAACGCCGAGGGTCTCGAACGACTCCCGCTGAAGGATTTCACCGAGAAGGCCTACCTGGACTATTCCATGTACGTCATTCTCGACCGCGCCCTGCCGTATCTGGGCGACGGCCTCAAGCCGGTTCAACGGCGCATCCTCTACGCCATGTCCGAGCTGGGGCTGTCGGCGGCGGCCAAATTCAAGAAATCGGCCCGTACCGTCGGCGACGTGCTCGGCAAGTTCCATCCGCATGGCGATTCGGCCTGCTACGAGGCCATGGTGCTCATGGCTCAGTCCTTCAGCTATCGCTATCCGCTGATCGATGGACAAGGCAACTGGGGTTCGTCGGACGATCCAAAGTCGTTCGCGGCCATGCGCTATACCGAGTCGCGACTGACGCCCTATGCCGAGCTTCTGCTCGGTGAACTGGGGCAGGGCACGGTCGATTGGCAGCCGAATTTCGACGGCACCCTGGATGAGCCGCTGCTGCTGCCAGCGCGTCTGCCCAATCTGCTGCTCAACGGGACCACCGGCATCGCGGTCGGCATGGCCACCGACATCCCCTCGCACAACCTCAGGGAGGTCGCGCGGGCCTGCATCCATCTGCTCGATCATCCAGAGGCGAGCGTGACCGATCTGATGCGCTTCGTGCCGGGGCCGGATTTCCCGACCTCGGGCGAGATCGTCACCCCGCCGGAGGATCTGCTCAAGCTCTACCAGACCGGCGGCGGCAGCGTGAAGCAGCGCGCCCGTTACGAGATGGAGCGCGGCGATATCGTCATCACGGCCTTGCCCTATCAGGTCTCGGGCAGTCGTGTGCTGGAGCAGATCGCGGCCCAGTTCAATGCCAAGAAGCTGCCCATGATCGAGGATTTCCGCGACGAGTCCGATCATGAGTATCCGACCCGACTGGTCATCGTGCCGCGCTCGAACCGGGTGGACGTCGGGCGCCTCATGTCGCACCTGTTCGCGACCACCGACCTGGAGCGCAGCTATCGGGTCAACATGAATCTGATCGGGCTCAATGGCCGTCCGCGCGTCATGGATCTGCGCGAGCTGCTGGCCGAGTGGCTCGTCTTCCGCACCCAGACCGTGCGTCGTCGTTTGCAGCACCGTCTGGAGAAGGTGCTGGAGCGCATGCATCTCCTGGAAGGGCTCTTGATCGCCTTTCTCAATCTGGATGAGGTGATCCGCATCGTCCGGACCGAGGACGAGCCCAAACCGGTCCTGATGAAGCGGTTCGCTTTGAGCGACACCCAGGCCGAGTACATCCTCAATACCCGTCTGCGCCAGTTGGCGCGGCTTGAGGAGATGAAGATCCGAGGCGAGCAGGATGCGCTGGCCGTCGAGCGCGCGGAGCTTGAGCGTCTGCTGGGCGACGCTCAGGCGCTCAACCGTTTGATCCGCGAAGAGATCGCCGCCGATGCCGAGAAGTACGGCGATGATCGCCGCTCTCCCCTGGTCGTCCGGGCGGCCGCTAGCGCGATCGACGAGACCGAGCTGGCGCCGAGCGAGCCGGTGACGGTCGTGTTGTCCGAGAAGGGCTGGGTGCGTGCGGCCAAGGGGCACGATGTGGATGCCGGGGGGCTGAGCTATCGCTCGGGCGACAGCTTCCTCGGTGCAGCGCGGCTGCGGAGCAATCAGACCGCCGTCTTTCTGGACTCCACCGGGCGTAGCTATTCGCTCGCGGCGCACACGCTGCCCTCGGCGCGCGGACAGGGCGAGCCGTTGACGGGCAGGTTCGATCCGCCACAGGGGGCGCGATTCGTCGCCGTGCTGGGCGATCGGCCCGAGGCGCGCTATCTGCTCGCCTCCGATGCCGGTTACGGTTTCATCGCCCGGTTCGAGGACCTGCTGGCCAAGCCCAAGGGGGGAAAGGCGGTGCTGACCTTGCCCAAAGGGGCGGCGGTCCTGACGCCTGTTCCGATCGGCGATTCGGCCGGGGCGCGCCTGGCGGCCGTGACCAGCGGCGGACATCTGCTGGTCTTCCCGGTGACCGAGCTGCCCGAGATGGCGCGCGGCAAAGGTAACAAGATCCTCGCGCTTCCGGCCGCCGCCGACGAACGGATGATCGCGCTCGCCGTGGTGCCCGAGCGCGGCAGTCTGATCGTGCACTCGGGTAAGCGCACCCTGACGCTCAAGCCGGCCGATCTGGAGACTTACCGGGGCGAGCGTGGACGTCGCGGACGTCTGCTGTCGCGCGGATTCCAGCGGGTCGATGCGTTGGAGACTGTCGCGCTCCAAGATCCTTGACGCAGATCTCCCTTTCCGTGCGCGGTTCGAACGGTAAGGCGCGATGGCTGTAGGCTGGCGTGCCATGCGTCCTTGCGCGGTCTAGGGTCTTGGCCCCTTTGGACCTGTCGTACTGGCCACCTTACCTATAATGGGGGTACGCCTTATCGGTTTTCACGAAAGCGTACCTATCGTAGGACGTGGTGAGGAACACACCGCATCGGTTGCGACAGATGCGGTTCGCACGCTCGATGCATCTATGGTGAGATTCTTTTCCGGAGATCGCCTTGGTCCGGGTTCGGGTCAGGGTGTTTCGGCACGGCTCAGGGGAGGCGCGTTATCTGCGCGATCTTCATTCGGTGGCCGGATTTTCGATCCAGTCGCACGGACGCACGGTGAGCGCAGGCTCAGGAGAAATTCGGATGACGGATGCAGCACTGCCGACAATTTTGATCGTCGATGATTCGCCGGAGAACCTCACGGTCCTGAGCGAGCTTTTGCAACCAGAGTATCGGGTGCGTGCGGCAACCTCTGGCGAAAAGGCGTTGCGTGTCGTTGCCACTCCGCCGCGACCGGACATCATCCTGCTCGACGTGATGATGCCCGGCATCGACGGCTACGAGGTCTTCTCGCGTCTGCGCAGCGACGAGCGTACCAGCGACATCCCAGTGATCTTCGTCACCGCCATGGATAGCACCGATGCCGAGATCCACGGCCTGGACGTGGGCGCTGTGGACTACATCGCCAAGCCGATCGTGCCGCCCATCCTGCGCGCGCGCGTGCACACTCAGCTCGAACTCAAGCAGGCTCGCGATTGGCTCAGGGATCAGAACAGCTATCTGGAGAGCGAGCTGCGGCGGCGCATGAAGGAGAACCTGCTCGTCCAGGATGTCAGTATCCATGCCCTGGCGCATCTGGCCGAAATTCGCGATCCCGAGACGGGCAACCATCTGCGCCGTACCCAGGGCTATGTGCGCGCCTTGGCGAACCGGTTGCGTCATCATCCCAAATTCGCCCATTTTCTCACCGCCCACATCATCGACCAGCTGTTCAAGTCGGCGCCCTTGCACGACATCGGCAAGGTAGGCATTCCGGATCACATTCTGCTGAAGCCAGGCAAGCTGACCCCGCAGGAGTGGACGATCATGAAGACCCACGCCAAGCTCGGCAGCGATGCCATCGAGTACGCCGAGCGCGATGTCGACCGGCCGGTCGAGTTTTTGGTGCTGGCCAAGGATATCGCGCATTATCACCATGAGCGCTGGGACGGCTCCGGCTATCCGGACGGCTTGGCCGGCGACGACATCCCCATATCGGCCCGACTGATGGCGCTTGCCGATGTCTTCGATGCCCTCATCTCTCCGCGTGTCTATAAGCCGCCCATGGCGTTTCAAGAGGCTCGCGACATCATCCTCGCCGGGCGCGGCAGCCATTTCGACCCGGATGTCACCGACGCCTTTTCCCAGACCTACGACGAGTTCCGCGAGATTGCCAAACGCTACAGCGAAACCGAGAAGGTCTCGCTCGGTTGATCGTCGCCGGTTCTTGCGGGCAGGCGCCAGAATGGATACGGAAGAGCGCCTTGGCGTGGGATGAGCGCATGGAGATCTCATGAGCAGCGATTCGGATCCGCAGATACCCGAGACCCCTCGGGGCAGCCTTGTCCTCATCGTTCTCGTTTACGCCGTCTTCGCTGGCGTCTGGATTCTCTTTTCCGATCCGTTGCTGGGCTGGCTGCTCAAGACGCCGGATCGCTTCATCCTGATCAGCAGTCTCAAGGCCAGCGTCTTCGTGGTCGTCAGCAGCGGACTGCTCTATGTTCTCATGAGGCGAATGTTCCGGCGTCCTTTCGGCAGATCGGGAAACGAGCTCCAGGGCTCCCTGACCCTGCCAATGGTTCTGCTCTCCGTCGCCGTCGTTTCCTTCACGGCGGGTGCCATTTTGCTCGACGTTCGGCAACACGAGGAGAGCACGGCCGAGAATCTGAAAACGATCGCCGAGCTCAAGACCACGCAGCTGGCCGACTGGTTGGACGAGCGTCATGGAGACGCCGAGTTTCTACGCTCCAGCATGAGCGCATTCCATGAATCGCTCTTGTCGGGGCTGGAGCAGGGTAAGGCGCCCTGGAACGAGCATCTGGCCGAGCGAATGCGCCAGTTTTCCCATCTGAATGCCATCTCCAACTTGGTCGTGGCCGATCTGAAGGGCGAGGTGCTCTGGGCCTCCGAGCCTCTGTCGCACCCGCTCTCAGCGCGTCTGGTGCGCGTCATCGGAGAGGCATCCAAGTCTCAGTCCATCTCGCTGTTCGGACCCTATAGGGATCGGGAGGGTGGCGTGCATCTGGACTTCGTCGTTCCGTTACCGGCTGACTCCGCAGGCACGCGGACCCTGGTTGTGGTGCTGCATACCGATCCGGCTTCCTATCTCTATCCCTCCCTCCAGATCTGGCCGCTGCCGACCCAAACCGGTGAGACGTTGCTGTTTCGGGTGGAGAGGGATCAGGTCCAGTTTCTCAATCCGCTGCGTTATCGGGACGATGATGCGGTTCTGTTTCATCTGCCCTTGAACGACGAGAAACTTCTGGCGGCGAGGTATGGACGGAACGGTCGACTGTTGGGAACCGGGATCGAGGGGCTGGACTATCGCGGTTCTTCCGTCATGGGCTATGCGATGGCGGTGCCTTGGACCGACTGGATTCTTCTGGTCAAGATCGATCTCGCCGAGATCTATGCCGATGCGGTCGGGAGTGGGATCTGGATCGCGCTCGCAGGTCTGTTGGCGCTCCTCATGGTCACCAGCGGTGCCTTCATGCTGCGTCAGCGTCAGCAGCTCGAATGGGCCGAGCGGCTGCACAGGTCCCAGAGCGAGCGACTGAACGCGCTGAATCTGCTCGACGCGATCGTCGACGGCTCCAGCGATGCCATCTTCGCGAAGGATCTTGAAGGTCGCTATATCCTCTTCAATCAGGCGGCGGCGGATTTCGTCGGCCGTGCCTCGGAAGAGGTCGTCGGTTTCACCGACGCCGAGCTCTTTCCGCCCGAGCAGAGCGCCGGGATTCGTCAGCACGACCGTTCGGTGATCGAGGCCGGCTGCATCCAGAGCTTCCACGAATATCTGGACACGGCTCAGGGTTCACGCGCCTTTTTGGCCATCAAGGGGCCGTTGCTCGACGCCCAGGGAACGCTCATCGGGATGTTCGGCGTCTCGCGCGACATCACCGAACTCGACCGCATCAATCGTGAACTCTCCGAGGAGACGGCGCGCCGTCAGGCGCTGATCGAAAGCTCGCGCGACGGCATCCTGGTTCTGGATCAGGCCTATCGGATCATTGAGGCCAACGGGCGTTTCGCCGAGATGCTGGGTTATGCGTCCCAGGAGGTGATCGGTCTGGGAATCTGGGACATCGATACGCGTTTCTCGGAGCGAGAGATCCGCGAGCGGTTCGTCGACCTCTCCAGTCCGCACGTCCAGTTCGAATCCCGTCATCGCCGCAAGGACGGTTCGGAGTACGACGTCGAGGTCAGCACCAGCAGTGTCGTCTGGGGAGGCGATAACCTCGTCCTCTGTATCTGCCGCGATATCACCGATCGCAGACGTGCCGAACAGCTGCTGCGCGACACCAACCAGCTCCTGGCCGAGATGAGCGCCATCGCTCACATCGGTGCCTGGGAGTTCAATGCGACGACCGGTGAGGGTGCCTGGACGGACGAGGTCGCCTATATCCATGGCCTGGATCCCAGTGCGCCGACCAATCTGCAATTGGGTTTGAGCTTTTTCGAGGGCGAGCAACGCGAGCGGATCGAGGCGGCGGTCGCGGCGGTCGTGAGCCAGGGCCAGGCCTACGACCTCGAGTTGGAGCTGCATGCGGCGGACGGGCAGGTCAAATGGGTTCGGGCCATTGGGCGTCCGGTCTTCGAGGATGGTCGGCTGACGAAGGTGCGGGGCTCCATACAAGATGTCACGGAGATGAAGCGTGCGATCCAGGAGATCGAGCGTTACCGGCATCATCTTGAGGAGTTGGTCGATACGCGCACCGCCGAGCTGCGGCGTCAGAGTCAGTCCCTGCGCGCCATCATCGACAATATCCCGCACATGATCTGGTTGAAGGACCGCGACGGACGCTTCCTGGCGGCGAACCGCGCCATGGGCGAGGTCACGGGGCGGCCCATCGATGAGCTTCTCGGCAAGACGGACCTGGATCTCTGGCCGGTTTCGTTTGCCGAGCGCTATCGCTCGGACGACATTCGGGTGATGGAGTTGGGGCAGGGTATCACGGTCGAGGAGCCGTTTCCGACCGTGCCCGAGATCCTCAGTGAGACCCTAAAGGCGCCCGTGTTCGATGCCGACGGCAGCGTTCTGGGGACGGTCGGATTCTCGCGCGACATCCGCGTCCAGAAAGAGATCGAGCGCGCGCGCGAGGCAGCGCGCGAGGAGGCCGAGGCGGCCAACCGCGCCAAGAGCGCCTTCCTGGCCAATATGAGCCACGAGATTCGTACCCCTATGAACGCCATCGTGGGGTTGACCTTTCTGCTGCGTCAGAGCGGTGTCACGCACGAGCAGGCGGATCGTCTCGCCAAGATCGATTCGGCCGCCCAGCACCTGCTGTCGATCGTGAACGATATCCTGGATCTCTCCAAGATCGAGTCCGGACGGCTTGAGCTGGAGCAGACCGATTTCGCCCTGTCCAGCATCCTCGACAACGCCTGCTCCATGATCGCCGATCAGGCGCGCTCCAAGGGTGTGGCGATCGAGGTGGATCCGGGCGACGTGCCCAAATGGCTGCGGGGCGATCCGACCCGGTTGCGTCAGGCGCTGCTCAACTATGCCGGTAATGCCATCAAGTTTACCGATCGGGGGCGTATTTTGCTGCGCTGTCGTCTGGAGGAAAGACATGGAGATGCGCTTCTGGTCCGGTTCGAGGTCAGCGATAGCGGGATCGGGATCGCTCCCTCGGAGCTGTCGCGCCTCTTTTCCCCCTTCGCTCAGGCCGACGCTTCGACCACGCGCAAGCATGGCGGAACCGGATTGGGGCTCGCCATCACGCGTCGTCTGGCGTTGCTCATGGGCGGCGATGCTGGCGTGGACAGCGAGCAGGGTCGTGGAAGCACGTTTTGGTTTACCGCCAGGCTTGGCCTGGGCCATGTCGTTTCTTCGGTGGCGACGCCCGGCGAGCAGGTCAACGCCGACGCCGTATTGCGAGCGCGCCATTCCGGGGCGCGTCTGCTGTTGGTGGAGGACAATTCCATCAACCAGGAGGTCGCGCTGGAGTTGCTCCATGCCGTCTCGCTCTCGGTGGACATCGCGGAGAACGGTCAGGAGGCGGTGGAGCGGGTCGGGTCCGCTGAGTATGCATTGGTGTTGATGGACGTTCAGATGCCCGTCATGGACGGATTGGAGGCCACCCGTCGGATTCGCGCCGCAGGCGCCCATGCCGGCCGACCGATCCTGGCGATGACCGCCAATGCCTTCGATGAGGATCGTCAGGCCTGTCTGCGGGCGGGCATGGACGATTTCGTCCCCAAGCCGGTCGAGCCGGGCGCGCTCTATGCGAGTCTCGTGAAATGGCTGGGCGCGAACGCCGGCGAGGCTGTTCCCGTTGAGATGTCGGTGCACGTTGAGCCAGCGGCGGACAACTCAGCCGATTCGGCCAGCCCTCTCGGCGAGATCGAGGGGCTCGACAGGGTGCGTGGATTGGCTGCTGTCAACGGACAGGAGCAGATCTATCGGCGTCTCCTCGGACTGTTCGTCCGGTCGCACGGCGCGGACATGGAGCGCCTCTCGGCATTCCTGGAGTCTGGAGAGATGCATGAGGCGCGTTTGCTTGCCCATGCCCTCAAGGGGGCCTCGGCGACTCTGGGGGCCGACCGGGTGTCGGAGTTGGCCGCCTCGATCGATGTCGCGTTGCGCCAAGGCGCAGGCAAGGAGGATCTCGAAGCGAGTATCCGCGAGACGGATCTGGTCTTGAAGCGGCTGGTGGAGTCGATCGGGGCGCTCGGGGGCGAGCGTTCGGGCGCGTCCGGATCGTCCGTCGCCGGCTCGGAACGCCTGCATTCCGTTCTGGACGAACTGGAGAGGCTCTTGTCGGCGGATGACAGTCGGGCCGTGCAGTTCGCCCGCGATTCGCGCCAATTGCTGCGCGAGGGGCTGGGCGATACCTGCGATAGCCTGATGCGCAAGATCGAGAGTTTCGATTTCGATCTTGCTCTGGCAGCCCTGCGTGCGGCACGATATCTCGTCGACCCCGATCTGCCGCCCAAGTAGGTGCGAATGTATCCGCACTCCCTGCGTAGGGCGCAATAGCGAAAGCGTATTGCGCCGCATGGCGGGTAACTACAAGACTTCGATCTCCCCCGGTGCTCGCATACGGCGCAATACGGCCGCTCCAGGGCCGAACGACGGCCGTTCTATGGAATGTATCGCCAGCGAATGCGGCACAGCCACCCGCTGAAGACGGCCTATTGTGCCCTACCCGAGGCGGGGCTTCTTCCTTCGGTTTGGCTTGGTATCGACGTTCTTGGAAAGACAGCGTGCGACCTTCCGGTCGATTGGTGTCCGGGCGTCGGCTCGCACGCTAGAGCTGAATCTGATGATGTCTCAGCGGATGCCCCTGGTCGCGGTAGTACCTGAATCGCTCGCGGCCGGCGGCGCGCAGTGTGGGATCCAGATCGACCAGATCGCAGACCCGATCGAAGCGCGTGAAGAACCCCGGCACCTCTCGGCCCAGGTTGAGCAGTACCTGGGTCTCCGTCTCGGGCCGTCCGTCCTCGGCGATCAGAATGGGGGTCAGTTCCTGATCGACCTTGCCGGCCAATCCGTGCGGCAGGAAGCTGTCCTCGCGATAGGTCCAGAGCAGCCGGTCGAGATGGCGCGCCTCATCGCGGTCAGGGCAGTGGATGAGCAGGCGCAGATTCTGGGCGCGGATGCGTTCCGCCAGCCGGCAGGCGACCTGGAAACGGTCGCCTCGGCTGGTGGGTTTCAGGCTGTAGAAATCGATCTGGGGCATGGACGTCGCTCGTGGGTCGTGAGGATTGCTCAAGGGGGAGCTTCCAGCCTCCAGCGACCAGCTTCCAGCCAGACTTCACAGCTGCGGATGCGGCTCATATCTAGCCACTGCTGGAGGCTGGAAGCTTCCCCCCATCATGTCACGCGCGCCAGCATGCGCTGGTTGCGGGTTATGGCCGCCCATCCCTTGCCGACCATGAACCAGAGACAGAGGAAGCTCTCGCGCGCCAGTTGGAGGAGGGTCGCTGGTCGATGGCTCAGTCGCGGCTCGGCCGGTTCCAGACGATGGCGAAGCCCCAGGCTGGCGGCCATGAGTCCGACCCGGGCCAGGTGGTAGCGGCTCGAGACGATCAGGAAGCGTGCCTGACGGTCGTTTTCCCGGTTGGCCAGCTCGCGCAGATTGCGCAGGTTGGTGAGCGTATTGCGCGATTGACCTTCCAGAATCAATGAGAGGTCCTGATTCATCCCTCTGAGTTCCAGATAGTCGGCCCCGGCTTGTGCCTCGCTGAGGTTGGCATGTGCCGTCCTGCCCCCGAGGATGGCCAGTCGTCCGGCGAAAGGTGGGCGCGCGAGGGTTGCTGCGCGATCGAGCCGTTGGCGGAAATCGGCGTCGGGTCGATCCTCGATCAGGCGCTTGCCCGGCACCACCAGCCAGCCGCCGTATTCGGTTCGTGAGGCGTTGACTGCTCGGGCGGTTTCGATCACGCGTTTCAGCCAGTAGAGATAGGCGAGTCCGAAGGTCGCAAGGACGACGGCGACGGTCAGTGTCATGGTGAAGAGTCCGTCCCAGTCGGGCTGTCGCGGATTGAGCATCACGGTGAACCGCCCTCGCGCTGCTCTTCAAGTGGTTGCAGCTCCTGGCGCGGCTGTGGCGGAGGCAGGCGCATGAGCGATCGCCAGAGACCGAGCGGATAGAAGCTGCGGCGCGCCAGCTTGGCGGCAACCATGCGAACGATGCTCGCCGTGTCCTTGAAGGCGCGGTAATGGCTGGGACGGGCGTTCGGATGGTAGAGGGTTTCGATGGGGATGGCGAAGGTGGAATAGCCTTGGCGAGCGGCGTCGATCAGGATCTCGCTCTCGAAGGCGAATCCGGCGTCCGTGCGTGGGATGGTGGCGAGTCGGTCGATGAGCGGACCCGGATAGAGCCGGAATCCCGACTGGGTGTCGCGGATGGCCTGTCCGCAGGCCCAGGAGATCCAGAAGTCGGCGAATGCATTGGCGAAGCGGCGCAGCGGTGGCGCCTGCTCGCGACGCCTCAGACGCGCCGCGATCAGGATGCGCTCCGGGTACTCCTGCGCTCGGGCGGTGAGGCGTGGGATGTCCTCGGGCCGATGCTGTCCATCGGCGTCGATGCTGACGATGTGGCTGGCACCGGCCGCCCTGGCGCGCCGCATTCCGCGCAGCAGGCTGGCGCCCTTGCCCTGGTTGGTCGGGTTGATCAAACGGACGAGCGGCAGGTCGGCGATGGCGGCGGCAGTGCCGTCGGTCGAACCGTCGTCGACCACGACCAGCCGTTCTATCGGTTGCTCCAGCACCCGCAGACAGATCTCGCGGATGCTCGCGGCCTCGTTGAAGGCCGGCATCACCACCCATATGCGGCTCATGTCATGGCTCCATCGAGACTGATGATCTGGCCCGATAGATAGCCCGAGTCGCCGCAAACCAGATAGGCGACCAGATCGGCGACCTCCTCGGGACGCCCAGCGCGGCGCATGGGCACCAGTCGCTCGATGGCGGCCCGGTCGAAGAGCGCTCGGGTCGATTCGCTGTCGATGATGCCTGGCGCGATGGCGTTGACCGTGATCCCGCGCTTGGCCAGCTCGCGCGCGAGCGATTTGGTGGCGCCGTGCAGACCGGCCTTGGCGGCGGCATAGTTGGTCTGGCCCTGGTTGCCGAGCACCCCGGAGATGGACGAGATGTTGACGATGCGTCCCCAGCGGGTGCCTATCATGGGCAGCAGCAGCGGCTGGGTGACGTTGAAGAAGCCGCTGAGCGAGACGTCGACGACGGCCTTCCACTGCATGAAGTCCATCCCGGCCATGGGGGCGTCGCGATGGATGCCCGCATTGTTGACCAGGACCTGGATCGGGCCCTCGCTCAACAGGCGGTCCAGCGCACGCTTGCTGTCCTCCGGGTCGGTGACGTCGAAGCTCACGACCGATGCGTTGCCGCCAGCGGTTGCGATTTCCTCGACCAATGCCTCTGCACGCTCCATCCGGCGATGGGTGTGGACATGGACCCTGAGCCCTTCGGCGGCCAGTCGGCGCGCGATGCGGGACCCGATCTCGCCGGTTGCGCCCGTGACCAGCGCCCGTTTCATGCTGTCTCCTGGCGTTGCGCCATGACGGTGAGGCGACCGCTGGACAGTCGCCGCTCGCCGTCCTGTATTTCGAAGCGATAGATGGCGTCTTGATCCGATCCCTGAAGCCGCGTCACCCGGATCTCCAGCGTGTCGGCCAGATCCGAGAGCGGATTGGACGGTAGCTCGACCTGGGATGCTGCGACCAATAGAGCTGGACTCGGCGGGGCTCCCCGCGCGCGTGCCCGAAGCCCTCCGTGCAACGCGCAGGCCTGTCCGGCATATTCGATGACATGGGCTACCGCAACGACCCCATCGGTTCGCAGCGGGTTGTCGGTTCGTCGGTGCGAGTGCGTTCGAGCGATCAGTCCATCGGCGTCCCAGGACAGCACCTCGTCGATGAGACACATGTCGCCCGCGTGCGGGATGAGTGCGCGCAGCGTGTCGCTCAGCATGGCGCTTCACTCGGCATGGGTTGAAATCCAAGGGCGACAGACAGAGCGGCACCGTCGAGATAGGGCAGCCGCACCGTGCCCGCGCGTTGCTGGGCGATGGCCTGTAGCAGCGGCAGAACGCGGGCGGCCGGATTTCCCGCGCGCATCGACTCCAGTGCCGGAGGGCGTGCACGCGTTTCGTTCTCTTCCTGGCCCTGGGGGGCGCGTATTGGATCGAGCGCCATGCGCGCCAGCGCGGTCTGGCCCCGGTCCCGTGCGAGCAGCAAGGCGCAGGCGAACGGCGTTTCGAAATGCCGATGGACGTCGAACGTCGGCGGTCCGGGAAGGTCGTAGGCCACCAGCAGTATCTCGTCGCACTCGGTCGCGAGCTGGGTGGCGCACTCCAGAAGCCCGGCGGACAGCGTGGCGTCGCCCGCAGCCAGGCTGGTCGATGGGGACATGCAGCCGCTGCCGATCGACCAGTATCCGGCCGCTGCGTTGTGCACCGAGTTGTGGAATAGGGTCGGCGAAAGCGCGACCGGTTGCTGTGCGATTCCCTGACAGAGCCGGTCGATCAGGCTCAGGTCGCCATCCGAGGAGGCGAAGACGCTGGGCAGATGGGCGAGATTCGCCTCGACCTGCTCGATCGCCTGTCGTGCCGCCTCCATCGCCAGACGGGTCGGAGGGGTCGCGCGGCGGCGTTCGTTGGGCGGCAGCAGCAGGGGCGCGAGCGGCGGCAGCGGGGCCGGCCGGTACTGGATCTCGCCGCGCAGGATGGCCGCCGTCGTGGGCCAGTCGGTCAGACCGGGTGCGATGACGCCGATCGATCGGATCAGGAGCGGCGGGATCATCGCGGATACCCCAAGACGAGCGAGGCGTTGGTGCCTCCGAAGCCGAACGCGTTGGTCATGAGGACCTGGGGTCTGAATTCGAGGCCCGTTTCCAGGACGTCCAGGGCTAGATCCGGATCTCTGGCGCCGCGATTGAGGTTCGCGGGCAGGAAGCCCCGTTCCAGCGCCAGCAGACAGATGACCGCCTCGGTCACCCCGGCGGCACCCAGCGTGTGTCCCGTCCAGCCCTTGGTGCCGCTGGCGCGCGGCGGGCGGGTGAAGCATTGGGCGATGGCCCGATCCTCGGCGCGGTCGTTGGCCGGGGTTCCGGTCGCGTGCAGGTTGAGATAGTCGATCGCCTCGGGGGGGAGACCGGCACGATCGAGTGCGGCACGCATCGCCAGCGCGGCGCCCAATCCGTTCGGATGGGGCGACGAGATGTGGTGCGCGTCGCTGCTCTCACCGTAGCCGAGCAGCGCCGGTCGGTTCGGGCTGGGCGGGAGGCGTTCGAGCAGCACGAATCCGGCGCCCTCGCCGAGCGAGATGCCGCGCCGGTCGCGCCCCCAGGGCTGGCAGGGCCGAGGCGAGAGCAGCTCCAGCGAGGCGAATCCGTGGAGCGTGGTGGAGCAGAGCGTGTCGGCGCCGCCGACGATGGCGGCATCGCAGAGTCCCGACAGCAGATGACGGCCGGCGGCTGCGAAGACCTTGGCGCTCGACGAGCAGGCGGTCGAGACGACCTGGGTCGGGCCGCTGATCCCCAGTCGGGCGCGGCAGAAGGCGCCGAGCGAGAAGTTGCTGTGGGTCCGGTCGAAGCGCAGATCGTCGCCCAGGTCCTGGCTGCCGGAAAGGGCGCGACGGCGATAGGCCGCCTCCGTATGTTCCAGGCCCGAGGTGCTGGTGCCGAGAAAGAGACCGATGCGCTCGGGTCCGTAGCCCGCGCGGACACGCTCGACCTCTCGGTCGAATCCGTCCTGTTGCAGCGTCAGGTGGGCGAGCCGGTTGTTGCGGCAGTCGAACGCCTGGAGTGCGTCCGGCAATGGGGCCGATTCGAGGTCGGGGACGCGTCCGATCCAGGTGTCGAGCGCGATGTCGGGGAGATCGCAGCGCGTCAGGCCCGAACGCTCCTCGCGCAGTGCCTGCAGCGAGGCCGAGCATCCGAGTCCCAGTGCGTTGACGAGTGTGAAGGCGGTGACGCTGAGGGGCTCGATAGACATCTGACTCGGCACGGAAAGACAAACACGTTCGGGCCGCATCATAGCAGTTTGTGCTCGTGCCTCAACCGCTCAGAGTCGGCCGCCGAGGGCGCGCGAGCAGAAAGGTGGCCGGCAGCGCCAAGCCGATGCCGAGCGCGGTGGTGAGACCGATGGCATGCAGCACCGGGATGCTGGACAGGGCGAGCAGACCGAACATGAGCAGGCTCGATAGCGCCGAGAGGGCGACGGCGAAGGCGGCCCGCGCGGATTCGGCCGGATCCGCGCATCGGCGGCTGAGAAAGAGGCTGTAATCGATGCTGAGCCCGAGCACCAGCAGCAGCGACACCAGATGGAAGAGATTGATCGCGCCTTCGATGGCCAGCAGCAGGCCGTAGTCGAGGACGAGGGTCAGGGCGATGGGCAGGATCACCCTCAGTGTGCGCCCCTGACGGCGGACGCCCAGCCAGATGAGTACGCCGATGAGCGCGGCGGCGAGCGTCAGACTGTTCAGCGTTTCCCGGATGAAACGGTCGATCAGTCCGGCGCTGGTTTCGCGCAGGTCGAGATACCGCAGTCCGTTGGCGGGATCGAGCGACTGGAGCGCGGCGATGGCAGCCGGGTGATCGGCACCGATCAGCGGGATGAGTCCCACCCACGCATCGTCGAAGGGCTGGAGGAGCGTCTCCAGTCGTTCGCCGATGGGCGTTCCTTTCAGATCATCGGATGTCAGTGGCGTCTGGGCGCGCGCCAGATCCAGGTCGTCCAGAAAGGGCGTGAAGGCGCCGGTGCGAAATGGCAGTCCGGCGACGGCCTGATCGAGTCGCCGTTGCAGCTGGTCCCGGCTCGGTAGCTCGGATTGACGGGCGCGCTGGGCGGTCTGGCTGGGCAGGATCCGTGTGGGTGTGTCGAAGCCGGCGATGAGGCCGGCGTCGACCAGTCGATTCAGCTCGGCGCTCGATGACTCGATGCGTTGCAGCACCTGTTCGGGATTCGTGCCGACGATGAAGAGAATCTGCGCCACCTCGGGTGCGCCCAGTTCGGTGCGCAGACGCTGGTCCAGGGCGATCTCGGATCTGGGGACCGTGCTGAGACGCGAGAGATCGCTGCTCCAGGGATCGGGATGCAGCGCCAGCAGTGCGGCCAGGAGTCCGGTCAGACCGAGCGTGATGAGACGGGCGGGGCGGCTGTCGAGCGTCGGGAGACGGTCGAGCAGGCCGGGCAGGGCGCTGGGCGCCGTCCAACGGTAAGGCTCCGGGAGCAGGACCGGGAGCAGGAATCTGGAGCAGGCGGCTGCGCTGGCCAATCCGGCTCCGGCGAGCACCCCCAACTGAGCCAGTCCCTCGAATTCGGCCAATGCCAGGGCGGCGTATCCGCAGACCGTGGTGACGACCGCGATCAGCAGGTTCGGACCGATCTCGCTCAGGCCCTCGATCCGATCCTCTCGGCGCTCGGCGTGCACGAAGATGTGCACCGGGTAGTCCATCGCCACACCCATGAGGGTTACGCCGAGTGCCAGGGTGATGCCGTGGATGGAGCCGAAGGCCAGGACGACGGCAGTGGTGCCGATCAGGATGCCGGTCGCCAGCGGCAATGCGCCGATCAGCACCAGTCGCGGCGAGCGGAAGGCGGCGAACAGCAGGGTCGCAACCACCAGTGACGCGGCGGCGCTGAGCCAGGTCGTCTGGGTCTGGATGGTCTCCTGTGATCCGACCGCGAAATAGCCCGGCCCGCTGATCGTCAGGCGCAGCCGCGCGGTGTCGGCGAGCGCGGCGAATCCGGCGCGAACGGCCGCGACAGCCTCGGCCTGAGCCGCCAGGTCCGATGCCTGGGCGCGCGTCTCGGCCAGCAGCAGTGCCTCGCGACCGTCTCCCGAGACCCAGATGCCGTGCTGCTGGTGTGGTCTGGTGGGCGGTTTCAGGTCGAGCAGCCAGGCGCGAAAGCAGCCGGTCGGGTCCCGGGCGATGAGCGATGTGTCGATCGGCGGCATTGGACCGGCCAGCTCATCCAGGCGCCGTTCGAGCGCGCCGCGCAGACCCTTCGTGTCGAGATTTATCTGACAGGGTCCTCGCGGACCGATCAGGTAGCGGTGCGCGAGCGTCGGTGCCAGAGCGTCCGCCTCGAAGGTCTCCGAACCGTTGGCGACACGACGAAAGCGCCCGCTTGCATCGAGTGTGGCGCTCAGTGCCCGGCTGGCATCCGCCAGACGCTCGGGATCCAGATCGCCCTGGAGCGCGATCAGCAGGGTTCGGGCGGCGATCCCCTCGCGCAACTGGTTCAGCAGCAGACGCTCCTGGAGCGTCGCCGTGCGCGGCAGCAACATGGAGAGGTCGCGATGCAGGGTCGTCTGGTTCAGGTTCCAGAGCGTCAGGAGCAGCAGGCAGAGTAGCCAGACGCCGAGCAGAGGGCCGGTTCGCGGGAGGCGCATGCGGGGTGCCATCAAGCCGGCCGAGAGGTCTGCGTCGCCTTCGAGAGCGCTCCGCAACCTGGGCAACGGATTGAAGTGTTCGGCGTCCTTTGCCATTGGATGGCCTTTGGGGCGTTCACTGCGTTCTCCGGCAGTCCTTATCCGGCCCGGGGCACGCTAACAGGTGCTGATCGCTTAGTCGCATGCTGCGTCGATCGCCGTTGCCCTCCAGGATCTCCAACCGATCGATCCGGTTATCGGCCCCCTCGATGCGGATCGTTTGAACGATGTTGCCGATACCGCGCTCGCGCGGGGTGAGCGCGAGCGTCCAGCCGTCGGCGCGGGGTTGGTAGTCAAGTTGAAAGAGGCTGCGCAGCCGTTCCAGATCGCCGGCGAAGGTCGCCCTCAGTGCCAGCACGACATTGGCGAGCGCGGCATGATCCGAAATCATGAATTGGGTTTTCCTGCCCCCTTCGATCAGCTCGATGCGATCCCCGTCGATATGGACGGCATCGCCTCGGTCGCTGGTCTTGGTCAAACGGTCGGGGGCTTGGTAGCTGAGATGACCGCGCGATTCGAGCGGCTGTTCGAGCAGCGAGAGTTCGACCGCCTCCCGATACTCGGCCTCGACCTGGATCACCTGGGCGAGCGAGCGCATCCGAGTCTCCAGGTCGGTCGGCGCGGCGATCAGGTCTGCCGTGCATGGCAGGAGCGCGATGGCGGCCATGGTGAGCGCAGTCAAGAGACGTTTGCGCTGGCGGCCGGCTCGGGGTTCAAACCAAGGCGCTTGGCTGGATAGAGGCTGGCTCTCAAGCCGATCCGGTTTCATCCCAGAAGTCATAGAAATTGAACCAATTGTAGGGCGCCTGCCGGGCATGGTGTTCGAGCCGCTCGGCATAGCGCTGGGTCCATCGCTCCACGGCCTGGGCGCGCTGACCGCGCTCCGGGGCGACCGCTTCGGTGAGGGGTTCGAAGATGACGTCGTAACGGTTGCCGCCGCGATAGAGCCCGAAGAAGAGCACGACGGGTGCGCGGGTCGCGGCCGCGAGCGTCATGGGGCCGGTCGGAATGCCTGCCGGTCGGCCCATGAAGGGGTAGGTCAGGGTGTCTTCGTCCGATCTGGATCGGTCGCCGAGCAGGCCCACCATGCAGCCCAGGTCCAGGCTCTCCTTGACCTGCAGCAGACTTTCCGGGGTGCCGAGCGGGATGATGGTCGTGGCGGCCTGCGGATTGAGCGCGTGCAGGATTTCGGTGATGACCTGATTGTGCTCGGGAACCATGAGCACCTTGAGCGGCAGGTTGCGGCGTCCGATGGCCAGGGCGCGCACCACCTCGAAGCTGCCGAGATGCGAGCCGAGCAGCAGGAATCCCTGTCCCGCGTCGATGCGTTCCAGGACGCATTCGGGGTTGTGCAGCCGGATATCGAGCAGGTCCTCGCGGCCCGAGAGCAGAAACACCCGGTCGAGGATGGTCGCCGCGAAACAGTGGATGTGACGGGCGACGTCGAGCAGGTTCGCCGTTCGGCCGAGCGCGCGGGTCAGATAGAGCCGCGAGGCGATGCGCTGCGGTCTGGCCTTGATGAGGAAATAGAGCGTGATGGGGTAGAGGAAGGCCCGCGCCACCGGGCGTCCCAGACGCAGCCCGATCCAGCGGATCAGCCGCAGCGATGCGCGCGATCCGCGCTCGCGCTGGGCGGTCCATTGCAGACTCATGGTGCGATGGTCAGACGTCCGGCACAGATGCTCCGGCCGTTCTGGAGACAGCGGAAATCCAGCGCGCGTCCGTCGCGCGCCGGACCGAATTCGACCTCTGCCTCGCGTCCCGGGATCAGCGGACGCTGGAATTTGATGAAATCGAGACGGCTGGAGCCGGTCGGGCAGAGGGCGAGGATGCGTTCGAGGATCACCGAGCCCGGAACCATGGGGTTACCCGGGAAGTGTCCGGCCAGCGCCGGGTGATCCGCCGGGACGCTGAATCGGGTCGTGCGTGTCATGTCTTCCGCCCCTCCTCGGATTTCAGGAGTGCGAGCAGCCATTGGTGCGGCGTCTTGCCGACCTCGTTGCGCGGCAAGGCATCGACGAAGAGGATGGGGCGCGGGATGAAGACCGGGTCGATCTGTTCGCGCAGCCGGGCGACGAGTTCGGCGCGATCGAGTCCGGGCGCGACCAGGATGGCGGCGAGACGGCCGGGCGATGGATCTCGCTCGTCCGGGACCAGGATCACGCCCTCGTGCACGCCTGGAACGGCGTTCAGCGTGCGGTTGAGGTCGGCGAGCGAGGCGCGTTTGCCGCCGATATTGACCATGTCGCTGCCTCGGCCCAGGAGTCGGAAATGGGTCTCGTCGATCAGCTCCAGCCGGTCGTTGAGCGGGATGCTGCCGGGCAGGAAGTCGGCCTCGACCTGAGTCCGCTCGGCGTCCAGCGCGGTGGCGCGGACGCCGTCGTACCAATGCCAGACGGGGCCGGCGACGGTGCGGCGGCTGGCGATGGACCCGGTCTCGGTGCAGCCGTAGACCTCGCTGACCTGGGTCGAGAATGTCGACTCGACCGATTGCGCCAGGTCGGTGTCGAGCGGGGCGGTGGCCGAGATGACATGGTCGATCTCAGGCCATTCCAGCCCGGCCTTGAGACAGGCGCGCAGATGGACGGGCGTGGTCACCAGGATGCGCGGACGGCCGGTTTCGGCGAGGGCGCGACGGACGTCATCGGGGAAGAAGGGGCGCCCTGCATGGGCGGAGGCGCCGGTCGCCAGCGGGATGAAGACCGAGAGTTCCAGGCCGTACATGTGCTGCGGCGGCACGGTGGCGACGATGCGGGTCTCGGGCCCGATGCCGAAGCGTTCGGCTGCGCGCAGCGAGCAGCGCATCTGGTCGCTCCAGCGCTTGGCGTGCGGCTGGGGCGTGCCGGTGCTGCCGGAGGTGAAGGCGATGATGGCGTCCGCTCGATCGGACAGTTCGGGGGCGCGAGCCGGTTTCAGATCGACGGGGTCTGGCTCCTGGATCGGGTGATGCGGCAGGCTCGGGTTCGTGGCCGCGCCGTCCGAGAGCGTTACACAGCCCGGATAGCGCTTGGCGATTCCATGAACGGTGGCGTCGAGCCGGTTGGGCGGCAACAGTGTTGGGATGTCGCGCGCCAGGGCCGCGCACAGCGACAGCATGAAGCGATAGCGGTCCTCGCAGAGGTTGATGAGGTGCGTCGCCGGCGGCAGTCGCTCCGCGATCAGTGCGACCTGGGAGAGGAATGTCTCGCGCGAAACGGTTCTGCCCTCTCGCCAGGCGATCGGTCCTTCCCGCCGGTGAGCGGGCATGAGCGCATTCACGCGAGGATTCCTCACTAATGCGCGCGGTTGGCCGCGATGTGGGCGCAGAGATCGCGTAGCGAGGCGAAGATGGAGCGGACGTTCGGATCCTGGGAGCTGATGGTGATGCCGTATGTCTGGGTGACGGCCAGCGAGAGTTCCAGGGCATCGATCGAGTCCAGCCCCAGGCCGTCGCCGAACAAGGGGGCGGTGGGGGAGATCTCCGAGACCTGCATGCCATCGAGATGTAGGGTCTCGATGATCAGTTGAGCGACTTCTTGTTCGAGTGGTGCAAGCGTTTCCAAATCGACTTCCTTAAGGGCGTAATCCGAGTCAGAGTCCCGGTTTAACCGCTGTGTATTCGTTCATGATGGCATGGAGGACCGATCGCTTAACGGCGGAGAATCCCGATGCCTTCAGTGCGGTCTCGATGGTTCTGGGAGAAACGCACCGATCGACCGTATCCCAATAGTATTGCATCAGGCGTCGCGCATCCGTGCGACCTGTCACCAGGACCGCCAGCGAAGGCACCAGATGCTTGAGGTAGAAGCGGGTCATGCGGTAGCCCAGCGGCGAATCGGGCGGCACCATCTCCAGCAGCAGGAGCCGGCCGCCCGGCTTGAGCACGCGAAGATACTCGTCGAAGGCCACCCTCAGATCGCAGACATGGCGTAGCGCGTAGCCCATGGAGATGAGGTCCACCGAGGCGTCGTCGAGCGGCAGCGATTCGGCGATACCGCAGGTGCGGTGCTCGACGCCCCGTTTGCCCGCCTGCTGGAGCATGGGCAGGCTGGGGTCGATGGCGATGACCGTGCCCTCGGGGCCGACCAGTTCCGAGGCATGTCGCGCCAGGACCCCGGTGCCGGTCGCGATGTCGAGGACCCGGTCTCCGGCCCGAATGCCGGCGCGACGCAGTGCCTGCAGCCGGTAACGCTCGCCGGTTCCGAGGCTCATCCAGCGGTTGATGCGGTCGTAGCTCGGCGCGGTCTGGTCGAAGAGCTGGCGAATATAGGGAACGCGCTGTTCGCGGCTGGCGTAGTGTTCGTCCAAGACCGGGTGGGGCGGGAGCTCGGCGGATGGCGTCTTGGTGCGAGTCATGGCGATGGCTCTTTGCTTGGCGGACGCAGGCGGCGCATGGGGGCGCACCGCGTGGAAGTCGGTTCGGTCGAGCCCGGAGGTGATGTGCGGTCTGTCCGGGGATGCTCGACGGTTCAGCTCGGTGCGTCGCATGGCTGAAGCACGCCCTCGATCTCGATCGCGAGATCGCGCCGACAGATATCGCCGCGCAGATACTGGATCCTGGTCGCCGGTCCGCACCAGCGGCGCAGGGGCGGTTCGATCCTGTCGATGTCGTGCGGGGCGCGGACATAGACGCGGAGCAGATTCGGGCGACATCCTCCGGGCGCTCCGGCCGCTTCGATCAGCGTCTCCAGATTGCGCAGCGTCTCGGTCAGTTGCGCTTCGGGCTGATCCGGGTGGTTCGAGGCGTGTCCCACGACGCTCGCCGTGCCCGAGATGAAAAACGTGTCCAACAGGCCGCCGGTGCCCTGCATGGCGCGCGCGAAATAGGGCGGTCGGATGCCGTACTCCGGTGGATAGCGATAGGCCGGGACCTGGCGAGGGTTCTCGACCGCCGTCCCCGGCGAGCGTGCGAACAGCCCGTAGACCAGGAGTCCTTCGCAATGGGCGCCGATGGCGCTCGCGGCCGGGATGCGTTCGACCCCGAATCCGGCATGGTCGAAGGCGTTGGCCCGACCGGCGCTGAACGCTCGGTAGCCCTCCTGTCCGTCGGCCGGGTCGTGGATCGAGTCGACGAGGTTCCAGATGCGCAGCGGATGCGGATAGCCGCGTCGAGCCGTCAGTTCGAGCATCTCTCCATAGAGCGTCTCGGTCGTTGCGGCGAGTGCGTCGCGGTCGGTGTCCTCGATCAGACGATGGACCAGCATCAGGTCCTCGCCCTCCACGAAGCCCATGCCGCCCTCCCAGCCGAGATCCTCAATGCGCTCGACGCCCCAGTGCTCGAACGGTTGGTTCGGCCCCAGCGGGGCGAGGCCGACGGTCAGCGCGCGCGGATCCTCCGAGCGCAGGTGTCGGCGGCCGAAGCCAATTCGGGCGAATGTGTGCGCGTCGAGCGAAGGGGGTTCGACACTGTCCGCCGTCCCATATGACAGTATCATCTGGTGCGGCGTCGCGGCCTTGGGGCTGGAGCTGTCGTCGGCATGATCGCGGTCTGTTCTGAGTGAGTTCGACAGGTTCCTTTCGAGTCGTCCGTCATCGCGCTCAGGCCGCCTGACGGGGTGGGCGGGAGTCTACGCATAGCGCTGATTCGCATCAAGGTAATCGGCGATTGGTTTTTTGGATGCGGCTGTTGTCCGGGGGGATGGAATGCGCGTGTTGGCCGAGGTCGTTCGGAAGGTGAGGCGGAGCGTTCGAGTCCCCCGGTATGGCTCCGGGAGGACGGTCGAAAGGGGGCTTTTGGTTCTGCTGCTGCTCGGTTCGGGTGTCGTCCAGGCCGCGCGCGAGCCGCTGTGGGAGGTCGCGCTCGGTGGCGGCGCGCTGACCTTGCCCGACTATCGCGGCGCGGGCCAGTCCAATGGCTACGTCTATCCCTTCGTCCTGCCCTATTATCGCGGCGAGGTGCTCAAGTCGGACGAGAACGGCATCCGTGGGCTCTTCTTCGAGTCCGAGCGCATCAAGCTGGATGTGAGTCTGGACGGGACCGTCCCGGCATCGAGCAGCGACGATCCAGCGCGTCGCGGTATGGACGACCTGGACCCGACCTTTCAGATCGGCCCCATGTTTCGCTATCTGCTATGGGATCGCGAGGATCGGAATCGGTCGTTGAGTCTCAACCTGCCGGTTCGCGCGGCCTTCGCCGTGGGGGACGGGCTCCAGCACATCGGTTATACCGCCTATCCCCATCTCACCTATCGACAGGATCTGGACCTGATCGGACAGCGCTGGCGGGTGCGTCTGTCGGGCGGTCCCCTGTTCGGGACCGAGAGCCATCACGACTATTTCTACCGTGTCTCCAGTCGGGACGCGACGTCCGCGCGCGCGGCCTACGATCCTGACGGCGGTTATGGCGGCGTGCGTATGATCGGGACCCTCTACCACCGTCACAAGGATTTTCTGGTCAATGTCTATGCCATGTACGACTCGGTCGATGGGGCCGTCTTCGCCGACAGCCCGCTGGTCCAGCGCGACAGTGGCGTGACCTTCGGTTTTCTGGTGAGCTGGTTTCTGTTCAGGTCGGACCGGACGGTCGAGACGGGAGGGCTGGATTGGTGAGTCTTCGTCCAAAAGCGCCGCTCTTGGATCGTGTCTGCCCGTCTTCGGCCTTCCCGGATGGCGCTGCGCTCCATCCGGGCTACGGGGGCTGGATCAGAAGCCGTCGGTGGAGGTGAAGAGTCCGACGCGCAGGTCCTTGGTGGTGTAGATGGTGCGCCCGTCGACCTGGACGACACCGTCGCCGATGCCGAGCACCAGCTTGCGGCTGATGACCCGTTTCATGTCGACGTGATAGGTGACCTTCTTGGCGGTCGGAAGCACCTGGCCGGTGAACTTGACCTCGCCGACGCCGAGCGCGCGCCCATGTCCTGGGTTGCCGATCCAGCCCAAATAGAAGCCGACCATCTGCCAGAGCGCGTCGAGACCCAGGCAGCCGGGCATCACGGGGTCGCCGGGGAAGTGGCACTCGAAGAACCAGAGGTCGGGGCGGACGTCGAGTTCGGCGATGATTTCGCCCTTGCCGTTGGCGCCGCCGAAATTCGCGATGCGCACGACGCGGTCCATCATCAGCATGTTCGGGGTTGGCAATTGGGCATTGCCTGGGCCGAACATCTCGCCGTGGCCACAGGCCAGGAGTTGATCGCGATCGAATGAAGCTTCTTTGTTCATGTGATCCTTGTATTGTTCAGGTGGTTGGCGTCTGGCTGTCCGTGCCCTTTCGTAGCGGAATCGCTGACGGGTCGTAGGTGATTCGTCTCGAATTCCCGGTTTCGCCCGCGCGGAATGCTGATGCTCCGCGCGGGCGTATCTCGTCTAGGAGGCGTCGCACTCGGCCTTCAGGCGTTCCTTGAGGACGTCTACGATCTCGGCGATGGGGATGAGCTGCATCTCGGCATCGGTGCGGCCCTTGTATTCGATGACGCCATCGTCCAGTCCCTTGTCTCCGACGACGATCCGGTGCGGGATGCCGATGAGCTCCATATCCGCGAACATGAAGCCCGGGCGCGCATCGCGGTCGTCGAGGAGTACCTCGATTCCGGCCGCCTGGAGATCGGCGTAGAGCTGCTCGGTCGCCTCGCGCACCCGATAGGATTTGCCGAGCTTCATCGGCAGCAGCGCAACCTCGAAGGGGGCGATCGGGGCGGGCCAGCAGATACCGCGCTCGTCGTGATGCTGTTCGATGGCGGCGGCGACGACACGCGAGACGCCGATGCCGTAGCAGCCCATGGTCAGGGTGGTGGCCTTGCCGTCCTCGCCCAGTACCGTAGTCTTCAGTGCCTCGCTGTATGTGCGACCGAGTTGGAAGATGTGTCCCACCTCGATGCCGCGCGCGATGGTCAGGGTTCCCTTGCCGTCGGGGCTGGGGTCGCCCTCGACGACGTTGCGCAGATCGGCGATTTCGGGCAATGGCAGATCGCGTCCCCAATTGAGGCCGAACCAGTGCTTGCCGTCCTGGTTGGCTCCGGCGCTGAAGTCGGCGGTGACGGCGACGGTGCGGTCGACGATGCAGGGAATGGTCAGGTCCTTGGGCCCGAGCGAGCCTGGACCGGCTCCGATCGCGGCACGGATCTCCTCCTCGGTGGCCATGCGCAGTGGCGAGGCGACTTGGGGTAGCTTTTCGGCCTTGATGGGGTTGAGTTCGTGGTCGCCGCGCACCAGGAGCGCGACCAGATCGGCATCGATGGCCTCGGAAGCCGCGACCACCAGCGTCTTGACCGTGTGCTCGATCGGCTGTTGGAATTGCTCGACCAGATCGGCGATGGTTCTGGCCTTGGGCGTGTCGACCAGGCGCGCCTCTTCGCGTGCTGGGGGTAGGGCGTGCGCCAGGGCCATGGCCTCGGCCAGTTCGACGTTGGCCGCATAATCGCTTTCGGTCGAGAAGGCGATGGCGTCCTCGCCCGAGGCCGCGAGCACATGGAATTCGTGCGAGGCGTTGCCGCCGATGCTGCCCGTGTCCGCCTGCACCGGGCGGAAATCGAGTCCGCAGCGGCTGAAGATGCGGCAGTAGGTTTCGTGCATCTGGCGGTAGGTTTCGGACAGGGACGTCTCGTCCAGATGGAAGGAGTAGGCGTCCTTCATGAGGAACTCGCGCGCGCGCATGACGCCGAAGCGTGGTCGGATCTCGTCGCGGAACTTGGTCTGGATCTGATAGAAGTTGACCGGAAGTTGCTTGTAACTTCTCAATTCATTGCGCGCCAGATCGGTGATGATCTCTTCGTGCGTCGGGCCGAAGCAGAACTCGCGCTGGTGGCGGTCGCGCAGGCGCAACAGCTCTGGGCCATATTTCTCCCAGCGTCCGGATTCCTGCCACAATTCAGCGGGTTGAACCGCTGGCATGGCGACCTCGAGCCCGCCTGCCCGGTCCATCTCTTCGCGCACGATGCGCTCGATCTTGCGCAGGACACGCAGGCCCAGGGGCAGCCAGGTGTAGAGCCCGGCCGCGAGCTTGCGGATCATGCCGGCTCGCAGCATCAGCCGGTGGCTGGCGATTTCGGCGTCCGCAGGGGTTTCTTTGATGGTCTGTAGAGGAAACTGAGAGGTGCGCATGGCGACGGCAGTCGATCGGGGAAAACGCGAGAGTCTATTGTTCAACGCAGATGGACACAACTTTCGGACCACTGTCGGTCCCTTTGACGCTCGGGTCGAATCGGCGGGTTCGACCTGAAGCGACCTTTTAGGAAAAAGGCTTGAAATTGAGGGGTGCGGTTAAGATACACGCACCGGTCGAAACGTGATGAGGCATTTGGATAAGGACACCACGCCATCATGCAACAGAGTATTCGCACTATGAACCATTCGGAGTCGGGAGAGATCGCCCCAGATCGGCGCACGCAGGCGCGAATCGAGGTGCGGATCCCGGTCAAGGTCACGCTTCCAGGGGAGGAGGGCTCGATCACTGGAGTGAACGAGGATATTTCCTGGGGTGGGGCCTTGCTGCGGATCCCAGGGCCTCTTCCCAAGGTGGCGGGTAATATACGACTCGTTTATCCCTGGAAGCAGGGCGATAGCATCGCGATCGAGGGGCGGATGCTACGCGCCAAGCCGCTCGACGACGGTCGCCACTATGAGGTCGCGGTTCGGTTCGTCAGTCTCTCTCCCCGCAGCCAGTCGCGTTTGGTGAAGCTGCTCAAGTTGCTGCGCAACGGTCGTCATTCGGCCGATGCGTCGGATACGAGCGCGCTCGTCCGCGAACTCGAGGTCGAGGTGAACGATGCCGACAACCTGCGCAGCATGCTCAAACAGATTGCCAAGGGGCAGCATTCGCTGACCGTGTTCGATGCCTACGAGCCCAATCAGAGCATCAGTCTCTCGATCGTCGGGGCCAAAAATCTGCCTGGCATCCGGCTTCGGGCGCGCGTGATCCATGTGGAAAAATCTCACGCCAAAGGTTTCGAGTGGGCCGAACTCTATACCTTGATGCTTGGTTTCGAACACCCGATCAAGGCGCTCAGGGCTAGCGTCAAGATGTTGCTCGAACAGCTTCCTGCGGAGCGCGAAAGCGCCCTGGCGTCGGAGGCTGCGCCGGACTGGCTGAGGGCGACACCTTTCGCGCGCCCGACGGTTGCGGACCGAGCGCGCTTCTTGCCGGGAAGTAATGCCCTGAGCGTCCTTGAGGCCGACTTTCCTGAGGCGTTGAATCGGCTCATCGTCGGCTGGGGCGATGTCGAGATGTTCGAGTCCCTGTTTCGGGATTTGACCTTGGGGGATCAGGGATTGCCCGGCGGTTGGCCGCCCGATGCCTGGGCCGAGCTGGAGATGCTTCAGGACGTGCACGATCTTTCCTACGGGAAGTCTTCCGAACGTAGCGCGATCCTGAAAGGGGGGCGGGTCACCTGAATCACGGGTCTCCATGGACCTGGACGTGCGTCGGTCGCTTGGCGCTGCTTGACCCTCGGTTGCGATCGCGGTAAGTTCGGACTCTTTTTCAACGTTTTTCCAAACTCCTCCTCGACCGGAAAAACCGGCTCCTCCTTCGTCCTCTTGCGGGCCTCGCCGATCGCCGGCCGGGCCGCTCGTGGTGTGCCGGGGGTGTGGGCCGAAGACGTCGCCGGGGAGGAGGCTGATCGGAGGTCGCGAAAGGTGGCACTGACTGGAGCGGAACCAGATGGGGCGGATGTGACGGCGGCTGGCATCGAATTGAGCGGGGGAGAGATCGTCGTCCAGGCGCTGCTGGACGAAGGTGTCGAATACGTCTTCGGCTACCCGGGCGGCTCGGTTCTGCACATCTATGACGCCCTGTTCAACAAGGGCGGGGTCAAGCATATCCTCGTGAGGCACGAGCAGGCGGCGGCGCATGCGGCCGACGGCTACGCGCGCTCGACCGGTAAGTGTGGCGTGTGTCTGGTTACCTCGGGTCCTGGCGCCACCAATGCCGTCACCGGCATTGCGACCGCCTATATGGATTCCGTGCCCATGGTGGTGCTCACCGGTCAGGTGCCGACGCCCTTCATCGGCAGCGATGCGTTTCAGGAGGTCGATACGGTCGGCATCACGCGTCCCTGCGTGAAGCACAACTTCCTGGTGAAGGATGTGCGCGATCTGGCCTCGACCATCCGCAAGGCCTTTTATATCGCGACCACGGGGCGTCCGGGGCCGGTGGTGGTCGATATCCCCAAGGATGTGACGGATCCCAACGTCAAGGTGCCCTACGCCTACCCCAAGGACGTCAAGCTGCGCTCCTATAGTCCGGTCGAGCGCGGACATCTTGGGCAGATCAGGCGGGCGGTGGATCTCATGCTCGCGGCCAAGCGGCCGATCTTCTATACCGGCGGTGGCGTGGTGCTCGGAGAGGGCTCGGCCGAGCTGAGAGCGTTGGTCCAGGCGACCGGATTCCCCATCACCAGTACGCTCATGGGGCTCGGGGCCGTGCCGGGAACGGATACGCAGTTCCTCGGTATGCTCGGCATGCACGGCACCTATGAGGCCAACATGGCGATGCACGAGACCGATGTGCTGATCGCCGTCGGTGCGCGCTTCGACGATCGGGTGACCGGCAAGATCGAGCATTTCTGCCCGCATGCAAAGATCGTCCACGTCGACGTGGATCCCTCGTCGATCTCCAAGAACGTCAAGGTGGACGTGCCCATCGTGGGGCAGGTGGCGAGCGTGTTGGCCGATATGTTGCGCCTGTATCAGGAGCAAGCCTCCAGTCAGAGGGCGTCCCAGCTCGCCGACTGGTGGGCCAAGATCGCCGAATGGCGGCGTGTCGAATGTCTCCGTTACGATCAGGACGCGGCGGCGGCCATCAAGCCGCAGTTCGCGGTCGAGACACTTTACAAGGTGACTCAGGGCGAACTCTATCTGGCCTCCGACGTGGGTCAGCACCAGATGTTCGCGGCCCAGTTCTATCCCTTCGGCGAACCGCGTCGCTGGATCAATTCCGGCGGTCTGGGCACCATGGGGTTCGGGTTGCCGGCAGCGATCGGGGCCCAACTCGCCCATCCTGAGGCGCAGGTCGCCTGTATTTCGGGCGATGCCAGCATTCTCATGTGCATCCAGGAACTCGCGACCTGTCTGCAGTATTCGCTGCCGATCAAGGTGCTGCTGCTCAACAACGGCTACATGGGCATGGTCCGTCAGTGGCAGGAGCTCTTCTACGAGAGCCGCTATTCCCAGTCCTACGTCGACGCCCTGCCGGATTTCGTGAAGCTTGCCGAGAGCTTCGGTCATGTCGGGATGCGGGTCGAGCGCCCGGGCGATCTCGAGGGCGCCATGCGCGATGCCTTCGCCATGAAGGATCGTTTCGTGTTCATGGATGTCTTGGTCGATCCGACGGAGAACGTCTATCCCATGATCGTCGCGGGCAAGGGCCATCACGAGATGCAGTTGTCGCCCGGCCTGTCCGACCGCGAGTTGGCCTGACGTCATCCTCACATAGACCGAATACGAGACTGAGCCAATGAGACACATCATTGCCGTGTTGCTTGAGAACGAAGCCGGTGCGCTCTCGCGCGTCGCCGGGCTCTTCTCGGCCCGTGGCTACAACATCGAATCTCTGACCGTCGCGCCCACCGACGACCCCACCCTGTCCCGCATGACGCTGGTGACGACCGGGAACGACGAGATCGTCGAGCAGATCAAGAAGCAGTTGAACAAGCTGATCGATACGGTGAAACTGCTCGACCTGTCCGAGGGGCCCCACATCGAGCGCGAGATGATGATGGTCAAGGTGCGCGCCGAACGCGACGATCGCGAGGAGCTCAAGCGCCTTACCGACATCTTCCGCGCCAAGATCATTGATGTGACGGATACCAGCTACGTGATCGAGCTGACCGGTGCCTCCAGGAAACTCGATGCCTTCATCGATGCGCTTCCCGGCGGGGCGATCATCGAGGTCGTCCGCTCCGGGCCGACCGGCATCGCGCGGGGCGAGAAGGGACTCGTCCTCTAACATATCCATCGTCCGCAGACGCAAAGATCCGGCCCGGTCCCGTGGTATGTCCACGGGCATAGGGGCCTCTGGCATCGATGCATGCGGATCGTTTCATTCCAATGGGATCCAGCAAATGACCATTAACGTGTATTACGACAAAGACGCCGATCTCTCCCTGATCCAAGGGAAGAAGGTGACCATCATCGGTTACGGCTCGCAGGGCCACGCCCATGCCAACAACCTCAAGGACTCCGGCGTCTCCGTCACGGTCGGTCTGCGTCCTGGTTCCGCGTCCGCAGTCAAGGCGAGCAACGCCGGTCTGACCGTCAAGTCGATCGAGGAGGCGGTCGCCGAGGCCGACGTGGTCATGATCCTGGCCCCCGACGAGCATCAGGCGGCCCTGTACCGCGATCAGGTGGCTCCGCACATCAAGCAGGGTGCCGCCCTGGCCTTCGCTCACGGCTTCAACATCCATTACGGCCAGATCGCCCCGCGCGAGGACCTGGACGTCATTATGGTCGCCCCCAAGGGTCCCGGCCATCTGGTGCGCTCCACCTACACTCAGGGCGGCGGCGTGCCGAGCCTGATCGCCGTCTATCAGGACGCCACCGGCCAGGCGCGCGACATCGCCATGGCTTATGCCTCCGCCAATGGCGGCGGCCGTGCCGGCATCATCGAGACCAGCTTCCGCGAGGAGTGCGAGACCGACCTCTTCGGCGAGCAGGTCGTGCTCTGCGGCGGTCTGACCTCTCTGATCCAGGCCGGTTTCGAGACCCTGGTCGAGGCCGGCTACGCGCCCGAGATGGCCTACTTCGAGTGTCTGCACGAGGTGAAGCTGATCGTCGACCTCATCTACGAGGGCGGCATCGCCAACATGCGCTACTCCATCTCCAACACCGCCGAGTATGGCGACCTGACCCGCGGTCCGCGCGTCATCACCGGCGAGACCAAGGCCGAGATGAAGCGCATCCTGGGCGAGATCCAGAACGGTCAGTTCGCCAAGGAGTTCATCCTCGAGAACCAGGCTGGCGCATCCTCCATGAAGGCCATGCGTCGCCTCGGTGCCGAGCACCAGATCGAAGAGGTCGGTGAGCGTCTGCGCGAGATGATGCCCTGGATTCGCGAGAAGAAGCTGGTCGACAAGACCCGCAACTGATCGCACCGGTTGCGCCGGCCCTGACCGGCGCTCCGCGCATCTGGATGGCCGCCTTGCGCGGCCATTCGCGTTTTCAGGAGGAGGTAAGGCTCAGGCGACGCTCGTGAGGCGTCGGGCGGGCCGCATCTGGGTGTTGGGCGTGCGGTTGCCGCGTGAGTCCTGCGTGGCCTGGTCGGCGCGCTCGAAGATCGCCTTGGCCTCAATGCCCTCTTGCGGATAGAGCGCATACCCCATGTCGCTCAAGACCTGCAGCAGGGCCCCCTTGGCCATGATGGGTTTGGCGAGGCGCTTGGCGAGCCGGTCTGCGACACCCTGGGCCTTCGACGGCTCCATGATTCCTTCCAGAATGACGGCGAACTGATCCTCTCCGATCCGCGCGACCGTGTCGGTACTGCGTACTCCGGTGCGGAGCTGTTCGGCGTACTTGCCGATGACCTGCTCCGCGATCCCGTTGCCGTAACGCTCCGAGATGGACTCAAGATCGTCCATTCTCAGCAGGAGCAGTGCGAACGAGCCGCGATGGCTGCGGTGATACCTGACGGCGTCGGTCAAGCGATCGAGAAAGGCCTTGCGGTTGATGAGACCTGTCTGTAGATCGTAATCGCTGGCGTTGAGTGTGCGGCGAGGGGTCAGTGTCCTCGTTGAGCGGTTGCCGCGTTCCGAATCGGGCCGTTCGGCCTGCATGCTGTCGGGATTGGGGGAATTCGGTCCAACCATCTTGTCCTCATCATCGTAGACGGCTTGTCGTTATGTGTTCGGCGTCGACCCAGGTCCAACTCGTGTGGCATCGGTGGGTATCCAACAGAGTATATGAAAAAGCCGATACGATAATGAGATTCTTCCTTTCGCAAACGTGCTGTCGATGATAAGGATCAAGCCTTGATGAAGGACATGAATTCGGCGCGGGTGCGGGGATCCTCGTCGAAGGCGCCTCGCATGGCGCTCGAGACCGTCGTGCTGCGCTGTTTCTGTACCCCGCGCATCATCATGCAGGTGTGGCTGGCCTCCAAGACGACCGCGACGCCGTGCGCTCCGAGATGCTCCATCAGGGCGTCGGCGACCTGATTGGTCAGGCGTTCCTGGACCTGTAGTCGGCGGGCGAAGACGTCGACCACGCGTGCGATCTTGCTCAGTCCGACGACCTTGCCGTTGGGCAGATAGCCGACATGGGCGTGTCCGAAAAAGGGCAGCATGTGGTGCTCGCACATGGAATAGAATTCGATATCCCGCACTACGACCATCTGTTTGACGTCTTCGGCGAAGACGGCTCCCTTGATGATGTCCTCGGCGGACAGGCCGTAGCCGCTGGTCAGGAAGTCCAGCGCCTTCGCGACCCGCAAGGGGGTGCGCTTCAGTCCCTCGCGATCTGCGTCCTCGCCGATTTCGACGAGCATGCGCCGGATCAGATCCTCTTTCAGCGGGTCGTAAACCTCCTCGTTGGATTCGGGTTCGAAACTGGTTGCGTAATGGCTGTGTGCCAGTACCTGAGACAGCTTGGTCTTCTCTGACATGCGATGGCCTCGATATCCTTTGCGCTCGCTACGGGGCGGCCTTGTCCGTCCCGCGAACGGCTTCCGTTTAGTGCTTGAATGCAAGAATTGGGGCAATTCCACAAAAGGGAATCGGACCCGGCGCTGCGAATCGTCAAGGCTGGTCGGATGAGATCGGGTTTGGGTGGGCGGTTTTCGCTCATCCTCCGGTGACGTTCATGTGGCGTAACACAAGGGGTTGACCGGAGAGGTTGAAGTCGTGGCCGCGCGGTTTCAGGTCCATCGCGGAGACGATGGTCTGCTTGACCGGCGCATCGTCACAGGGGTTGGCCCGTAGGGCGCGTCGGAGGTCGACCGAGTGCTCTTGTCCCAGGCAGAGCAGAAGCCGTCCCTCGGCGGTCACGCGGACGCGATTGCAGTCCCCGCAGAAATTATGGCTGTGAGGCGAGATGAAGCCGACCCGGGTTTCGGTTCCGGCGATGCGGTAATACTTGGACGGGCCACCGGTGATTTCCGTCGTCGGCAGCAGCTCGAATGCCCCTTCCAGATCGCGGCGGATCGCGTCGCTCGGATAGTAGGCCTCGGCCCGGTCATGATCGGCGATGACGCCTAGGGGCATCTCCTCGATGAAGCTCAGGTCGATGCCCTGATCGATGGCGAATCGGGTGAGGTCGAGAATCTCGTCGTGGTTGCGGTTCTTGAGGATGACGCTGTTGAGCTTGACGCGCTCGAATCCGCAGCGGATGGCCGCCTGGATCCCGTCCAGTGTCTTGTCGATGTCGCCGAGTCGGGTGATGCGTCTGAAACGCTCGGGCCTGAGCGAATCCAGGCTGACGTTGATGCGTTTGACGCCTGCGTTCTTCAGCGCCGGGGCGTGCTGGCGGAGCTGGCTTCCGTTGGTGGTCAGCGCCAGGTCCTGGATCCCCGGGATCTCGCCGAGTCGCTCGAATAGCCAGATGGCGTTGCGGCGGACCAGGGGCTCGCCGCCGGTAATGCGGATGCGGGTGACGCCGAGTTCGCTGAAACAGCGGCCGAGCCGCGCCATCTCTTCGAGTGTGAGCAGTTGGTTGCGCGGCAGGAATTTCATGTCCTCGGACATGCAGTAGACGCAACGCAGATCGCATCGATCCGTGATGGATAGACGGACGTAGTGAATGCGCCGGCCGAAGCGGTCGGTCAGTGCGCTTCCCGCATCGATGGTCTTTCGGGTGGATGGGTTCATGTGCTCGGCGCTCCTCGTCCCGTCGGCTCGGATGGCCGATCGTGCTTCTAATTCGGTGTCATTCAGAGCGGTTTACTCTCGCAGGACTTGAGGTCGGCGGCAACCCGAGGAAATGGTGGTTTTGTCCAGCTCGGTCGGTTGGTTCTGCGCTGCGTCGACAGGGGCTCGCGTTGACCCGGTGAAGGCCATGCTCTAGCCTGCCGTTTCGTCCTCGGGCTTGGGCTCGGGATTTCTGGCGGGCGGCGGGCGATCGCCGTATCAATCGGACGCGTTCCCATGAAAGATTCCTGGAAGGCCGCGATGCAGGAGGCCACTCGGTTGACACGAGCCGGCCAGGTTGCCGAGGCGGCGGCGCTCATTGGGCGCGCGCTGAGCAAGGGTCCATCCGCTCCCGAGCCTGGCGCCGCTTCGGGTTCAGTGATCGATGGCGAATTCGAGGTCGTTCGGGACGCGCACGCGCCGGCATCGGTCGAATCTCCGGGGTGGTCGTCCGGGACCTTCGCGAACGCATCGGGTGCGCGAGATTATCGGTTTTTTGTCCCTCCGCCCGGCCCTCGGGCGGATGCTCCACGTCCGCTGTTGCTCATGCTCCATGGGTGCACGCAGGATCCCGATGATTTCGTGGCATCGACCCGAATGCAGGCGCTGGCGATGGAGCAGGGCGTGTATCTGCTATGCCCGGCGCAGTCCGTTGCGGCCAATGCCAATCGCTGTTGGGGCTGGTACGAAGAGACGAATCAATCGGTCGATCAGGGGGAGCCCGGAATCATTGCCGGCCTGGTTCGCCAGATCCTCTCCAGCCATCCGGTCGATAGGCGCAGGGTCTATGTCGCGGGCTTTTCGGCCGGCGGGGCCATGGCGGCTACTCTGGCCGCGCTCTATCCAGAGCTCTTCGCGGCCGCAGGCGTTCATTCAGGGTTGGTCTATGGCGCGGCGCGCGATCTCATGTCCGCCTTGGTCGTCATGCATCAGGGTGCGCCGGCGGCGAATGCGAGCCTGGGGCTAGGACGCGCGCCCGTTCCCATGATTCTGTTCCAGGGCGACGCGGACGCGACGGTGCATCCGAACAACGCCGCGCGTCTGATCGCGCAGGCTGGTTTCGTCGTCGGCGGCCCTGATGAACGACCGGCGGAGCAGGGGCGCGTGCCTGACGGCTACGCGTATAGTCGCTGGGTCTACGCCGATCCTGCTGGTCGTCGTTGCGCCGAGTTCTGGTCGATCCATGGAGCTGGACATGGTTGGTCGGGTGGTAGTGCCCTGCATGCCTTTACCGAACCGCAAGGGCCGGATGCCTCGCGTGAGATCCTGCGATTCTTTCTTGAGCACCCCAAGGGCGGCTGATCCGCGCCGGGGAGTCGATTCAGGCCAAATAGTTTTTTGCGCAATCCCATGTAAGAATCGCGGTTTCCTGATACTCAACATGAGGTAATCGTCCGTGAGTCAAGATATCAAGGTCGCGCGTTATGGCCTGGTCGCACAGGGGTTTCACTGGCTGGTAGCCCTGCTTCTACTTGGTCTCTTCGTCACCAACAGTCTGCGCGAGGCCGCTCCCGAGGAGTCCGAGCTTTTCTGGCTTCGGCTCCACATGTCGCTCGGCATCCTGGTCTTCCTGGTGACCATCGCCCGGATCGGCTGGCGCAAGATCGTCCCTCCGCCGGCCATGCTGGATGCGCCCAAGTGGAGTCAGTTCGCGGCCAACGCGGCCCACGTTCTGCTCAATCTCTCAACCCTGCTGGTTCCCATCTTCGGCTATCTGCGTGTCGCCTCGAAGGGCTATGCGGCTGATTTCTTCGGCACTCAGATTCCGTCTATCACGGGCGAGATGCATGCCCTGCACGAGCTCATGGAGAACGTTTTCCATGGCGAGCCGATGGAACTCTTTCTCTATGCGCTGATCGCGCTGCACGTGGTCGCGGCGCTCTGGCATCAGTATGTTCTGAAGGACAACGGGCTTCGGCGCATGCTGCCTTGGTAGGTCGTTGCGGCGATGGGGTCTTCGGAGTCCGTTGCCGCGACACCGTGCGGAGTTCGGCGGTGTCGCGAGGTGGGGGCGTATGGATCGCCTGACGAAGACGCGCGGCTCTCGACGTCTTCGTCAGGCGATCGCCAGGTCGATTTAGCTGGATCCGTTCGCGGTGCGGCGATAGATGCGTAGCGTATCGCCCGGGTTGAAGCGTTTCTCCACGACCGGATTCCAGCGGCGGATATCGGCGGTCGTCACCCCGTAGCGACGGGCGATAGCCGAAATGGAGTCGCCTTTGCGCACGCGATGGGTGAGCACGGCGGAGGTCCGCTTCTGGGTCGGGATGCTCAGGGTCTGTCCGGGCAGTAGCGGGTCGCGAACCGACATGCCGTTCCAGTCGGCCAGGGTCTTGAGGTCCAGTCCGTGGCGTAAGGCGACCGAGGCCAGTGTCTCGCCGTTACGCACGACGTGATCCTTGTTGTCGAGCATGGATTCGTCGACGAAGCTCGGCTGGCGCTGATGGACTCGGACCGCAACGCGCGAGGACATGGCGCCGGGCACCATCGGTATGACGTCGATCTTCGCGGACTTGGCGCTGATCTTGGCTCCCATCCCGGCCGGAACCCTCAGCTGGCGTATCGATCGACCGGCCTTGATCTTGAGGGTTGGGTTGAGCTGACGCAGCACGTCGAGATCGACCCCGCTCGCGGTTGCCACCTTGACCAGGTCCATGGGTTCGCGGCTGCGAATGACTTCCATGCCAGGTCGGTCGGGGATGCTCGGCAGGTGCTGGCCATACTTGCGGGCTTCGGCGATCAATCGTGCGTCGGCGAGGATCTGCGGAACGTAATTCTTGGTCTCGGAGGGCAGGTCGAGCGACCAGAAATCGGTGGGCTTGCCCTTGCGGCGGTTGGCGGCGATCGCCGATTCGACGCGTCCTGGGCCGCAGTTGTAGGCGGCCATTGCCAGTTCCCAGTCCCCATCGAAGCGACGGCTGAGCTGTTCGAGATAGTTCAGCGCGGCACGCGTTGATGCGACGACGTCACGACGCTCGTCATAACCGCCATCCAGTCTCAGGCCCATTTCCCGCGCAGTATAGGGCATGAACTGCCACATGCCGCCGGCGGCTTTCGGTGAGGTTGCTGCGGGGTTGTAGCGGCTTTCCACATGCGGCAGGAGGGCGAGTTCCATTGGGAACCCGCGGCTCTCGATTTCGGCGACGATCTGAGGCAGGTAGGGCGAAGCGCGCTGGGAGAGCTTTTCGAGGTAGCGCGGATCGCGCCTGAATCGCTCCAGCGTGCTGTCGATGCGTGCGTTCGCGTGGAGGTCGAGCTGCATCCCGGCTCGAACGCGTGACCAGAGATCTCCTTTGCTGCCTCCCTGGGCCAACTTGGTGCGTCCGGAAACGGAGACATCGCGAGCGGGCTTGACGAATCCGTATTCGCGTGCCGAAACGGTGCCGGCATAACTGCCGTAGGGTTGTTCGATCGTCGCGACATCCGTTCGGTTCGCGCAGCCCGGCATCAGCGGCAGGGCAAGGACAGCCAGCGCGCAGGCTGCGCGTCCGACAAGGCTGGCTTCAGTCATGGGAACCCCGACTTGAAATTATGTAACTGCCTGTTTGAGCGAGATATTATGATTTTACGCGTGCCATCATACGCAAAGGGGCGGCTTAATTCCAGGTTTGCCGTATGGCTTGGGTCTTATCGGCGGCACGACAGGCGTGTCGATCCTGGTACCATGTGCGGCCTCAAGAGGCATCCCCATGATCGTTTCCACCCGTCAGGAATCCCCGCTGGCCCGCTTGCCAGACTGGTATCGCTCCCCGCTTGGACAGGAGGTGGCGAGGCTTGAGTGTGCCTGCGTGCAGGGGTTGCTCAACACCATCTTCGGCTACCATCTGGTGCAGATCGGCGCGACAGAGGTCTTCCGGGACGTTCTCGCCGCCAGCCGCATCCGCCACCGCGTTCTCATGCCGTTCGAGTCCGTGCTCGATTCGGAGGGCTCTCGGGTCATCGGATCGGTTCAGCAGCTTCCGTTCTCCTCCGACAGCATCGATGCCGTGCTTCTACCTCACACGCTGGATTTCGCCTCCGATCCCCAGGGAGTGCTGGGAGAGGTCGAGCGAATCCTCATCCCCGAGGGACGGGTCGTGATCGTGGGATTCAACGCCTTGAGCCCCTGGGGTGCACGTCGTCTTCTCTGGCGCTCCAAGGGACGGATGCCCTGGTGCGGTCGCTTTCATCGTCCCGGACAGGTTCGGGATTGGCTGTCGGTGCAGGGCTGCGATCTGGAATGCTGCGAATACAGGATGTTCCGCCCGCCGTTGGCGAGTCTTCAGGGGCCCCGTTGTGGGGGCTTCGATCTCATGGGGCGACGCTTTTGGCCGATTCTGGGCGGCATCTATGTGATGCGCGCGGTCAAGCGCGTCGCCACCGTCACGCCTTTGCGCCCGCGTATGGCGAAGGCTTCCGCTTTGCTATCGGGCCGCGCGGTCCGTCCGACGACACGAGGAACAGGTCATGTCTGATTGCGTTCAGGCCTTCACCGACGGCGCCTGCAAGGGCAATCCCGGTCGGGGAGGCTGGGGTGTGCTGTTGCGCTGGGGCGAGGTGGAGAAGGAGCTGTTCGGCGGCGAGCGCGAGACCACCAACAATCGCATGGAGCTGATGGCCGTCATCGCCGCCCTGGAGTCGCTGACGCGTCCGACCTGTATCGAGATCACGACCGACTCTCAGTACGTCAAGCGCGGTGTCGGCGAGTGGATGCCGCGTTGGAAGCGCAACGGCTGGATGACCGCCGGGCGCCAGCCGGTCAAGAATCGCGACCTCTGGGAGCGTCTGGATCGCGCGCTGGGCGCGCATCAGGTCGGCTGGCACTGGGTCAAGGGACATGCCGGGCATGCCGAAAACGAGCGCGCCGACCGTCTCGCCAACCGAGGCGTCATCGATCAGGAGGGCAGTCGTGCGTCAGATCGTTCTTGATACCGAAACCACCGGTCTGGACCCGAAAGAGGGGCACCGCATCATCGAAATCGGCTGCGTCGAGATGGTCGACCGCCGCCTGACACGCAACAACTTCCATCACTACATTCAGCCCGACCGCGAGATCGACGCCGGCGCGATCGAGGTGCATGGGATTACCAACGAGTTCCTCGCCAACAAGCCGCGCTTCGAGGAGGTGGCCGAGTCCTTCGTGCGCTTCGTCGCGGGCGCCGAACTCATCATACACAACGCCCCCTTCGACGTCGGCTTCCTCGATCACGAATTCAGGCGCTGGCGCCCGGATGCGCCCTGTGTCGCCGATCTGTGCGAGGTGACGGATACCCTCGCGATGGCGCGGCGGCTCCATCCCGGGCAGCGCAACGGCCTGGATGCGCTCTGCAAGCGCTACTCGGTCGACAATTCGCACCGCGAACTGCACGGGGCCTTGCTCGACGCCGAGATCCTCGCCGACGTCTATCTCGCGATGACGGGGGGGCAGGTGGCGCTGCACCTGGGGAGCGAATCGCGCGAAGAGGATGGCGGGGGCTCGCGCGTGGTGCATCGCGGCCGGATCGATCCGGAGCGCCCGTCGCTGCGGGTGGTGCGTGCCGACGATGCGGCCCTGGAGGCGCACGCACGGCGCCTGTCGGCCATTCAGTCGGGCTGTTCCGACGGTTGTCTCTGGCTCAAGGACGTTTGAGTCTTTGTCTTTGCCCTGAACGTTGCGTCCAGGTGCTCCTTCAGGTTTGCTGTTGTTGCTGGCGGCGTCCCTGTCCGGATCCGCCGACCAGGGATTCGAGCGCGGTGAGATCGAGCAATTGGATATGCTTGCGGTCGACACGCATCAGGCCGTCTTCTTGAAAGCGCGTGAAGAGCCGACTGACGGTTTCGACCGCGAGACCGAGATAGTTGCCGATCTCGTGCCGCGACATGCTGAGATAGAAGTCGGACGGCGACAGTCCGCGCTTGTGCAGACGTTGCGACAGGCTCAGCAGAAAGGCGGCCAGGCGTTCCTCGGCGTTCTTCTTGCCGAGCAGCAGCAGCATGTCCGTGTCCTGTCCGATTTCCTTGCTCAGCAACCGGTACATCTGATGCTGAAGGCTGGGGATGATCGAGGTGAGTTCTTCGAGACGGCCGAAGGGTATCTCGCAGATCGCGGAGGTTTCGAGTACCTTGGCCGAACAGGCATGGGCATCCTTGTCGATGGCGTCCATGCCGATGATCTCGCCCGGCAGGTGGAAGCCGAGCACCTGCTCCCCGCCCTCTGGGCTGGGCGCGAAAGTCTTGACCGATCCGGTTTTGACGACGTACAGAGAGCGGAAGCGATCGCCCTCGCGAAACAGGAAGTCGCCCCGATGCAGGGGACGGGCTCGTTTGACGATGTCGTCCAAACGCTCGACGTCCTCTGCAACCAGGCCCATGGGCAGGCATAGAGAGGACAGCGTACAATTTTTACAGGCGACACGGATGGTTTCTAGAGAGATCACTTTTCGCTGATTCAAGGCGCCGCCCCTTAGACTGACATCGACGGTAGGGTTTTCATTCTGCTGTTTGATCTGGATCAAATATTAGCATTTTGTAACCTGATCCACATCAGAATACAAGGGCGGCATTCCGTGTGCGAAGGCTCTTCGGCTCCAGATACCTTTCGTCGCTCGGTGCCTGATCACGGGCTGTTCCAGGTGCCAGCTGGTCGCGCGCTCGATTGAGCCGGGGCGGCGATTTTGGTAGTTTGTCCGGGCATTCGGGCTATCACCCCTCGACCCTCCTTTTGTTTCCCTATGACCAAGTATATTTTCATCACCGGCGGTGTCGTTTCATCGCTGGGCAAAGGTATTGCATCGGCTTCCCTCGGGGCATTGCTCGAAGCGCGTGGCCTCAAGGTCACCATGATCAAGCTCGATCCCTACATCAACGTGGATCCGGGCACCATGAGTCCCTTTCAGCATGGCGAGGTCTATGTCACGGACGACGGTGCCGAGACCGACCTCGACCTGGGCCACTACGAGCGCTTTCTGCGCACCCGCATGGGGCGCAACAACAATTTCACCACGGGCCAGATCTACGACAGCGTGCTCCGCAAGGAGCGGCGCGGCGACTATCTGGGCCGTACCGTGCAGGTCATTCCGCACATTACCGACGAGATCAAGCAGAGCATCCGTCTCGGGGCCGAGGGCGCGGATGTCGCCATGGTCGAGATCGGCGGCACCGTCGGCGACATCGAATCGCTGCCATTCCTGGAGGCGATCCGTCAGATGCGTGTCGAAGAGGGCCGCGAGAACGCGCTCTTCATGCATCTGACCTTGGTGCCGTTCATTCGTACCGCCGGCGAGATCAAGACCAAGCCGACCCAGCACTCGGTGAAGGAGCTGCGCTCCATCGGTATCCAACCCGATATCCTCCTGTGCCGCTCCGAGACGCTGCTGCCGGACGAGGAGCGGCGCAAGATCGCGCTCTTCACCAACGTTCCGGAGAACGCCGTCATCTCGGCGGTGGACGCCGACAATATCTACCGCATCCCGCGCTTGCTGCACGCCCAGCAGCTCGACGACTTGGTCGTGCGTCAATGTCATCTCGACGTGCCCGAGGCGGATCTCTCCGAGTGGGATCGGGTCATGGAGGGCTTCGACCATCCAACGCGCAAGGTTCGCATCGGGATGGTCGGCAAGTACATGAACAACACCGAGGCCTACAAATCGTTGTCCGAGGCGCTCGCCCATGCCGGCGTGCGCACCGGGAGCAAGGTCGAGGTGCTCTATGTCGACTCCGAGGAGATCGAGCAGCAGGGGAGCGGCTGTCTGGAGGGGCTCGATGCCATCCTGGTTCCCGGCGGATTCGGCGAGCGTGGGATCGAGGGCAAGATCGCGACCGCCCAGTATGCCCGCGAGAAGCGCATCCCCTATCTCGGCATCTGTCTCGGCATGCAGATCGCGGTGATCGAATACGCGCGTCATGTCGCCGGTCTGGAAGGCGCCCACAGCACCGAGTTCGATCGCCAGACCCCGCATCCCATCATCGGGCTGATCACCGAATGGCGCGATGAGACCGGAAAGGTCGAGACCCGCAGCGAAAGTACCGATCTCGGTGGATCGATGCGGCTTGGCGGACAGAACTGTCGTCTCGAGCCCGGCAGCCTGGCGCGTTCCGTCTATCACCAGCCTCAGGTGCGCGAGCGCCATCGGCATCGTTACGAGTTCAACAACCGCTATCTCCACCAGATGCAGGATGCCGGCATGCGCTTTTCCGGCTGGTCGCTGGATAGCCGTCTGGTCGAGATCATCGAGATCCCGGACCACCCCTGGTTCATCGCCTGCCAATTCCATCCCGAGTTCACCTCGACGCCGCGTGACGGACATCCGCTGTTCGAGGGCTTCGTCCGCGCGGCATTGGTTCAGCAGGAGAAGACCGGAGGCACGGAGGCATGATGCAACTGGCCGGCTTCGAGGTCGGGCTCGATAGGCCCCTGTTTCTGATCGCCGGCCCCTGCGTCATCGAGAGCGAGACGCTGGCGCAGGAGACCGCCGGCGCGTTGAAGGAGATGACCGACGCGCTTGGCATCCCCTTCATTTTCAAATCCTCCTTCGACAAGGCCAACCGCTCCTCGGTCGGCAGCTTTCGCGGACCGGGCCTGGATGAGGGGCTGCGCATTCTGGCGTCGGTCCGGGAGCGTATCGGTGTCCCGGTGTTGACCGACGTCCACGAGGACACCCCGTTGGCGGAGGTCGCGGACGTTGTCGACGTGCTCCAGACGCCGGCCTTTCTCTGTCGTCAGACCAACTTCATCCGCGCCGTGGCGAGTCAGGGGAAGCCGGTCAATATCAAGAAGGGGCAGTTTCTGGCGCCTTGGGACATGCGCAATGTGGTCGAGAAGGCGCGTTCGACCGGCAACGCGCACATCATGGTTTGCGAACGCGGGGCCTCCTTCGGCTACAACAACCTGGTCTCAGACATGCGCGCGCTTGCCGTGATGCGCGAGACCGGTTGTCCGGTCGTCTTCGATGCGACCCATTCGGTGCAATTGCCGGGCGGACAGGGCGATCGCTCGGGTGGTCAGCGCGAGTTCGTGCCCGTGCTGGCGCGTGCCGCCGTGGCCGCCGGGGTCGCGGGGATCTTCATGGAGACGCACCCGGATCCCGACCGGGCGCTGAGCGACGGTCCCAATGCCTGGCCGCTGGGGCGCATGCGCGAGTTGCTCGTGACCCTGATCGAGGTCGACCGTTTGGTGAAGTCCGCCGGGTTTGTCGAGTCGACCCTCTAAGGCGGCCATCCGCTGCCGCTTTCGGGGTGATTGCAGGTTTGTGATGTCGCGGCTCGGTGAGGCCGCGCGTCGATGGAGGTCGTTGAGTCTCGAACCATCTGGCGGTGGTTCCGTGCGCGCAAGCATCTGGGGTTGCTGATGCGCCTTTGCGGAGAGGCTCGGCAGACTTAATGCCGTACCGTTGGCCAGTGTCGGGAATGCGTTGCGGAATGTCTTGGTGCGCGCGGATCGGCTCCCGATTCTCTCTTCATCTCCGTATCGATTTGGAGCACTGATCATCGAGACTCGTTTCAAATGCCATCGCCGCCCGCTCGAACCGTCGTCTCGACTGGTCCTCAATCCCTGGGGCTGACGTCCGGTGTGCAATCCGTCGGCGCCCATGAGTCGGATCTGGGCGCGCGTATTCGCGCAGAACGGATTGCCTTGCTTTTCGCTAACACGGGCGCGGCGCTGACCGGCAACCTGCTGGTGGCCGTGTTGGCGCTGGTGATCGTCTTTCCGCTGGCGCCGGCGATCTTATCGGTGTCCTGGTTCGCCGTTTTCATGCTGATCGCTCTGGTTCGCGGGTGGATGACTCGGCGGTACGACCGGCGGTCGGACGATCGTCGGCCCTCTTCGGGCGTCTGGGTGCGCGCCCTGATGTTCATTCTGGCCTTGCAAGGAACCTGGTGGGGCGTCTTCTGTGTCTTGCTGATGCGTTACGCCAGTCCAATTCAGGTCGGTTTTGCGCCCTTCATTATCGGTGGGATCGTGGCGGCTGCGGTGGCGACCCTGGGCTCGCTGAGATCGGCCTACCTGGCGTTCACGGTGCCGATGATCGTCACCTTGATCGGTACCTTGGTGTGGCGTGGAGGGAATGACGCCCTGCTCATGGCTGGCTTATCGGTCGCCTTCGAGATCACCATGATCGTGACGGTCTGGCAGGTGAGCGCGATCGTCAGCCGTAACATCGATCTGAGGGTTCAGAACGAGCATCTGGTCGGCTCATTGACCGCGACCAACGAGGAGTTGAGCGAGGTCAACCGGGATCTCGCCCGCGAAATCGAGGAGCGCAAGCGTGCGGAGGCGCGTAGCGATTTCCTGGCGACTCATGATGTGCTCACTGGACTTCCCAATCGTCGCACCCAGTCGGACCGCTTCGCCCAGGCCGCCGCGCGGGTTTCGCGCTCGGGAGGGCTGGTCGCGATACTTTTCGTCGATCTCGATCGCTTCAAGCAGGTGAACGATGCCTTGGGGCATGCCGCTGGAGATCGCCTGCTGTGCTTGGTCTCCGAGCGGTTGCGCCATGCTTTGAGAAGTGGCGATTCGGTCTGTCGGCATGGCGGGGACGAGTTCCTGGTTCTGGTTGCCGAGGCGACCGGTCGCGCCACGATCGTTCAGGTTGCGGAGCGCATTCTGGAGGCGGTCTGCGCGCCGATCGATCTGGACGGGCACTCGGTGCGGATCGGCTGCAGCATCGGGATCAGTCTCTATCCGGATGACGACGACTCTTTCGAGCGTCTGGTCGTCCATGCCGACCGGGCGCTCTACCGCGCGAAGGGTCAGGGTGGAGACGTCTATCGCTTCTTCGCGCCCGAGCCGTGCCTGTCCAAGGGGAGCGGATTGGTCTCGGGCGGCAGCGAAACGGCGGTCTGAACGCGAGCGTGTCCGTTAGGCTTGAAGGCCGCCTGCTTCGCCCTACAGTCTTGGTAGATATAGGGCTTGAGGCGAGGCGAAGACGATGGCAACCCGCATTCGTGCGTTCCTGATCGATATGGATGGCGTCCTCTACGAGGGTGAGCGTGCCATCCCCGGCGCGGCCGAGGCGCTCGATTGGCTGAGGCGCGAAGGGCTTCCGTACCTCTTCGTGACCAATACCAGCTCGCGTCCGCGTTCCGTGCTGGTCGAGAAGCTCGCCGGTCTCGGGATCGCGGCGGAGCCCGGCCAGATCCTTACTCCGCCGGTCGCCGCCGCAGACTGGCTGGCCGCTCATGTCGACGGTCCAGTTGCGCTCTTCGTCGCGGAGGGGACCGTCTCGGATTTCGCCGCACTGCCGTTTGCCGATCCGCAAGGCGAGGCACCTGTCGGCGCGGTGGTGATCGGGGATCTCGGCGATGACTGGAGCTTTGCCAGGCTCAATCGGGCATTCCGTTGTCTGATGCGCTCGAATGATGCCCGTTTGGTTGCGCTCGGCATGACTCGCTACTGGAAGGCCGAGGACGGTCTGCGGCTCGACACGGGGCCCTTCGTCGCCGCGCTGGAGCAGGCGACCGGACGGTCCGCCGTGGTGCTGGGCAAACCCGCCGCGCCTTTTTTCGAGACCGCGCTCTCGGTGCTCGGGGTCGGTGCCGACGAGACGTGCATGATCGGTGACGATTTGAAGGGCGACATCGGCGGAGCCCAAGGCGCCGGTGTGCGCGCCCTGTTGGTCAGAACCGGAAAGTTCCAACCGAGCGATCTCGGGCAGCCGATCCGCCCCACAGGCGTGATCGATTCATTCGCCGATCTGCCGACCTGGTTCGCGGCTTCGCGGTGATTGGGCGGCCGCCAGCCGTCAGTACACTCTTGCTGGCGGCTGGCGGCTGGCGGCTGGCGGCTGGCGGCTGGCGGCTGGCGGCTGGCGGCTGGCGGCTGGCGGCTCTTTAACAGCCCACGTATTGCCAAGCGCGGGTTAGAATCCTTCCCTCAAATATTGAGGAGTCATCAAACATGTCTGAAATCGTCGATGTCCGCGCCCGCGAGGTGTTGGATTCCCGTGGAAACCCGACCGTCGAGGCCGACGTCATCACCGCCGACGGCGCCATCGGGCGCGCCATCGTTCCGTCCGGCGCCTCCACCGGTTCGCGCGAGGCACTGGAGCTTCGCGACGGCGACAAGTCTCGCTTTGGCGGCAAGGGCGTTCGGACGGCGGTGTCCAATATCCAGGGCGAGCTGCGCGATGCCATCATCGGCATGGAGGTCGCCGACCAGAAGGGGCTCGATCAACGCATGATCGAGCTCGACGGTACCGACAACAAGGGTCGGCTCGGGGCGAACGCGCTGCTCGGTATCTCTCTGGCGTCTGCCCATGCGGCGGCCCAGGAGAAGGCGCTGCCGCTGTTCCAGTCGCTGTCCGCCGGTCCCTACCGCCTACCCGTGCCCATGATGAACATCATCAACGGCGGCGAGCATGCCGACAACAGCGTCGACTTCCAGGAGTTCATGATTCTGCCCGTGGGCGCCGGAAGCATCCGCGAGGCGGTCCGCTACGGTGCCGAGGTCTTTCATGCCCTCAAATCCGTGCTGCACGGTCGTGGTTTGGCCACCTCGGTGGGCGACGAGGGCGGCTTCGCGCCCGATCTCGCCTCCAACGAGGCGGCGATCGAGGCCATCCTGGAGGCGATCGAGAAGACCGGATTCAAGGTCGGCTCCGATATCTATCTGGGGCTGGACGTGGCCGCCTCCGAGTTCTACGAGGATGGCAAGTACGTGCTCAAGGGCGAGGGGCGCACGCTCGATTCCGACGGCATGATCGACCTGCTCGACGCCTGGGTCTCCCAGTATCCGATCCTCTCGATCGAGGACGGTCTGGCCGAGGGCGACTGGCACGGCTGGAAGCGCATGACCGACCGTCTGGGCGGCAAGGTGCAGATCGTCGGGGACGACCTCTTCGTCACCAACACCCGCATCCTCCAGGAAGGCATCGACAAGGGCGTCGCCAACTCCATCCTCATCAAGGTCAACCAGATCGGGACACTGACCGAGACCCTGGAGGCCATCGCCATGGCGCACAAGGCGGGTTATACCGCCGTCGTTTCGCACCGCTCGGGCGAGACCGAGGACACCACGATCGCCGATCTGGTGGTCGCCACCAGCGCCGGTCAGATCAAGACGGGCTCGCTGTCGCGCTCCGACCGCGTCGCCAAGTACAACCAGCTGATGCGCATTGAGGATCAGCTGGCCGACGAGGCCCAGTATGCGGGTCGCTCTGCCTTCAAGTGGCTTTGATACCCTGTCATGGGGGATCGCGTCGTCTCGCTGGTCCCTCCCTCTGATCGCCATAGGCCTGGATATGCGTTGGCTGATCACCATTTTGGTCGTCCTTCTGGTCGCCCTCCAGTACCGGCTCTGGGTCGGCGAGGGCAGCCTCGCCGAATTGCATGCCCTCAAGCAGGAGATCGCCCTCCAAGAGGACGAGAGCAAGCGCCTGATCGCGCGTAACCAGGAGCTCCAGGCCGAGGTCGAGGATCTCGGCGATGGATTGGATGCGGTGGAGGAACGGGCGCGTAGCGAGCTCGGTATGATCAAACCCGGAGAGACCTTCATTCAGGTCATCGAGGCGCCTAGGCCGGAGGCCGTCAAATGACGGGGCATCCGGCACTCTGGGGGGTGCTGCCCGCTGCCGGCGTCGGACGCCGCATGGGCAGCACCGTCCCCAAACAGTATCTCGATCTGGCCGGTCGCGCCGTGATCGAGCACACCCTGGATCTCTTCGTCGCGGATGAGCGGATTCGCGGTGTCGTGGTCGCGCTGGGGCTGGAGGATGCCTATTGGGGCGATACCTGCTACGCCGACCACCCCAAGGTGGTGCGCGCACCCGGCGGGGCGGAGCGTTGCCATTCGGTACTCAATGCGCTGGCCGCGCTCGACGGGCGCGCCGACGATGCCGATTGGGTTTTGGTGCACGATGCCGCTCGGCCCTGTCTGCGGGTGGCCGACCTGGATCGTCTGATCGATACACTGATGGACGACCCGGTGGGTGGCCTGCTTGGCATCCAGGTGCGCGATACCATGAAGCGCGCCGGGGAGGGGGGGCGTATCGAGTCCACCGTCGACCGCTCCAGTCTCTGGCATGCCTACACGCCGCAGATGTTTCGTCTCGGATTGCTGCGGCATGCTCTGCGCGATGCCCTGGAGGCCAACGATCTGGTGACGGACGACGCCTCGGCCATCGAGCGTATCGGCCAGGCACCGCGTCTGATCGAGGGGCATGCGGACAACATCAAGATCACCCGGGCCGAGGATCTTCCTCTGGCCCGTTTCTACCTGCAACAGCAGGGACGTATTTGACGGAGCTTCCAGCTTTCAGCTTCCAGTTTTCACCCGCCAGCCGCTAGCCTCGGGGTACTCATTCCTCGACCGTTCATTGCTCGATCGCATGGATCGGTCTGGAGCCATGGACGAGTCCCCGATGGCGGCTCGAGGTTGGAGCTGGAGGCTGGCAGCTGGCGGCTGGAGGCAGACACATGCTTATCGGTCAGGGCTTCGACGCCCATCGTTTCGCGCCGGATCGTCCGCTCATTCTGGGCGGGGTCGAGATTCCTCACGACCAAGGAATGCTGGCCCATTCGGACGGCGACGTTCTCATTCACGCGCTGTGCGACGCCTTGCTCGGCGCCGCCGGACTGGGCGACATCGGGCGCCATTTCCCCGACACCGACGCGGCCTTTGCGGGCATCGACAGCCGTATCCTGCTGCGTCGCGTCATGGAAAGCCTCGCTGGGCGCGGTCTTTCGGTGCACAACGCCGATCTGACGCTCATCGCCCAGCAGCCCAAGCTGTCTCCCTATATCGATGCCATGCGCGAGGTCCTGGCCGGCGACCTTGGCTGTTCGGTCGAGCGGGTCAACGTCAAGGCGACGACCATGGAGAAGATGGGATTCACCGGGCGTGGCGAGGGGATTGCGGCCTCGGCGGCCGTGCTCCTGAAAGAATCCGATGACTGAGGCCCTCTCTACGCGCTGGACGCGCTTCACGGCCCTGCCACGGGCGTATGGCGGCACGCTCGGAAGCGGTCGGCTGCGCGTGCTTCCCGAGGATTTTCAGGTCGAGGAGCGCCTCGGTTTCGAGCCGGACGGCGAAGGCGAGCACCTCCTGCTCTGGGTGCGCAAGACCGGCGCCAATACCGAATGGGTGGCGCGCAAGCTGGCCTCCCTTGCCGGGGCGACCCTGTCGGCGGTCGGTTATGCCGGACTCAAGGATCGCCACGCGGTTACCTGCCAATGGTTCTCGTTGCCGCGTCCGCGCGAATCGCTGCCAGATTGGTCCGAGCTGGCGCCTCTGGGGATCGAGGTGCTGGAGGTGCATGCCCATCGGCGTAAGCTGCGTCGAGGGGCGTTGCAGGGGAACCGCTTTCGGATTCGGGTTCGCGACTGCCAACTCGATGCGGCACGGCTGTCCGAGCGGATCGCAGCGATCGTCGAGCGTGGCGTTCCCAACTATTTCGGCGAGCAGCGGTTCGGACGTGAGGACGGGAATCTGATCCGGGCCGGCGAACTCTTCTCCGGCGCGGCGCGGCGTGTTCCGCGTCATCTGCGCAGCCTCTGGCTGTCTGCGGCGCGTTCTCAAATCTTCAACGAGGTACTGGCCAGGCGCGTCGAGCGCGGCGATTGGGATCGTCCGCTGGACGGCGACTGTCTCCAGCTCGACGCCAGCCATTCCTTCTTCGTTGCGGAACGGATCGACGAGACGCTCGAGGAGCGCGCACGGCGCATGGACGTGCATCCGACCGGCCCCCTCTGGGGCGCGGCTATGCCGCCGAGCCTGGGTGCTACGCGCACGCTCGAAGAGTCGGTCGCCCGTGACTTCGACGATTGGGCGCTGGGGCTCGCGACCTTCGGTATGGAGCAGGAGCGCCGTGCGCTGCGTCTTGGCGTGACGGATCTGCTGGGTGAACTGCAAGGCGAGGATTTGGTGCTCGAATTCTCCCTGACTTCGGGCGCCTATGCCACGGCCGTGCTGCGCGAATTGATCGATTGGACATCCGATCGATCCGAGGACTGATCGAGGAACTCTGGCCGCGTGGGCCATGTTGTCCGCTGGATTTCATCCTGTGGCGTCCCAATTCAGGGTTCGAGGGAACGCGAAGGGGGCTAAGATTTTGCCTGCAAAACCCAAAACGAAAGGGCGTGTGACATGGCTAGGCTGCTGATCGTCGACGATGAGCCCATCAATCTCGAAATCATTGCGCATTGTCTCGGTGATGATCACACCTTGAGCTTCGCCCACGACGGCCTGGAAGCCTGGCAGATTCTTCAATCGGAACCGGATGTCTTCGATGGCGTCATCCTCGATCGCATGATGCCGCGCATGGATGGCATCGACGTGCTGCGTCGGCTCAAGGCCGATATCCGCTTCAGGGATGTCCCGGTCATCATGCAGAGCGCGGCCGACAGCTCGGAGGAGGTCGCCGAGGGGCTGGCGGCCGGTGCCTGGTATTACCTGGCGAAACCCTATTCGACCAAGGCGCTGACCCGCATCCTCGCCGCCGCGCTGGACGACCGGCGCAGCCGGCGCGATCTCGCGCGTCTGGGCTCGGAGATGAAGGGCATGCTCTCCATGACGCAGCAGGCGACCTATGCCTTTCGTCATCTCGACGATGTCTCGATGTTGGCATCCGTGCTGGCGCAGGCCTGTCCCCATGCGGAGGCGGTTTCGATGGGGCTCTCGGAGCTCATGCTCAATGCCGTGGAGCACGGCAATCTGGGTATCGACTATGCCGAGAAGGGCCGACTGATCGAGGCAGGGGACTGGCAGGCGGAGGTGGAGCGGCGTCTGGCCGATCCGGCTCAGGCCGAGCGTTTTGCGACCATCGAATTCCGTCGCGAGTCCGACCATCTTTCATTCCTCATCAGCGATCAGGGGTCTGGATTCGAGTGGGGCCGCTATCTGGATTTGGACGCCGCGCGCGCCTTCGACAGCCACGGGCGCGGGATTGCGATGGCGCGCCATCTTGCCTTCAGTTCGCTCGAATACCTCGGCTGCGGCAGCCAAGTCAGGGTCACGGTCGTCCCGATCGAGGAGGGGGGCGAGGACGGCCAACCTGTCCCCTAGGTTGACAAGAGGGGCGCGTCTGACGAAAGTCGGTTCATTCCAAGCCAGACGGACGTGCTCGAACCATGGAACTACTCGACGACATCGCTGAACGTTTTCGTTCGCAGGCACCCGCCTGCGATTACTGGACCCTGCGTCTGGTCGCCGAGGAGTCCGACCATCTGGAGGTGCGCCAGGGCGTGGTCGAGCCCAGCGTCATCGCCTCCACGCTGGGCGCGATGGTCACGATCGTCACCGCCGGCGGGGTCGGTTACGGCGCCACCAGCGATCTCAGCTCCGCCGGCCTACGTCGCGCCGCCGAGCGCGCGGCGGACTGGGCGCACATGCATGCGAGCTACGGTCTCTTCGAGGCCGATCTTTTTCCGCGTAGCGCGACGGTGGCCGATTATCGCTCTCCGGTCTCCGAGCCGTGGAAGGGGATGTCGGTCGCGGACAAGCTCGACCTGCTACAGCAGGCCGACGCGGCGCTCGACATCGACGCACGGATTCTCGACGGCTCGGCCTGGCTCACCCGCAGCCGGCTCAAACAGCTCCTGGTGACCAGCGACGGCGGGCGGATCGCGCAGCGACTCGAATACGTCTTTCCCGGCTTGCTGGCCGTCGCCAATGCCGGCTCTCAGACACAGCGTCGCCACGGCGGCGGTGCGGACAGCGTGCAACAGGGGGGGCTGGAACGTCTGGTCGCTGCGCGGCTGCTGGAAGAGGCTCCGCGCATCGCGGAGGAGGCCATCGCCCTGCTGGACGCCCCGGAATGTCCCTCCGATACCCGCGACCTCATCCTGCTGCCCAATCAGATGGCGCTGCAGATCCATGAGAGCATCGGCCATCCGCTCGAACTGGATCGCATCCTCGGTGACGAGCGCAACTATGCCGGGACCAGTTTCGTCACGCCCGGTATGTTCGGTCGCTATCGCTATGGGTCCGATCTGCTGGATGTCACCTTCGACCCCACCGTACCTGGCGAGCTGGCTTCCATGGCCGCCGACGACGAGGGCAACGCGGCCGGTCGCCGCTATCTGATTCGGCGCGGCATCCTGGAGCGGCCGCTCGGCGGTCCGCTATCCCAGGCGCGTGCCGGCCTGCCTGGCGTGGCCTGTAGTCGCGCGTCCAGTTGGGACCGCCCGCCCATCGATCGCATGGGCAACATCAATCTGGAGCCGGGCGAGGGGAGTCTGGAGGATCTCATCGCCCGGGTCGAACGCGGCGTGCTCATGGATACCAACCGCTCCTGGTCGATCGACGACAGTCGCAACAAGTTCCAGTTCGGTTGCGAGCTCGGGCGTCTGATCGAAGATGGGCAGCTGACCGGTCTGGTGCGCAATCCCGGCTACCGAGGGATCTCGGCCGAGTTCTGGCGCAGTCTCGATGGGGTCGGCGGTCCCGAGACCCGCGAGGTCTGCGGTGTCGCCAACTGCGGCAAAGGCGAGCCGAATCAAACCATCTTTGTCGGACATGCCTCGCCGCCATGCCTGTTTCGTGACGTTGCCGTCTTCGGGGGTGGTGAATGAACCAGGAATACTTTCAAAAACTGGCCGAGCACCTCTTCGTCCGGCTGGACGGTGAGGAGATTCTCTTCTGCTCGCTGGGTGGCGAGACCTCCGACTTCGTTCGCCTGACCCGTAATCGTATCCGTCAGGCCGGGAACGTACATTCGGCCACCCTGGGGCTGACGCTCATCTCCGGTGCGCGCCAGGCCGAGGGCAGCTGCGACCTGGCCGGCGACTCTGGCCCGGATCTGCTCCAGGCCATCCGCTTGCTCCAGGCCTTGCGCAACCGTATCGGACATGTCCCGGAGGATCCCTATCTTCACTACTCGACCGAGCCGAGCGAGAGTCTGCGCCGAGTCGAGGCCGAGCTGCCGCCGGTCGAGGAGGCGTTGGCCGAGCTGATCGGTGCGGCCGACGGGCTGGATCTGGTCGGAATCTGGGCGAGCGGGGAGATCCAGGAGGGGTTGTCGAGCTCGATCGGTCATCGTCACTGGCATCAGAGCACCAGCTTCAATCTGGATTGGAGCTGTCATCTGGAGTCCGATAAGGCGCTCAAGTCGGGTTACGGCGGATTCCGTTGGGATCCTTCTGTCCTGCGCAACAAATTGGGCGCCATGCGGGATGCCTTGCACGTCATGGCGCAGCCGGCGGTGACCATCGCGCCGGGTCGCTATCGTGCCTATCTGGCGCCGGCGGCCGTTCAGGAGTTGATGGAGATGCTGGCCTGGGGCGGGTTCGATCTCAAGAGCCATCGTACCCAGCAAACGCCTCTGCTCAAGCTGATTCGGGGCGAGCGGCATCTGGATCCGAGGATTTGCATCCGCGAGGAGTCGTCACGCGGTCTGGCGCCGGCCTTCACCTCCGAGGGGTTTCTGCAGCCCGACTCCGTGACCTTGATCGAGGAGGGCCGTCATGCCGAGTGCCTGGTCGATGCCCGCAGCGCCAAGGAGTACGGCGAATCCGTGAACGCGGCCGGAGAGTCGCCCGAGTCGCTTGCCCTGGACGCGGGCGATCTGCCGCTCGCGGATATCCCCGCGCGACTGGATACGGGGCTCTACATTGGCAATCTCTGGTATTGCAATTGGTCCGACGCCAACGACTGCCGCGTCACCGGAATGACCCGTTTCGGTACCTTCTGGATCGAGAAGGGCGAGGTCCAGGGGCCGGTCAAGGTGATGCGGTTCGACGACAGCCTCTATCATGTGCTGGGCGATCGACTGGAAGGTCTGACGCAGGATCGAGAGCTCATACTCTCCGCCGATACCTACGACGGGCGCTCGACGAGCAGTGCCTTGCTGCCTGGGTTGCTGGTGTCGGGGATCGATCTGGCGCTCTAGCTGCACATCTCTGGGGGGAATCATGGAAAACTGCCGGCTCATCTATCGCAGTACCTGTCGCGACGGCTTTATCGACAACGCCCAGTTGCGCGATCTGATCGCAAAGAGCGCCGATAACAACCGGGCCGCCGGGATTACCGGCATGCTGATCCTGAGTGGGGACCAATTCCTGCAGGTTTTGGAGGGGCCGGCGGATGCGGTCAACCGGCTCTATGCGTACATCATGGCCGACCGGCGTCACAAGGATCTGAGGCTGATCTCCTATGAGTCGATTGCGGAGCGCCATTTCGACGACTGGGGCATGTCCCTGGTCGATCTCTACGACCTGCCCAAGCCGGCGCGCGATCTGCTGGAGCGCAAGTATTCCGTGCGTGACGGCGCCATTCTCATCCCGGAGCGGCTCCATGAGGTCTACGCATTGCTGCTCGACGCCCGCTTCCTGTGTCAGGGGCGGCCTTGGGAGGACGGGGCGGACTGAAGGGTTTTCTCATGCGGCGCGAGGGCGTTTCATCGGGCCTTGTCGGCCCGCCCTCGTACCGAAGCGGACCTCGGAATGCTCGGGTGGCGCCGATCTGCGACAGCGTAGCTCTTGAGCGTCGCCTACAACTCCTGAGAGGCGAAGTCGGCGAGCCGCGAGCGCTCTCCGCGCATCAGCGTGATATGTCCGCTGTGCGGCCAGTTCTTGAAACGGTCCACCACGTAGGTCAGGCCGGAGGTGGTTTCGGTCAGATAGGGCGTGTCGATCTGGCTGATGTTGCCGAGACAGACGAATTTGGTCCCGGGGCCGGCTCGGGTGATGAGCGTCTTCATCTGCTTGGCGGTGAGGTTTTGGGCCTCGTCGAGGATGATGTACTTGTTGAGGAAGGTGCGTCCGCGCATGAAGTTGAGCGATGAGATGCGGATGCGATTGCGGATGAGGTCGTTGGTCGCGGCCCGGCCCCACTCGCCGCCCTCGGGTTGGGTGAGCACCTCCAGGTTGTCCATGAGCGCGCCCATCCAGGGTGTCATCTTCTCCTCCTCGGTGCCGGGCAGGAAGCCGATGTCCTCGCCGACCGGAACCGTGACGCGGGTCATGATGATCTCGCGGTAGAGACCGCGATCGAGCACTTGCGCCAGCCCGGCGGCCAGCGCGAGCAGCGTCTTGCCGGTTCCGGCCGAGCCGAGCAGGGTGACGAAGTCGAGCTCGGGATTCATCAGCATGTTGAGCGCGAAGTTCTGCTCGCGGTTGCGCGCCGTGATGCCCCAGACATTGTGGCGCGGGAGCCGGTAGTCCTCGATCAGCTCGATGACGGCCTCGGTGTCGGAGCGCTTCTCGTGCACCATCGCCTCGAAGCTTGCGTCCTCGCTCAGTGCGAGGCATTGAGCGCTGTACCAGTCGGCGACATCCGGTCCGGTAACGCGATAGAAGGTGCGTCCTTCCTCCTTCCAGGCGTCGAGGTTCTTTTCGTGGCGCTCCCAGAAGTCCTCCGGCAGGATCTCGAGCCCGGTGTAGAGAAGGTCCGCATCGTCCAGGACTTGATCGTTGGAATAGTCCTCGGCCGGGATGCCGAGCACGGCGGCTTTGATCCGCAGGTTGATGTCCTTGGAGACGATGATCACCTGGCGGTCGGTGCGCAGTTCGCGCAACGCCTGGGCGGTGCCCAGGATGTTGTTGTCCGGGGTGCTGCCGGGGAGCGAGTTGGGCAGCTTGAGATCGAGCGGCTCGGTCTGGAAGAAGAGGCGCCCCGTGGCGGGGCTGGCGACGCCGCCGCTCGTGCCGGATTGCATGAGCTCTAATCCGGCGTCGATCTCCTGTTTGTCCGCGTCGATCATCAGTTGATCGAGGAAACGGCTCACCTGCCGCACGTTGCGGGCCACCTCCGACATGCCCTTCTTGCCGTGGTCGAGTTCCTCCAGGACCATCATCGGCAGGAAGATGTCGTGCTCCTGGAAGCGGAAGAGGGCGGTCGGATCGTGCATCAGCACGTTGGTGTCCAGAATGAACAGGCAGGGCTTGTCGTTTTCGCGCTTGATCATTGGGTGCCGGGGATCGGTTGGCCGTCCTGAAGGACAGGCGTGGGTCTGGCCGTGGAGCCGGCCCGAGGCCGGCTTCAGGGGCTGGCGTCGAGAGAATCAGCGTCCGGCGAGTTCGCGAGCGGCGTTCAGAACCTCCTCGACGTGGTCCTTGACCTTCACCTGGCGCCATTCGCGTTGCAGGACGCCCTCGGCGTCGATCAGGAAGGTGCTGCGCTCGATGCCCAGGCTCTCCTTGCCGTACATCTTTTTGAGCTTGATGACGTCGAACGCCTGGCAGAGCGACTCGTCCTTGTCCGAGATGAGATCGAACGGGAATCCCTGCTTGGCCTTGAAGTTTTCCTGGGCCTTGATGCCGTCGCGCGAGACGCCGAGGATCCGGGTGTTGGCATCGGCGAAGGCGTCAGCGGCATCGCGGAAATCCTGTCCTTCCTGGGTGCAGCCGGGGGTGCTGGCCTTGGGGTAGAAATAGAGGACGAGTTGCTTGCCCCGGTAGTCGGAGAGCTTGATGGTCTGGTCGCCGGTGGCCGGCCGTTCGAGGTCTGGGATCGTTGCACCGATAGCGGGAGGCATGGTCGAGGGCTCCGAAGTCAGCTCGTCGTCGAAACGAGGAGGGCGTCGCGCGGATCCGGCGAGGGGCCGGGTGGGAACGTCCTCCCCAGGTGAGGGGTCAGCCTTTGAGCGGCTCCAACACCGCGTCCAGATTGAGTCCGTCGCAGTAGTCCATGAATTCCTCGCGCAGACCCGCGATATGGATGTCGGCTGGGATGCCGACGGTCATGTGTACCGAGAACATGGTCGTGCCCGTGTGGGCGGCGGCATAGGTGCTGGTCGCCATGTCCTCGATGTTGATGCTGCGCTCGGCGAAGAATCCGGCCAGGTTGTTGACGATTCCGGGGTGATCCATGGAGACCACGTCCACCGCGTAGGGCAGCAGGTTGCGTCCGGAGGCGCGCTCGCCGGTGCGTTTGGAGATGATGGTCATGCCGAGCTGGCGCTCAAGCTCGGGAAGCGTGTTTTCGATCTTGGCCAGTGTGTTCCACTTGCCTTCCACCAGCAGTATCGCCGCGAATTCCCCGCCGAGGACGGTCATGCGGCTGTCCTCGATGTTGCAGCCGTGGTCGAGCACGGCCTGCGAGAGTTGGTTGACGATACCTGGGTGGTCTTCGCCGAGTGCCGAGATCACGAGGAATGTCTTCTGCCTGGTCATGGAGGTGCCGGGGATCCTGAGTTTAAGGGGGGCTGTATTGCTTGGGGGCAGTTTAGCATGGGCCAACCTGCAACCACATTGCCGCTGATAGAGGGGCGGTGTGTCGGTCCGAATCCTCCGTTCTGGCTAGAGATCGCTCCACATTCGCACTAGATTGGCATATGTGCGGTTCACGTAGGCGGTCGCCGACTGGTCGGGCGCATCCGTCAGCAGTTGCTCGCGGGCCAGGTTCAGCTCGTGGAGGAGCTCGCGCTGTGCCGGATCGCGAACATGGCTTTGGATCCAGGTGAGAGCGACCAGTCGCTCGCCCTGCTCGACTTCGGCGACCCGGTGCAGGCTCGATGAGGGATAGATGACGGCATCTCCGGCCAGGAGCTTGACCTGGCGTTCGCCGAATGAGGTTCGGATCACCAGTTCTCCGCCCAGGTAGGCTTCGGGTGAATTGAGGAATACGGTCATGGAGATGTCGCTACGAAAACGCGGTCCGTTCGTGCCCATGATGGGGTCGTCGACATGTTCGCCGTAGGCCATGCCCGGCGTATAGCGGGCAAAGATGAGTTCGGCCACCTTGTGCGGAAGCGCCCCGGAGCGGAAGGTCGGGTGATGGCCCAGGCTCGCCATGAGGATTCGGGTCAGTCGCTGCTGGCGCTGCGGATCCGGGCCGAGCTCCTGGTTGTGCTTGACGCGGGCCGCCGCGAAGCCGGCGCTGAGTTTGCCGTCGACGAACGGGGCGTCGGCGAGGGTTTCCTGGATCTTGGCGAGTTGGGCCGGATTCAGGAGCTCGGGAATTGTGAGTAGCATGGTCTGAGGTTCCACGCGTGTTCGTGGGGGCGGGAACCGCCCCATACCGATGAATCCACATCTTTGAAGACGAGGGGGTGTCTATGATCCTGAATGCCATCATCGACGATCAGGTCTGCGAGCTCAACGTGCCGGATGCGCTGCTCGGTCAGGCGGAGGGTTTCTTCGATAAGCTCGACAGCGACATGGACGGTGGCTGGCAGATGGGGCGCGAGTGGGTGGAGTGTCCGGATCGGGTTCAGCGCTGCCAGATCGTGGCCGACAAGCTTCTCACGGCCATGGAGTCCGAGAATGAGCGGCTCGGGGTCATGATGGCAGGCTATCTCTTGGCGCGGATGCCAGGGTTGAAGTCGGTCCAGCTCGACATCCAGGGCGAGGTGCAAAACAACAGTTTCGAGATCGAGGAGCGGCCGGTCGAATCGAGCGCCGTGGCGGTGGAAGTGTCGCCGGGGCTGAGCAAGCTGGAGGCGATGGAGCAGGCTGGAAATGCGGTGACCAAGGTCTTCAAGGTCGGTCGCGGCTACCGTTTCTCGGTGTTCGATGCCGTGTCCGGGGACTGGTGCGATTCGCCGCTGATCGCTACTGAAGAGGAGGCGGGACGTTTGCGTCAGGCGGCGTTTCGAGAGCGCTACGAGTCCCTGCTGAAGGGCGAAGCTTGAGGGGCGCGGCCGCATGGCCGCGCCCCTCGGCCGAAGACCGGACGGATCAGTCTTCCTTCTTCTCGGTGGTGTCGATCTTGAGCGGGATGTAGGCCAGGCAGGTACCGAACGCACCGGTGGCGAGCACGATCAGGCCCAGGATGTCCAGGATCACCGAGGAGGTCATGAGACCGGCCAGGATGAGGACGCCTGCTACGGCCAGGCGGATGTTGCGGTCCATGGTTCCGACATTCTTAGGGAGTGTCATCGTCGAATCTCCTGCTATTTGAGTTTACGTTGTCGTGCGTTGATTCGTCGTCAGTCGTCGTTTCGTGCTTGAAGCCGCCGTGCTCGAATCTCGGTCGAACGGGCCTGCCTTCTTCGGGGTGTCGGCACTGCGTGCGGTCGCGCCCCTTTGGGCTGCGTCCTTGCGGGAGAGACCGAGCGCGTCCGTCGGTCGTTGTCGGTTCGGCGCGAGCGGCTCTTCGGAGGAAGGCGCTCTGGTCGCGGCCCTCGGTTGCGATGAGTCCCAGCTTCGATCGGCACGCGTCTGAAGAGGGATGGCGTAGGCGTGCCTAGTATACGCGTCGCGCTCGTCCTTCGTGATTGCGATATGTGGTGTCCGCGTTTTCGTCCGCAGCGCCGGTCCGTTCGTTTCTAAAATGATGCTGTTTCCTGGAGCCTTTGCATGAATGCCATCTTCTCGAATCTCCAGAGTGCCGCGATCCGCGCGCTCTTGGTGGCCGGGGTCGTCGCGGTGAACGGATGCTCGGATTCCCGCGAGGACGTGCGGGTCGTCCTGTGCAAGGATCTCGCATTGGAGTTGTCGCGGCCTGCACCCGAATCGGTCGAATGGACCCGGGTCGAGACCCGGATGCGCCGCAGCGAGGAGCTGAGGGTGGATCTGGGCTTCGAGTCCCGCGCCGGGGATGGCTCGCCCCGATCCATGCGCGCGGCCTGTTTTTATCGGTACGATGCGGTTGAGGATACGGCCTTGACGTTGGCCGACCCTCTGTCCGCCTATTCGACCTCGCCGAGTCGCGTCATCCTGAACGGCCGTGAGGTCTCGGGTCGCGAGCTGGCCGATGCGGTCGGTCGGGCCATGCTGGGGCAGGGGCGCGATCTGCTGGAGCGTGCGCAGCGCGGCGTCGAGGATGCGGCGCGGCAGCTCGGGCAGGGGTTGCATGACCTGCAGTCGCGATAGCTCGGCGAACGATCCGCGTTTTGGGTTCTCGGGCGCTCAGTAGAGGGCGTGCGAGCGGCTGACGTATTTGGTCAGCTCGACGTGCTGTGCGTTCATGCGTCTCAAAATGTCCTGGCTCACCTTGACGATGTTCTGCATCACGCGATAGACCAGCCAGGGGTGTTCGGCCAGGAGCGATTCGAAGGCGTCGCGCTCGAAGCTGCAGACCTGGGTGCGTCCGAGCGAGCGGAGCGTCGCAGTATGGGGTTGTCCGCTGATGAAGCCCATCTCGCCCGCCAGGTCGCCGGTGCGCAGCACATGGATGGTGGTGTATTCGCCCTTGCCGATATCGCGCGTTACCGCGATCGCCCCCTCCGTGATGATGTGCAGACTGTTGTCCACGTTCCCTTCCTTGATCAGAACCTCTTGGTCGGCGAGCCGTCTGCAGCAGGCGATGACGGCCAGCGCCTCGACCTCGTCGTCCGTGAGGCTGGCACTCAGAGTAGACCGGCGAAGCGAGGCGAAGTCGTTCTCGATGCTCATCTGGAAGTCCCCAATATTCTGATTTACTGATGTTTCGTCAGTTTGATCCAGGGTTGAAATTTGAGCAAGCGGGGCGCTTCGTGGCGGGTTGCTTTTTAGGGTTTTATCGTTGCGCTCTTTTCATATAGAATGCGCGATTCCCTGAAATATCGGGGATACTCCTTGCCTCACCGATTTTCGTCGGGAGGCTGCCAATCCGAAGGGAGCAGCAATGCGACATTACGAAGTGGTTTTTCTGGTTCATCCCAGCCAGAGCGAGCAGGTGCCCGGCATGATCGAGCGCTATCAGGGCAATCTGGAGAAGCGTGGCGGTGTCATCCATCGCCTTGAGGACTGGGGGCGGCGTCCGCTGGCCTATCCGATCAACAAGGTTCACAAGGCGCATTATGTGCTGATGAACATCGAGTGCGATCAGGAAACGATCGACGAGCTCGAGAACACCTTCCGTTTCAACGACGCTGTTCTGCGCAATCTGATCATCAGCCGCAAGGACGCTGTCACCGAGCCTTCGCCGCTCGCGAAGACTGGTGAGGAGCGTGAGCGTTCCGATTCCGATTCGTCCGACGACGATTCTCGTTCCGATAACGATTCCCGCTCCCGTGACAGCGATTCCAGCGACGATTGATTCGTCGCTCGTCTGAATCCGTCGCGTATCGCGAATCCTGCTCAAGCTAAAAAACTACGGAGAAATCCATGTCTCGTTTCTTTCGCCGCAAGCGCTATTGCCGCTTCACCGCTGAGGGCATCACCGAGATCGATTACAAAGATCTCAACCTGCTCAAGGCCTATGTGAGCGAGTCCGGCAAGATCGTGCCGAGCCGTATCACCGGCACCTCGGCCAAGTATCAGCGTCAGTTGGCCCAGGCCATCAAGCGCGCGCGCTATCTGGCCCTGCTCCCCTACACCGACGGCCACTGATCGAGGGCGCGCTCGGGGTCTCGTGGGTCGTCGCGTTGCGGCGCCCATGTTGACTTCCGGCGCGCTCGCATGACATCCCCGGTATAGGTCTCCGCATTGAAGGCGCTCGCTCATTTCGTTATGCGGGGCTATTCGCAGGCGGCGTTGGTCGCTGCGGTTTCGGCTCTGCTGTCGATGCTGATGCCGCTTCTGGGGCTGATCAGCTCGGCTTCGGTCGGGCTGGTGACGCTTCGCAATGGCGCGCGCGCGGGTGCCCTGCTCATGCTGTTGTCGACGCTGGGGGCCGGGATGTTCGCCTGGCTCGCGCTCGGCTCGCCTTGGCCGGCCTTGGGGGTCCTGCTAGTCTTCTGGCTGCCCGTCTGGGCGTTGGCCGTCGTTCTGCGTCTGGGGCGCTCGCTCGATCTAACGGTCCAGCTGGCAGGGCTCGGCGGTCTGCTGCTGGTGGTCGTCCTCTTTACGCTGATCGGCGATCCGGCGGACTACTGGCATCAATTGCTGGATCCGGTTCGCCAGTCGCTGCTCAAAGATGGTCTGATCGAGGCGGAGTCCAGCCAGGCGCTGTTTGCGGAAATCGAGCGCTGGATGACCGGCGCCTTTGCGGCCGGGCTCGTGCTGCAATCGCTCGTCGGTCTCTTTCTGGCGCGTTGGTGGCAGGCGGTGCTCTTCAATCCGGGCGGCTTCGGGCAGGAATTCAGAGCGCTCGACATCGGTCGTGTCGCAGGGGGCCTGTTTTTGGTCCTGTTGGGCTGGGTCCTCATAGGGGCCGGCGCGGGCGTTGCGGCTGGGCTGTTGCCGGTGTCGGGCGTGCTCCTGCTGTTGCAGGGCCTGGCCGTGGCGCATGGCGTGCGTCACATCCGGAATGCTCCTCGGGGATGGTTGATCGGTTTATATGTGCTGATGGTGTTGTTCATGCCGCAGATGGGGCTGTTGGTTGCCTGTCTCGGCTTGGTGGATGTCTGGCTGGACATTCGTGGCCGAGTGGCGCGTCGTACCTCAAAGCCAGGCTGACATCATTCGGATTGCGGCATCCAAACGAATTTTGAGAGGAATACACAAGTGGAAGTCATCCTGCTGAAGAATGTGGGCAACCTGGGTGTGCTCGGCGACAAGGTGAAGGTTCGCTCGGGCTACGGTCGCAACTATTTGCTTCCGGGCGGATTCGCGGTCGCCGCGACGCCGGAGAACCTGGAGGCGTTCGAGGCCCGTCGTGCCGAGCTGGAGCGCGAGGCTGCTGAGCTGCTGGCTGCGGCCGAGGCGCGCAAGGCGCGTCTGGAAGGCGTTCGACTGACCGTCGCCCGTAAGGCTGGCGACGAGGGTCGTCTCTTCGGCTCGGTCGGAACCGCTGACATCGCCCAGGCGGCAGTCGAGGCCGGTTTCGAGCTGGACAAGTCCGAGGTCCGCTTGCCGAATGGCGCCTTCCGTACGGTTGGCGAGTACGACGTCGTTCTGCATCTGCACGTGGATGTGGACGTTGAGATCAAGGTCGACGTCGTCCCTGGGGACTGATGTCTCGCGACCATCCCGGCCTTGCCGGGATGGGGCCTGATCGTTCGGTCGGCTCGGCCCATTCGGCCGGGTAGCCGCGTTCGAATCCGTTTCCGTTTCCGCCCATCAGGGCTTTCTGTCCTGTCCTCGCTCCGTCTGCGGCGCTCTTGTTTCACTTCGTTCAGCGCGACAGAATGACGCCTTACGACGAGGCCGTCGTCTCCCGCCTCCGGGTGCGGTGACCGCCTTCTTCCGCCATTGTCTCCGTAGGTCTATCGCCCTAGAGCGCGGCCTGCTTCTTCGCCTGTTCGAGGACTCATGTTCGATTCAGATGCCGACGAGATTGCGAAACTCGCATCGGAGGCGGGGGTCGACGACCTGCGCGTTCCTCCACACAATATCCACGCCGAACAGTCCCTGCTTGGCGGTCTCATGCTCGATAACAGCGCCTGGGACCGGGTGGCCGACATGGTCGCGGAAAAGGATCTCTACCGGCGCGAGCATCGGCTCATCTTTGCGGCCATCGTCAAGCTCGCCGAGAGCGATCAGCCATTCGATGTGGTGACGCTGGCGGAGACGCTCGAGCGCACCGAGCGTCTGAGCGACGCCGGCGGCTTGCCCTATCTGGGGACGCTGGTCAACGAGACCCCTAGCGCCGCGAACATCAAGGCCTACGCACGGATCGTGCGTCAGACCTCGGTGCTCAGGCAGATGATCTCCGCCGGGACCGAGATCGCCGACAGCGGCTACAACCCTCAGGGGCGCGATGCCTCCGAGCTGCTCGATGATGCCGAGCGTAAGGTGTTCGCCATCGCCGAGCAGGAGTCGCGCGGCGGGGGCGGTTTTCAATCGATCAAGGTGCTGTTGAGCCGGGCGGTGGAGCGCATCGACACGCTCTATCAGCGCGACGAGCCTATCACCGGGCTGGGGACCGGATTTTCTGACTTCGACGAGATGACCTCTGGGTTGCAGCCTTCGGATCTCATCATCGTGGCCGGACGCCCGTCGATGGGTAAGACTACCTTCGCGATGAATATCGCCGAGAACGTCGCCATCCAGTCCAAGCGACCGGTGGCCGTCTTCAGTATGGAGATGCCGGGCGACTCGCTCGCCATGCGCATGATGTCCTCGCTGGGCCGCATCGATCAGCACCGGGTGCGCACCGGCAAGCTGGAGGACGACGAATGGCCGCGTCTGACCTCGGCGGTCAACATCCTCGCCGGCGCGCCCATGTTCATCGACGACACCCCCGCGATGTCCCCGACCGAGGTGCGCGCCCGGGCCCGGCGTCTGAAGCGCGAGCAGAACGACCTGGGCCTGATCGTGCTCGACTATCTGCAGCTCATGCAGGCTCCGGGCGCGGGCGAGAACCGGGCGACCGAGATCTCGGCCATCTCGCGCTCGCTCAAGGGACTGGCCAAGGAGCTCAACGTCCCGGTCATCGCGCTCTCGCAGCTCAACCGCAGCCTGGAGCAGCGTCCGAACAAGCGTCCGGTGATGTCGGATCTTCGTGAGTCTGGAGCCATTGAACAGGACGCAGACCTCATCGTCTTCATCTATCGCGACGAGGTCTATCACGAGGACAGCAACGACAAGGGTGTCGCCGAGATCATCATCGCCAAGCAGCGTAACGGCCCGATCGGAACCGTGCGTCTGACCTTCCTTGGCAAGTACACCAAGTTCGAGAACTTCATCGGTAACTATTACGGCGAGTGAACTAGGAGTGGAGTGAAGCAAGTGGCCATTTCACAAACCGCGATTTGCTCCTTCGTGTTGTTCAGAATTCAAGAGCATGCTCTCGCCCAGCTCCCTTAACATGCCTCGGTAAGCGGGTTCTCTGGAGTTTGTTCTATCTGCCTGCTCTGTCCCAGTTGCGGTCGCCGGGGGATCGTTGGCTGGGGTCTGCATTCGGGTAGACGGCGGACAAGGAGCATGGTTACAAGTTGCATAGACCCTCAGCGGAACACTCGAATTCGCCGCAACAAGGTCTCGTCGAATCAGGAGGACAAATCGGGCTGGAACCAACGCAAGGCATATAGCCGTCCTTCTGTTTATCACGCCTACCGAACCAGGATAGACGGAGATTTCCCACCGCGAGAGCGGTTTTCGCGCCAACGCCTCACGAGAAGTGGTACGTTACACGGAAACGGTATAATCCATTGTTGGGCGCACTTGTAAGCAATCTGCGAGAATTTAGCGATGGATCTAAAAGACTTGGGCATGACCGTTAAGGATCTCGACTTCGGAGGTGTATAGCCATCTAATGTGATATCCGGACATTAAAATTGAGCAGCATATCGCGTCTCCGGAAGATGGAA
>NZ_JBHUHX010000041.1:0-7157 GCF_042682685.1 Thiorhodococcus fuscus
TCTGTTGGCGGTTACCCGCGAATTCATCCACCCCGAGGCCTCGCGTTCAGCGCTCGATCGCTGCCTGCGGCGCCACGGTATCTCCAACCTCAAGGCCCTGATCCCGCAGGAGGTGGACACCGCGAAGCGTCCGGTGAAGACCTTCAAGGACTACGCGCCTGGGTTCGTCCATGTCGACGTCAAATACCTGCCCCAAATGCCCGATGAAGACCGGCGTAAATACCTCTTCGCAGCGATCGATCGCGCCACCCGCTGGGTCTACGTCGAGACCCTCGACGATAAGTCGGCGGCCTCGGCCAGTGGCTTTCTCGAGCGCCTGATCGCGAAGGCGCCGTTCGCCCTCTCCAAGATCCTCACCGACAACGGTAAGGAGTTCACCGACCGCTTCTGCGCCACAGGCGAGCGCGCGCCGACGGGGCAGCATCGCTTCGATCAGGTCTGCTCCAAACACGCCATCGAGCATCGCCTGACCAAACCCAGAACCCCGCAGACCAATGGCATGATCGAACGCTTCAATGGACGCATCGCCGAGGTGCTGGCTACCACACGCTTCGACTCGTCGCAAAGTCTGGAGCAAACCATCACCCGCTACGTCCAGGTCTACAACCAGCACATTCCGCAAAAAGCACTCGGGCACATCGCCCCGATTCAAGCCCTCAAGGATTGGGCTGAGAAGCGCCCCGAACTATTCAAAAAGCGGGTATATAATCTTAGGGGACTTGACACTTGAATATACCGCAGACGTTACCTAAGGCAACTGTCGACGAAGATAGAGCCCTGATTGACGATGCGTGGCGGCGTGTTCTGGATTCCGGGCGTTACATACTCGGCGCTGAGGTTGAAGCCTTCGAACGTACTTTTGCGGGTTATATCGGTGTCGGATATGGAATCGGTGTAGCCAATGGCACCCAAGCCTTGGAGATTGCGCTACGCGCGGTGGGAGTGGAAGCAGGGGACCGGGTAGCGACGGTTTCTCATACGGCGGTTGCCACGATTGTCGCGATCCGTGCCATCGGCGCGGTTCCCGTGTTTGTCGACATCGATCCTGAGACATTCCTTATTGATCTGCTAGATCTCGAACGGGTTGCGGACGTATCGCTCAAGGCCGTGATCGTCGTGCATCTATACGGAAACCTTGTGCCTCCGGATCCGATTCGGGAATGGTGTCGTGCTCGTGGGGTCGCTCTGGTCGAGGACTGCGCTCAAGCGCATGGCGCATCTTGGAACGGGCGCCGGGCCGGTAGCTTAGGCGATATTGCTGCATTTAGTTTTTATCCGACCAAAAATCTTGGGGCTGTGGGCGATGCCGGCATGGTCGTCACGGATTGCCCGGTGCTTGCGGAGCAGGTACGGCTGCTGCGTCAGTATGGCTGGCGAGAACGTTTCGTCAGCGCTACCGAGGGTGTCAACTCGCGTCTCGATCCGTTGCAGGCCGCGCTTTTGGGGGTTCTGCTTGAGCGTCTCGATGAGCGGAACGATCGGCGTCGTGCCATCGCCAGTTTGTATGACGACGGTTTGTGCTCCGCGCCGGTCCGGACACCACACTGTTGTCCGGACGTTCATCATGTCTACCATCAGTATGTTATCGAGACTGACGCCCGGGATGAGCTGGCGGGTTATCTCTCCGAGCATGGTGTATGTACAGCCATCCATTATCCGGTGCCCGTGCACCTGCAGCCCGCCTATGCGAGGTTCGCCACCCGTGTGCTTCCGGTTACCGAGGCAATCATTCCACGCATTCTGAGTCTGCCGATGTATCCTCAGCTCGAGCCTGAGGCGGTCCATTTGGTTGGCGCGCTCGTGCGCTCTTTTTTTACCTCAAAAAGCTGAATTGCTCCGATGATCATTCGTCATTACTGCGCCTATTTCGATTACCGCTATTTAGTCCGTGGTCTTGCGATGATCGAGAGTCTACGTGCTCATGCGCCTTATGCACGTTTCTACATCCTGGCCCTGGATGAGCGCTGTGCATCCATGCTCAACACGATGGGGCTTGCCGGGGTGGAAGTCATCAGTCTGGGCGATCTCGAGGCATTTGATCCAGAACTCAAGCAGGCGAGGACTAATCGATCCCTGATCGAGTATTATTTTACTTGCACGCCCTGTTTTCCTCTTTTCTTGCTAAAGACCCGTTCTGACATCGACATGATCACCTATGTCGATGCGGATACTTGGTTTTTTGCTGATCCAGAGATCATTTATGACGAGATTGGTGATGCGTCAATCGCTATCACCCCGCATCGCTTTTCTTCGGATCGGCAGGATCTCGTGCGCTATGGCATCTTTAACGTTGGTTGGATTTCGTGGCGAGCGGATGCCGATGGCTTATCTTGTCTGGAAACCTATCGTGAGAACTGTATCGATTGGTGCTATGATCGACTTGAAGATGACCGCTTCGCCGATCAGAAATATCTCGATAAATGGCCTGCGCTCTATCCAAAACTCAGGATAATTGAACACCCAGGTGTTAATGCCGCACTTTGGAATATCGATAATTACGATTTTCGCCAGATCGGCCAGGAAGTGATGCTGTCCGGTCGACGTTTGGTTTTCTGGCATTATCACGCGCTAAGGCAACGGCCCGATGGGCAGTGGTCGGCGGGAGTTGCCCCAGCCACGGCGAAACGCCATCCATCTCTGGTCGATGTCATCTTCCGGCCTTACATCCGGCGTTTGGAATCGCTGCATTCCATGCTTGAAAAGCGCTTCGATTCCTTCGCTCATGATGGGATGGACATTCGTTATGGTTCCGAGCGGCCCGCCGCCTTACAAACCGATGAGCGTGCGCCAGTGTCGTCGCCACAATCGACCAAACTGACGACGGGATATGAGCGCATCGACCGCGATCAGGCGTACCGTAACGCGGAGGATGGCTGGAGTTTCGAGGACGTGGCGCGCGTACAGGCGGATGCCTACGCGGCGTTGATCCAGCAGATGCGAGCCGGTTCGGTGCGTCGCGATTTCGCCGTTGCGGTTGAGGCGATCCGCGCGCTTAATCTGTCGTGCCCCAATGTTCTGGAAGTGGGATGCGGTAGCGGGTACTACAGCGAGGTGTTTGCCAGTCTGGTGCCAGGTGGGATCAAGTACACTGGGCTCGACGCATCTAGGGCCATGATCGATTTGGCTAATGAGCGTTATCCGGGGCTCGATTTCCACGTTGGTGACGCGACCCGCTTGCCTTTCGCAGACCGTTCGTTCGAGGTCGTTTTCAATGGCGTCTCGCTCATGCATATCCTGGATTATGAACTGGCAATCCGGGAGGCTCGGCGGGTCGCATCACGCTATGTGATCTTCCATACGACAGTTCTGCGCCGGGCCGGTCAGCCGATCTATCTGCGTAAACTGGCCTATGGTCGTCCGGTGGTGGAGATTATCCTCTCCGAGCCCGAACTACGGATCTTGTTTGCTCGGTACGGATTGCAAGTCGCGGCCGTACTCGACAGCATTCCGTATGATTTGACATCCGTGATTGGCGAGCCAACCTACACTCGAACCTTTATCTGCGCCCTGGATGCTGGCGATGCGACAGCACGTCCACTGCATCTGAATTTGGGATGTGGTGGGCATTTCCATGCCGCATGGGTCAATGTCGATTTGGTATCGCGCCATCAGAATGTGATGGAATGCAATATCCTGGCTTCATTGCCCTATGAGGATGCGACGTTCGACGCGGTCTATCATTCCCATGTTCTCGAGCACTTGCCCAAGTGGAAAGCCCCTGCGTTTCTGGATGAATGTCTGCGGGTCCTGAGGCCAGGCGGGATCATGCGTATCGCTATCCCCGATCTTGAAACGATTTGTCGTCTCTATCTTGAAAACCTGGACGGCGCCCTCGCGGGCGATACAGAGGCCGCTCAGCGCTATGATTGGATGCTGCTTGAACTGCTCGATCAGATGGTCCGTAACGAGAGTGGGGGGGAGATGGCCCGCTATTGGCTTCAGTCTCCAATGCCTGCTGAGGCGTTCGTTATCGACCGGGTTGGCGCCGAGGTTGAGGGTTTTTTGCAACGTATAAGGTCTGTCGTGCCGCCGCCTCAGGCGCCCCCACGCATCGTGCATGATGCGGAAGATATCGGGCGATTCCGTCAGGGCGGCGAGATTCATCAATGGATGTATGACCGTTTTTCGCTGGCACGCTTGTTACGCCAAGCCGGTTTGCGCGATGTACGTGTCGTTTCCGCATCGGAGTCGGCAATCCCAGGTTTTGCTGCCTTCTGCCTGGATGCGGATGCGGTCGGTCGCGTTCGCAAGCCAGATTCACTTTTCATGGAAGGGCGCAAGTCATGACCCAAACACAAACGCCTATTCCTGCATTCGACAGCATCCACGGTCGTTCGGTGCTTATTATTGGTGGAGCGGGTTTCATCGGCTCGACTCTGGCTCATCGTCTGGTCGGTTTGGGGGCGCGGGTGATGCTCATCGACAGTATGAATCCCCTGTACGGCGGAAACCTTCGTAACCTCGCGGGGATTGAAGAGCAAGTAACCCTGAATATCTCGGATGTGCGTGATCGTCACAGTCTGTCCTATCTCGTTGGCGGCAAAGATTTCATCTTCAATCTGGCCGGGCAGACCAGCCATATGGACTCGATGGCCGACCCCTTCACTGATCTCGAAATCAACGCCACCGCGCAGCTCTCTTTGCTAGAGGTCTGTCGTCACCACGCGCCTGATACCAAGATCGTTTTTGCCTCGACCCGTCAGATCTATGGACGGCCTCACTATTTGCCAGTGGATGAAAGACACCCGATCAAACCGGTCGATGTCAATGGGATCAATAAGACAGCCGGCGAATTTTACCATGTGCTCTATGATGAGGTGTATGGACTGCGCACGACGGTTCTGCGTTTGACCAATACCTTTGGTCCGCGTATGCGAATCAAAGATGCCCGTCAGACATTTCTCGGCGTATGGTTTCGTCGCGTATTGGAGAACCAGTCGTTTGAGGTTTGGGGCGGAGATCAAAAGCGCGATTATTCCTATGTCGATGATGTCGTGAATGCCCTGTTGCTGGCGGCGCTCAATCCCGCAACTGATGGTCAAACCTACAATCTCGGCGGCCCGCAGGTATTGTCATTGCTTGATACCGCAAAAAATCTGCGAGACGTGGTGCCTGGATCCTCGTTTCAGGTATGCGAATATCCCGAAGAGCGCAAGAAGATCGATATTGGTGATTATTATTGCGATTATTCTTTGTTTAATGGTCAGACGGGTTGGGTGCCGGCGGTTTCTTTTGAAGAAGGGGCGATGCGCACGCTTGACTATTATCGGGGCGAGCTTTCGCATTACATCTGAACTGCGTCCCTCTTGTTTTTCTCTGGGCGCGTTTGAACCGCAAAGCAGAACTGTATTATTCCAGAGGACCGACGCGCGCTCATGAAATTTCTCCAAGTTGATAGTTTCTATGGGTCCTATATTGACGGTATCTATGCGAGCCATTCGGATCTCGCGCGGCAGCCTTTTTCCCGGCAGGTAAAGGTATTGCTGGATGGCGGATTTTCGATTGCCCACAATTTCGCGATTATGATGGACCGGTTGGGCTATGAATCGACCTTCATCGTTGGCAATGCGCTCCGAGCCCAGAGTGCCTGGCTTGAGGAAAATCGCTCTCGCATTGCCAGTTTGCCTCGGACTTTGCCTGAGGTTTTCTTGTCCCAGATCGACCTCATCCAGCCCGATATCCTGCACGTGGGAGATACGGATACCTTTGATGCTCGGCTACTGAAAAAGACTCGCTGGAAACCGCGTCTAACGCTCGGATGGCGGGCAGCACCCATTGCGGCCAGTGCCGATTTTTCGGTTTTCGATGTGGTGCTCTCGAGTCATTCTGGGTGTCGCGAGCGTGGACTGGCGCTTGGTGCTGCGGCAGCCGAGCCTTTTTCGCCAGGACTGCCGCGTAGTTATAGTCAATTCGCGATCGACGAGCCTAAGGTTTACGATGTCGTTTTTGCTGGGCAGATCGGTCCCCTGCATCGTAAGCGTATTGAGTATCTTGAGCGTCTGGTCGCCATGCCGGAGGTTAGAACTGGTGCGATACGTCTGGGTCTATTTTTAGCCGGCACCATTCCTGAGACGCTTCGTCCGCATGCGTTGCCGCCAGTTTTTGGTAATGACTTCTATCGGGTATTGCGTCAAGGACGGATCGCCTTGAATGTTCATATCGATATGACCGGCGATGAAATACAGAACATGCGGATGTTCGAGGTGCTGACGATGGGCACTTTTCTCCTGACCGATTACGGGCCTAATTTAGACGCTCTGTTCAGGCTTCGTCATGAAATCGAATCATTCTGCTCGCCGGCAGAAATGGTCGATAAGATACGCTACTATCTTGCTAATCCATCTGTGAGAGAGGGAATCGCCCGTTGCGGTCAGGAGCGTTGTCTAAATGAACACAGTATGGAAGAAAGAATTGTCTGGCTAGATCAGATTATTCGTTGTCATCTCGATCGAAAAGAAGTTAAAACTGTTGGTTCGGTTGAGGTTTCTCCAATTGGTTGTTCGGGTGTTGGAGAAGCTCCAGCGCCAGTGATCGGCTTGCAGTGTAATGATTTTGGTTTATTGATGCAGCAGGCTGAATTTTTATTCGGACAGGCAAAATTCTCCGATTCTATCACCTGGTTCGCCGCCGCTGCTTCACTCGCCCCCGATTTCCCTGATGTTCATTTTAAATGGGGTAAGGCGCTTTCGGCCATGAATTGCTACCGTGAAGCCCTATCACGCTATCGTATGGCATTGTCGCTTGGCGGGGAAAATCCCGAGCTAAAATCAGAAATCGCGCGCATGTTGTCGGGGATGAATGCTGCTGTACACGCATAGCCCCGAGAATGTTTTGGATTAATGTATGGGCTGCGTGCCCATGCATGCCAAGCACCCTGACGGGGTCCTGGGGCCGCACCACCTGCGTACGCAGAGCGTCTGAGTTGCCGTAACTCTCGCCTCTCTTGCTAACCGCAGCAAGCCGTTCGTCGGAATGCTTACGCTCGGCTACGCCCCAGTTTTACAGCATCCGCCGCGTGCGTCGATTCAGCCGTCCATCTAAATCAATGGCTTCAAGTGCCTGCCCCAACGTGTTCGGCGACAGCCTCTCAGAGGGTGTTTACAAAATAGGGTAAGCTGTCGCCTTCCTGCCCCGAATAGGAGCCGGCCCGATGGCCA
>NZ_JBHUHX010000042.1:0-64598 GCF_042682685.1 Thiorhodococcus fuscus
TAGCACCTCGCGGGCACGGAACAAAGGATAGCTCCGTCGCGGCAGATAATCACACGGGACGTAACATCTAGCGAATGTTGTGCGATCTGTCCAGAATCACGAGTCACCGTTTCGGTTCCGGCTGTGTTCGCCGGGTCCCACGCCGATAACGATTTCAGCGGATTTGCCGACAGTGGCAGGCTACGACGCCGAGATCTGTACCGAGAACCCTCGTCTAGAACTGAGTCAGTCGTGCTTGGGCCTTGAAGCGCGTGTATCCGTTCCATTGGAGAGAACCGATGCCGCTTGGGCTGCACCAGAACCGTTTGGATGATGGCCGCCATTGGCCTCGGATCGGCCAGAGATGATGATTTTTCACGATGCGGAAATTGTATCCTATTGTGAAATATCGGTCTGCTCACTAGATTCTCCTCAACGCAAGCCGTCCAGTTCGAGACGGAGCGGTCACTATCTGAGGAGAGAGACGATGACGAATGCATCCCCGCGCCGGGCCGATCAGGCCGAAGCCGCCTTTCTCGACGGCATCCTGCATTTTGGGCCATTGCCGGCCGACTTCGAGCAGTCGGGCCGGACCGCCGCCATCACCGAGGGGCAGGATCGCATCCAGGAGATGGATACGGCCTCGGTGCGCCAGACCCAGTGGCTGGCCGACGCGCTGCGTTATCTGACCCTCCAGCTCTGCGCCTCCAAGCAGTCCGGCCACCCCGGTGGCTTCGCCAGCTCGGCCGATGCCTATGCCGCGCTGGCGATGCTGGGTCATACCAATATCGTCACCGAGGTGGGCCACCATGCGCCCGGCTTCTACAGCGCCATGTTCCTCGACGGTTCGCTGGAGTCGATGGGTATCCGAACGGTGAACGACCTGCAGTCGCGCTTTCGCGAGCGCGACGGTCTGCTCGGTCATCTATCCGGTGCCATTCCCGGTCTGCTGGCCCCGGCCGGACCGCTCGGTCAGGGCCAGCACTTCGCCATGGCCGGCGCCTATCTCAATCGCGACCGGCTGTTTCCCTGCACCATCGGCGACGGCGGATTGGGCGAGCCCTACATCCTCTCGGCGATGAAGCACTTCCACACCGCCTACCCGGAGGTGACCAACTTCCTGCCGGTGCTGATCTGGAACGGCTACAGCCAGGAGCATCATTCGATGGTGTCCCTGATGGACAACGCCCAGATGGAGGCCTACTGGCGGGCGCACGATTTCGAGAGGATCGTCCTGATCGACGCTAAGGACTTCGACGACGCGGGCCAGGAGGGCGCCTACGTCGACAGCACCCGGTTCGGCCCCGAGGCCCGTCTGGCCTTCAGCCGCGCCGTGCTGGAGGGGGTGCGCGAGGCGGCCGAGTCGGCCATGGGCGGAACCCTGACCTGCGTCGTTTTCAAGCAGCTCAAGGGCGCGGGCGTGCATGCGAGCGGCGCCAAGTCGCACAACCTCTATCCCGGCGACACACCGGAGAAGGACAGCATCGCCGCCGCCCTAGAGCGGGGCGCGCTGGCCCCGGAGGTCTGGTCGCTGGTGCGGACCAACCTGAGCCGCGCGGGTGGCGGTCCGGCCGCCGAGACGGTGGTGACCGAGCGCGAACGTCCCCTGACCGAGATCGGCGCGCTGCCTATGCAGTCATTCGCGCCGGGCGATCAGGCGGTTCCGGCGAGCATCCTGGCGGCCATGGTCGCCGAGCTGGGCCGGCGCGATCCCGAGTTCGTGGTGACCAATGCCGACGGCAACGAGGCATCTGCCATGAAGGCGATCAACGAGGCGCTCAAGATCCGTCATCCGACCCCCGATGCGCTCTACAACCAGTCTCCGAGCGGTCAGGTCTACGAGCCGCTGAACGAGGACGCCTGCGCCGGCTTCGCCGCCGGTCTCGCGCTCTTCGGCGGACGTTCGCTCTGGCTCTCCTACGAGAGCTTCGCCATCAACGGCTGGCCGATCGTGCAGACCGTGGGTCAGGCGATGGCGGAGTTGCGGCGCAAGACGCCGGCCATGGTCGCCATGTTCACCGCCGGCGCGCTGGAGCAGGGGCGCAACGGCTGGACCCATCAGCGTCCCGAGATCGAGAACTACATCGGTGGACAGATGCGCAACGGCAACGTCTATCTGCTCTATCCCTCGGACGCCAACATGATCCAGGCCGCCTATGCCTGGGCGGTTGGGCAGTCCAACAAGTGCATCGCCATCGTCGCCTCCAAGTCGGCGCTCCCGGTCCACACCACCCCGAAGCAGTCCGAGCAGGCGATGCGCGAGGGCGCCGTCCGGCTCTGCGAGTCGGCCCAGGGTCAGCGGGGGACACTCGTCTTCGCCGTGACCGGCGACATGGTGTTCCAGCCGGTCTTCGCCGCCAAGGATCGGCTGGAGGCGGAGGGCTATCGGGTGCGCATCGTCGCCGTCGCCAACCCGCGCCGGCTCTATCGGCCCGACGACGTCGCCTGGTCGCACAGCGCCGAGCCGGACGGCGACTTCATGGACGATGCGGCCTTCGAGTCGCTCTTCCACGGCGATGCCCTCATCGGCGTGAGCGGCGGCGGCACCGTGGCCCTGGAGCCGGTGATGCTGCGCAGCCGTGCGGCGGCACGCGACCTGGTCGGCTGGCAGCGCGGCGAGACCACCGCCAGCCCGGCCGAGATCATGGCCTTCAACGGCATCTCGCCAGAGGGCCTGGAGCACCGCGCCAAGGCACTGATGGAGCAGGTCCGGCCCACGCTCGGCAACGTGGCCTAGGTCGCCCGAGCATCAGAGAATCTTTGAACCGCAAAGGCGCGAAGGGCGCAAAGGATTTCAATGGGTGATTAGGCGTGTGGCGCTCATCCTGCGGATGAAATCAGCCCATAGCCCACATCTTTGTCTTTCTTCGCGTCCTTTGCGCCTTCGCGGTTCCAATTCCCGGATTCAGGCCATGCCCTGCGTTGGAGCTTCATGCCGATGAACCAGACATCCACCACCAAGATCATCGCCATCGACGACGATCCCACGGGCTCGCAGACGGTGCATTCCTGTCTGCTGCTGACTCGCTGGGATCCGGAGACATTGATCGAGGGTCTGAGCGACGATTCGCCGATCCTCTTCGTGCTGAGCAATACGCGCGGCATGGGCGCCGAGGATGCGGAACGCGTGACGCGCGAGATCTGCGTCAACCTGCGCGAGGCGCTGGCTCGGGTGGCCGCCGCTGGCCGGCTGATCCAGCCGCTGGTGGTCAGCCGCTCGGACTCGACCCTGCGCGGTCACTATCCGGTCGAGACCGACGTGATCGCCGAGGAGCTTGGCCCCTTCGATGCCCATTTCCTGGTCCCAGCCTTCTTCGAAGGGGGACGCATCACCCGTGACGGGGTGCATTACCTCATGGTCGATGGCGAGCCCGTGCCGGTCAACGAGACCGAGTTCGCCCGGGACTCGGTCTTCGGCTTCCAGCATGCCTTCCTGCCCGACTATGTGGAGGAGAAGACCGCCGGGCGCATCCGGGCCGGCGAGGTCGAGCGCTTCGGTCTCGCCGACGTGCGCGGCGATCCGGCCGAACGGCTCGCCGGTCTGGGCGGCAATGTCTGCTGTGTGGTCGATGCCGAGCGCCAGTCCGATCTCGACGGTTTCGCTGCCCAGCTGATCGCGGCCGCCAGCGCTGGCAAGCGTTTCCTCTTCCGCAGCGCCGCGAGTTTGCTGACCTCGCTCGCAAGACTGCCGCCACAGCCGATCCCGGCGGAGGGCATGTCCGCCTATGTGCGCAATGGTCGACCGGGCGTGGTGCTGGTCGGCTCGCACGTGGCCAAGTCGAGCCGTCAGCTGGAGCGGCTGATCGAAACGACCGACGTGGTGCCGGCCGAGATCGATCTGGAGCGTTTGATCCAGGACGAGGAGGGGCTGTTCGACTCGCTCCTCGACCGCATGGAGACGGCCCAGCACGAGAACTGCGGCCTGGTGCTCTATACCAGCCGGGGCGAGCGCCGCTTTAAGACCAAGGCCGAGCGTCTAGCCTTCGGCGAACGGGTCTCGGGCTTCCTGGTGCGTCTCGTCCGCAACCTGCCGCGCGAGACCGGCTTCCTGATCAGCAAGGGCGGGATCACCTCGAACGATACACTCAGCCAAGGTCTGGCACTGCGGACCGCGCGGGTGCTGGGCCAGATCCAGCCCGGATGCTCGGTGGTGCGCTGTCCGGCGGATCATCCGCGACTGCCGGATCTGCCGGTCGTGATCTTTCCGGGCAACGTGGGCGATGAAGGGGCGTTGGCCGATGTCTATCGCATTCTCAGCCGAAAAGATCAGGCTCTTTAGGCCGTTGCGGCGTCTGCTGCAGCTATATCCCCGGCAGGCTTCAAAAACTGTCAAACTGCGACTGTTTTCCCGGCAACGCCGGGCGATGACCTGCCTATTTAGCCATTGAGCCCCTGTATGACCAACAACGATATCCTGCGCCGCCTTCGATACACATTCGATTTCGATGATTCCAAGATGATTGCGGTGTTTGCCGCAGCGAACAGCCGGGTGACTCGCTCGCAAGTCAGCAATTGGTTGAAGAAGGGCGACGATCCGGAGTTCGAGGAATGTAGCGATCGCCAATTGGCGACCTTCCTCAACGGTTTCATCAATGATCGACGGGGCACGAAAGACAGCGAGCAACCCGAGCCGGAACACTTGCTGAACAACAACATCATCTTCAGGAAGCTCAAGATCGCTTTGGATCTGAAGGCGGACGACATTCTGCGTCTCCTGGCCGCAAGCGGTGTCCACATCAGCAAGCATGAGTTGAGCGCGTTCTTTCGCAAGCCGGATCACAAGCACTATCGCCAGTGTAAGGATCAGATTCTGCGCAACTTTCTCAGCGGCGTGCAGTTGGAGTACCGTGACGGTCGTCCTCAACAGGACGATTCCAGCGCGACTGCGGGACACGCGTCTTGACCAATACGTCATTCGCCTCGCTTAACCTCAGCCCGGATCTGCTGGAAAATCTGTCCTCGCTCGGCTATGACGCCATGACCCCCATCCAGGCACTGAGTTGTCCGGATATCCTGGCGGGGAAGGATGTCATCGCACAAGGAAAGACCGGTTCGGGGAAGACCGCTGCCTTTGGGCTCGGTCTACTGGAGCGGCTCGATGTCGGACGCTTTCGGGTCCAGTCTCTCGTCCTCTGTCCCACCCGCGAGCTCGCCGATCAGGTGGCCAAGGAGATCCGCGCACTCGGGCGCAGGCGGCACAACATCAAGGTGCTGACACTCTGCGGCGGGGTTGCCGTCGGCCCTCAGATCGGCTCACTGGAACACGGTGCCCATATCGTGGTGGGAACCCCGGGCCGCATCGCGGATCACCTGGAGCGAGGCACCCTGCGGTTGGACGAGGTGGCCATGCTGGTGCTCGACGAGGCGGATCGGATGCTTGAGATGGGCTTCGAAAAGGCGCTGGATGCGATCATCGATCGGATACCGAAGAAACGCCAAACACTGCTGTTTAGCGCCACCTATCCCAGTCGGATTCAGGCCATTGCTCGGCGCATCATGACTGAGCCGGTCATGGCCCAAGTGGCATCGACTCATGACAATCGCAGCATCGCCCAGCACTTCTATCGCGTGAGCGACGATCGAGAGCGGCAGCGCGCGCTATGCCTCTTGCTGTTGCAGCACCAACCGGTGTCGACCCTGGTGTTTTGCAATACCAAGGTCGACACGCGACATGTGGCTCAGGGGTTGCGGGACAGTGGTTTCAGCGTCCTTGCGCTGCACGGCGATCTGGAGCAACGGGATCGGGATGAGATCCTGGTGCGGTTCTCCAATAAGAGCGTCTCGGTGCTGGTGGCCACCGATGTGGCAGCCCGTGGTTTGGACATCGACTCACTCGATGCGGTGATCAACTATCGGATTGCGCTGGATGTGGAGGTGCATACCCATCGCGTTGGTCGTACCGGGCGTGCCGGCAGCACGGGGGTGGCCTTTTCTCTCTACGATGAAGGTGAGGCGCATCGCGTCGCCTTATTGGATACCTCTGTGGATCCCATCATGGATAGCGAGTCGTTGCCGTCACTCGACCTGCTGAAACAGCGCCCGATGGTGCCGCCGATGGCCACCGTTCAGATCGATGGTGGCAAGAAGCAAAAGGTTCGTCCGGGGGATATCCTGGGCGCATTGACGGGGCCGGGTGGTATTCGTGGCGATCAGGTAGGAAAAATCCAGATCGCCGATCAATGGGCCTATGTGGCGATCGACCGAGAGAGCGTCGGGGCGGCGCTGAAAAAGTTGTCCGTCGGCAAGCTGAAGGGCCGCGCGTTTCGTGTCAGGCTGATCGAATAATCTCACGGGACGTAACAGGTAGGCTTATCCAGGCGTTCTGGGGCTGCGCGCGCCGCGTTTTTGTCGTGCGAAGGATTCGGGTCGGGGCGATCAACCGGGCTGATCGACACATCATCGATTTCAATTCCCGCATTGCGTTTGTACAATCGTCGGGTTCAGCCGCATTGCTGCGTGGCAGCAAATGGGCTGAAAGTCTCTCGATTTCCGCTACATCGGCCGTTGAGTCGGCCGTCCCAGAGGCAAACCGATGCTTCGTAAGATTCTGATCGCCAACCGTGGCGAGATTGCGGTGCGCGTTATTCGCGCCTGCGCCGAGATGGGAATCCGCTCGGTGGCCATCTATTCCGAGGCCGACCGCCATTCTCTGCACGTGAAGAAGGCCGACGAGGCCTACAGCCTGGGGGCCGATCCGTTGGCCGGCTATCTCAGCGTGCACCATATCGTCAACCTGGCTGTGTCCACCGGTTGCGATGCGGTGCATCCGGGCTATGGCTTCCTGTCCGAAAATCCCGAGCTGGCGCTGGCCTGCGCTCGACGTGGCATCACCTTCATCGGTCCCAATGCCGAGGTGATCGCGCGCATGGGCGATAAGACCGCCGCGCGTCAGGCGATGCAGAAGGCCGGCGTACCGGTGACGCCCGGCAGTCCGGGCAATCTGGCAAGCCTCGACGAGGCGCTCGCGTGCGCCGAGCAGATCGGCTATCCGGTCATGCTCAAGGCGACTTCGGGCGGAGGCGGGCGCGGCATCCGGCGTTGCGACGATCCGGCGGCGCTGCGCAACAACTTCGAGCGCGTCATCTCTGAGGCGACCAAGGCGTTCGGCCGGGCCGAGGTCTTTCTCGAAAAGTGCGTGGTCAACCCGCGTCATATCGAGGTGCAGGTGCTGGCCGACCATCATGGCAACTGCGTTCATCTCTATGAGCGCGACTGCTCCATCCAGCGCCGTAACCAGAAACTGATCGAGATCGCGCCCTCGCCGCAGCTCGACGACGCCCAGCGCCAGTACGTCGGCGGTTTGGCGGTGTTGGCGGCGCGAGCGGTCGGTTACACCAACGCCGGTACCGTGGAGTTCCTGCTGGACTCGGATGGGCGCTTCTATTTCATGGAGATGAATACCCGCATCCAGGTCGAGCACACGATCACCGAGACCATCACGGGCGTGGATCTGGTCGAGGGGCAGATCCGCGTCGCCGCCGGTTTGCCGTTGCGTTACCGCCAGGACCAGATCAAGCGTCGAGGCTATGCGATCCAATTCCGGGTGAATGCCGAGGATCCGCAGAACAACTTCCTGCCGAGCTTCGGACGCATCTCGCGCTACTACGCGCCGGGCGGTCCGGGTGTGCGCACCGACGGTGCCATCTACACCGGATACAATATTCCGCCCTACTACGATTCCATGCTGGCGAAGGTCATCGTCTGGGCGTTGAACTGGGAGGACGTCGTGGCGCGTGGGCACCGCGCGTTACGCGACACCGGGCTATACGGGGTCAAAACGACGATCCCCTTCTATCAGGAGATTCTGCGCCATCCGGACTTCCTCGCCGGAAGCTTCGATACCGGATTCCTCGACGCCCATCCCGAGTTGCTGAACTACTCGGCCAAGCGCCGTCGCGAGGACATCGCTGCGGCCTTGGCGGCGGCCCTGTCCGCGCACGCCGGTCTATAAGGTTCCCATTTTCGAGATGCCGGGTCGTGCCCGGCTGAGAGCGACACCATGCCGAAGATCAATATCACCGACGTCGTCCTGCGCGACGCCCATCAATCGCTGTTCGCGACGCGCATGCGTACCGAGGACATGCTCCCGATCTGTCCCAAGCTCGATGCGATCGGTTACTGGTCGCTGGAGTGCTGGGGCGGCGCGACCTTCGACGCCTGCGTGCGTTTTCTGAAGGAAGATCCTTGGGAGCGTCTGCGCAAGCTGCGCGAGGCCCTGCCCAACACCCGGCTGCAGATGCTGCTGCGCGGCCAGAACCTGCTGGGCTATCGTCACTATTCGGACGACGTGGTGCGTGCCTTCGTCAAGCGGTCCGCCGAGAATGGCATGGACGTCTTCCGCATCTTCGACGCGCTCAACGATCTACGGAATCTCAAGACCGCGATCGAGGCGACCAAGGCCGCCGGTAAGCACGCCCAGGGCACCATCTGCTACACGGTGAGCCCGGTCCATACGGTCGAGGGTTTCGTCAAGATGGGCAAGGAACTGGCCGCCATGGGGTGCGATTCCATTGCCGTCAAGGACATGGCCGGTCTGCTGACGCCCTTCGTGACCGCCGATCTGGTCAAGGCGCTCAAGGACAGCGTCGATCTGCCGCTGCACCTGCACTCGCACGCCACAGCCGGCCTGGCCGATATGTGTCACATGAAGGCGATCGAGAACGGCTGCGACACCATCGATACGGCGATCTCCTCAATGGCCGGCGGCACCTCGCATCCGCCGACCGAGAGCATGGTTGCCGCGCTGCGCGGCACCGAGTACGACACCGGTCTGGACCTGGAGGCGATCCAGGAGGTCGGGATGTACTTCTATCAGGTGCGCAAGAAGTACCACCAGTTCGAGAGCGATTTCACCGGGGTGGATACTCGGGTGCAGGTCAATCAGGTTCCGGGCGGCATGATCTCCAACCTGGCCAACCAGCTGAAGGAGCAGAACGCCATCGACCGCATGAATGCGGTGCTGGAGGAGATTCCGCGCGTGCGTAAGGATCTCGGCTATCCGCCCCTGGTTACCCCGACCTCGCAGATCGTCGGTACCCAGGCGGTCATGAACGTCCTGACCGAGAAGCGCTATCAGAGCATCACCAACGAGGTGAAGCTCTATCTTCAGGGCCGCTACGGCGCGGCGCCGGCGCCGGTCGATGCGACACTGCAGCAGCAGGCGATCGGCAAGGAAGATATCGTGGAGTGTCGTCCGGCCGATCTGCTCAACCCAGAGCTGGACCGTCTGACCAAGGAGATTGGCTCCCTGGCCGGTTCGGAGGAGGACATCCTCACCTATGCAATGTTCCCCGAGATCGGGCGGACCTTCCTGGAGCATCGCGCCGCCGGCACCCTGGTGCCCGAGCCGTTGGAGCCGCCGCCGAGCAATGTCGCCAAGTCGGCTCCGACCGAGTTCAACATCAACGTGCATGGCGAGAGCTATCACATCAAGGTCACGGGCGCTGGGCACAAAGGCCAGGCCGAGCGGCATTTCTATTTCACCATCGACGACATCCCTGAAGAGGTCGTGGTCGAGACGCTCGACGAACTGGTCCTGACCGGCGGCACCGAGGGTGCGGTCAAGAAGGCGATCGCTGGCAAGCGGCCCAAGCCGACCCAGCCGGGACACGTCACCACCTCGATGCCGGGCAACATCGTGGATGTGCTGGTCAAGGAGGGTGACAGTGTTACCGCCGGTCAGTCCGTCCTCGTGACCGAGGCCATGAAGATGGAGACCGAGATTCAGGCCGCCATCGCCGGCACCATCACCGCTGTCTATGTCGCCAAGGGCGATGCCGTGAACCCGGATGAGGTGCTGCTGGAAATCACGCCCTGATACGTTTTGAACCGCGAAGGCGCGAAGAACGCAAAGGAATCAACGATCGATCTTCGCGACCTTTGCGCCTTTGCGGTTCAACAATCCGCTCGATTCCTACCACTCCTTCAGTCCCGCGTCGTGCCCCTGGGCGACGGCGCGTCCGCGCGTCTCGTCGACATGGCGCGCAATGAGCAGCGCCACGGCGAACAGCAGCACGCAGAAGAGCAGTGCCTGACGCAGTCCGAACGCGGCTTGCAACAAGCCGATGGCGAGCAGACCGAAGACCCCCGCCAGTTTCATCGACAGCCCCCAGAAACCGAACAGTTCGGCCGAGCGCGACAGCGGCGAGAAGAGCCCGACCAGGGTGCGCGTGGTCGACTGACAGGCGCCTAGGCTTGCGCCTGCCACGCATCCCACGACCAGGAAGACGTATTGCGCCTGCCAGTCCAGCCCGAGCCAACTGTGCGCCAGACTGGCGATCGATGGGGTTAGATAAATGAGCAGGATCGCCAGGATCCACATGATCAACGTCAGCAGATAGGTGCGCAGTGCGCCGATCCGGTCCTGGATGTAGCCGAATCCGAAGGCGCCCGCAGCGGCCGTGAGCTGCACCAGGACGAACATGAGCGTGCGCACCGATGCGTCCCAGCCGATCACCTGTGCGCCGTAGATGAAGGCGTAGGTGATGACGATGGAGATGCCGCTCATGGAGAAGAATACGGCGACCAGCAGCACGGCCAGGTCGCGGTGCTGGTGCAGATGGACCAGGGTCTGGCGTACTCGGGAGATCCCGACGCCGACGAGGTTGGCGCCTGGCGGCAGGGGGCGCGGGCGACCGCGCTCGCGGACCCAGAGGAAGGTCGGAATGGCGGCGACGAGGAAAAAAACGGCGGTCCATGGGCCGACCCAGCGGATACGCTCGAAGTTTTCGGCGCTGACCTCGCCCAGCACGAAGAGTACGAACAGCGCGGCGATCATGCCGCCGATATAGCCGAGCGCCCAGCCGAAACCGGAGATCTTACCCAGGTCCTCGGGTGGTCCCAGGTCGGGCAGGAAGCTGGCGATGAAGGATTCGCCGATGGCGAAGGCGAAATTGGAGAGGATCAGCAACAGCATGCCGATCCAGACGTATCCGGGTGCGGCCCAATAGAGCAGGGCGGTGGTGACGACCGTGAGCGCATAGCTGGCGAACAGGAAGCGTTTCTTGCTCGCGGTGTAATCCATGATGGCCCCGGCCACGGGCGATGCGATCACGACCATCAGGTAGCTGATGGCGAGAGCCAGACTCCAGAGCAGATTGCCCAGCCGATAGTCGGGCGCGTCGCCGACGATGACGCGGGTGAAGAGATCGCCGAACACGACCGTGATGATGAGCAGCGTATAGGCCGAGTTGGCGAAGTCGAACATCGCCCAGCCGAGGATTTCTCGTCTGGAGGCGCGGGATCTGGTGGTCATTCGCTGGCGATTCCGATTGTCAGCTCGCCAAGGCATTGTCCGCGAGGGGTGTCGGTGTCGTAGGTGGTCGCGAAGGCGTCGTAGGGCTGTCGTAGATCGATGGGGTCTGTCATGGGGGCGGGGGTTGATCCTTGGGATCGATGTCAAGAATGGTTTTCCAGTCCGCCGTCGAGATCCAGCGCACCTCGCCGATGCTGTCCAGGATGCGACGGCAGCGCTGTTCCGATTCTATCAGTGCCTTTTCGACGCGCAGCCGATGATCGATCTCGCGCTGCAGCTTTTTCTCCATCGAGATGGCCCGGACGCGCTCGGCGAGCGCGGCTTCCATCAGAGACATGGCTGCGCTGGTGGCGTCGCCGATCGCCTGGTCGAGGGGAGGGGGAGCGTCCTGATCGGGCAGTGTCGATTCGAGCGCGGATGGACGTGATGGGTTGATGGGAAGGGGCGAGGCCGAGAGTCTGGTTTTGGCCTCACGCAGCTTTTCCCGCAAGGTCGCGCACTCGGTGTGCGGGTCTTCCAGAGGTTCGTCTGGTTGGCCGTTCATCCTGTGGTGTTTGGCGCTTTCGGCCCGAGTGCACGTGGTTTCGATGGTAGGGCATTAGAACGAACCGGAGGCATGTGGGTGCCTCAGGATTGCGTCAAACGCGGTGGCCGTCGATAAATGCCGCTTAGCATCCGCAATCGAAGGTGTCGCAGCTATCCGTAAAATTACGCAACCTGCTTGTGGGGCGGTGCTTTCGGTGGCGTCCTTCTCCTACGCTTGGTTCTTTTCGGTCTGCAAACTTTATTTGCGCCCGCCCTCAAAATCGCAAACGAACTTTGCGGATTCTCGGCGGCTATCGTTTTGCGCGATGTGCCATACCCCATTGTCAGGCGTGCCCTCTTCGTGTCGTGGCCGCTAGTTGGCTCGAAGGTTGCTTAGTCGCCTATCGGAGTTCCGATCTGGCCGGTGCGCTTGCCGGTCAATCCGCTGGGGTTCACAACTGGGATCAACCATGGCAACGACTGAAACCTTCTACGAGGTGATGCGCCGACAGGGGATCACCCGTCGCAGCTTCCTCAAATACTGTAGCCTGACGGCGACGGCCCTGGGGCTGGAGCCGGTTTTCGCCTCCAAGATCGCCCACGCGATGGAGACCAAGCCGCGCACGCCGGTGCTCTGGCTGCACGGTTTGGAGTGCACCTGCTGCTCGGAGTCCTTCATTCGTTCCGCCCATCCGCTGGTCTCGGACGTGGTCTTGTCGATGATCTCGCTCGACTACGACGACACCCTCATGGTTTCGGCCGGACATCAGGCCGAGGCGATCCTGGAAGACGTCCGCACCAAGTACAAGGGCAACTACATCCTGGCGGTCGAGGGCAATCCACCGCTCAATCAGGACGGCATGAGCTGCATCATCGGCGGGCGGCCCTTCGTCGAGCAGTTGAAGGAGGTCGCCGCCGACTGCAAGGCGGTCATCTCCTGGGGTTCCTGCGCCTCCTGGGGCTGCGTGCAGGCGGCGCATCCCAATCCGACCCAGGCCACTCCGGTGCACAAGGTCATCACCGACAAGCCCATCATCAAGGTGCCCGGCTGTCCGCCGATCGCCGAGGTCATGACCGGCGTCATCACCTACATGCTCACCTTCGATCGCATCCCCGAGCTGGATCGCCAAGGGCGGCCCAAGATGTTCTACGGCCAGCGCATCCACGACAAATGCTATCGCCGCCCGCACTTCGACGCCGGTCAGTACGTCGAGGACTGGGACGATGAGGGGGCGCGCAAGGGCTACTGTCTCTACAAGATGGGCTGCAAGGGGCCGACCACCTACAACGCCTGCTCGACCGTGCGCTGGAACAACGGGGTCTCGTTCCCGATCCAGTCGGGACACGGCTGCATCGGCTGTTCCGAGGACGGTTTCTGGGACAAGGGCAGCTTCTACCATCACGTCACCAACACCCACGGATTCGGTATCGAGGCCAATGCGGACAAGGTCGGCATGGCAGCCGCCGGTACGGTCGGCGCGGCGATCACGGCGCATGCGGCGGCGAGCGCCATCCAACGCATCAAGCAACGCTCGGGCGAGCATCACGAGGAGAATGACAAGGCATGAGCGTGCAGACACCGAACGGCTTCGAGCTGGACACCTCGGGTAAGCGCGTCGTCGTCGACCCGGTGACCCGGATCGAGGGCCACATGCGCTGCGAGGTCAACCTCGACGAGAACAACGTCATCCGCAACGCGGTCTCCACCGGCACCATGTGGCGCGGTCTGGAGGTGATCCTACGCGGCCGCGATCCGCGCGACGCCTGGGCCTTCACCGAGAGGATATGCGGCGTCTGCACCGGCACCCACGCCCTGACTTCGGTGCGCGCGGTCGAGGACGCACTCGGAATCCAGATCCCCGAGAACGCCAACTCCATCCGCAACATCATGCAGCTGACGCTCCAGGCGCACGATCACCTGGTGCACTTCTATCATCTGCATGCGCTCGACTGGGTCGACGTGGTTTCGGCGCTCAAGGCCGACCCCAAGGCGACTTCGGCGCTGGCGCAGTCGATCTCGGACTGGCCGCTGTCCTCGCCCGGCTATTTCCGCGACGTGCAGAACCGGATCAAGCGTTTCGTCGAGTCCGGTCAACTGGGGCCTTTCACCAACGGCTACTGGGGCAATCCGGCCTACAAGTTGCCGCCCGAGGCCAACCTGATGGCGGTCACCCACTATCTGGAGGCGCTCGACTTCCAGAAGGAGATCGTCAAGATCCATACCATCTACGGCGGCAAGAACCCGCACCCCAACTGGCTGGTCGGAGGCGTGCCCTGCGCCATCAACGTCCATGACACGGGCGCGGTCGGCGCGGTCAACATGGAGCGGCTGAACCTGGTCTCCTCCATCATCGATCGCACCATCGAGTTCATGGACAAGGTCTATCTGCCAGACCTCATGGCCATCGCCTCCTTCTATAAGGATTGGACCTATGGTGGCGGACTCAGCAGCCAGGCGCTGATGTCCTACGGCGATATCCCGGATCGGGCCAACGATACCTCGGCCGCGAACCAGCTCCTGCCGCGCGGCGCCATCATCAACGGCAATCTCAACGAGATCCACGACGTCGATCTGCGCGATCCCGAGCAGATCCAGGAGTTCGTGGCCCACTCCTGGTTCACCTACGCCGACGAGTCCAGAGGGCTGCATCCCTGGGATGGCGTGACCGAACCGAACTTCGCGCTCGGCCCCAACACCAAGGGGACCAGGACTCGGATCGAGGAGATCGACGAGAACGCCAAGTACAGCTGGATCAAGGCCCCGCGCTGGCGCGGTCATGCCATGGAGGTCGGTCCGCTGGCGCGTTGGGTCATCGGTTACGCCCAGGGCAACCCGGAGTTCAAGGAGCCGGTCGAGAAGGTGTTGACCGACCTGCAGCTTCCGGTCTCGGCGCTTTTCTCGACCCTGGGACGCACTGCGGCCCGCGGTCTGGAAGGCTCTTGGGCCGCGCACAAGATGCGCTATTTCCAGGACAAGCTGATGGCCAATCTCAAGGCCGGCGACAGCAATACCGCCAACGTGGACAAGTGGGATCCCAAGACCTGGCCCAAGGAGGCCAAGGGTGTCGGCACCACCGAGGCGCCGCGCGGCGCGCTCGGTCACTGGGTCGTCATCAAGGACGGCAAGATCGACAACTATCAGGCCGTGGTTCCCACCACCTGGAACGGCTCGCCGCGCGATCCGGCCGGCAACATCGGTGCCTTCGAGGCGGCCCTGATGAACACTCCGGTGGCCAAGGCCGATGAGCCGCTGGAGATCCTGCGTACCCTGCACAGCTTCGATCCCTGTCTGGCCTGCTCGACCCATGTCATGAGTCCGGATGGCGAGGAGCTGACGCGGGTGAAGGTGCGGTAGCGGACATGACGATCAGCAGACTGGTCCTCGTGATCGCCGTGGCGACCGTTTCGGTCGCCGCGATGGCCGACGAGGCGTCCGTCCGCTCCAGCCGCGTCAAGGGCGTGGCTGGAGCGGCGCAACCGACAGCGACCGGGGCCGTGCCGGCAGGCATGGCCCGATCGATCCATCAGCGCGGAGATTAAGTCCATGTACAGCGGCGTCCCAACGGTCAAGCGCACGGCGGTCTACGTCTATCAGACCCCGGTGCGTATCTGGCACTGGGTGAATGCACTCGCGATCACCATCCTGACCATCAGCGGCTATCTGATCGCCAACCCGCTGCCGACTTTGTCGGGCGAGGCGAGCGATCATTACCTGATGGGCGACATCCGTTTCTTCCATTTTGCCGCCGCCTACATCTTCATGGTCGGCTTTCTGTTTCGCATCTACTGGGCCGTCGCCGGCAATTCCTATTCGCACCAGCTCTTCACCCTGCCGGTTTGGCGCAAGCGTTTCTGGAGCGAACTGGTCCACGAGCTGCGCTGGTACGCCTTCCTGGAGAAGGAGCCGCGCAAATACGTCGGCCACAATCCGCTGGCTCACCTTTTCATGGTGGTCATCATCACGGTCGGCGGCCTGGTCATGATCGTCACCGGCATGGCGCTCTATTCCGAGCAGACCGGTCTGGGGAGCTGGCAGGACAGGCTCTTCGGCTGGGTGATTCCCATGGTGGGGCAGAGCCAGGACGTGCGCATGTGGCACCACTGGGGCATGTGGGTGCTGGTGGTCTTCGTCATGCTCCATGTCTACACCGCCATCCGCGAGGACATCATGTCCCGTCAGAGTCTGATCAGTACCATGATCAGCGGCTGGCGCATGTTCAAGGACGATCGGCCGTGAGTACGCAGACGCCCAATGTGCTCATCCTGGGGATCGGAAATATCCTCTGGGCCGACGAGGGCTTTGGCGTGCGGGTGGTCGAGGAGATCGCCAATCGCTATCGCTTCGCCTCCAACGTGCGACTGCTGGATGGCGGTACCCAGGGGATCTATCTCGTCGACCAGGTTCGCTGGGCCGACGTTCTGGTGGTGTTCGACGCAGTCGACTACGGGCTGCCTCCGGGCAGTTTCAAGCGGGTCGAGGGCGATGCGGTGCCCAAATTCATGGGCGCCAAGAAGATGAGCCTGCACCAGACCGGTTTCCAGGAGGTGCTGGCTCTGGCCGACCTGATGTGCGACTTCCCGAGCCATCTGCTGCTGATCGGCGTGCAGCCGGTCGAGCTGGAGGATTTCGGCGGCAGTCTCAGGCCCCAAGTTCGCGACCAGATCGAGCCGGCGATCGTCGAGGCCCGGCGTTATCTGGAGCCGTTCGGCGTGGAATGGCTGCCGGTCGATCCAGAGGCCGGCGCGGCCACCCATGAGATGCCGCATCCGTCGCTACGTCTCGCCGACTACGAGGCCGGGCGTCCGGGATCCGATGTCGCCTGCCGCATCGGCGACTCGCGCGTTCTGGCGCTGCGGGGCGTCGGCTGATGTGCATCGGCGTGCCCATGCAGGTCATCGAATCCGGCCCTTCGTGGGCCTGGTGCGACGACGGTGGCGAGCGCCACAAGATCGATATGCAGCTGGTCGGTCAGCAGCCGATCGGGGCCTGGGTTCTGGTGTTCCTCGGCGCGGCCCGCGAGGTCATGGGCGAAACGCATGCCTTGCGGGTGCGCGATGCCCTGGTCGCCATGCAGGTCGCCATGCGGGGAGAGTCGGTGGATCATCTGTTCGCCGATCTCGTCGATCGCGAGCCGACCCTGCCCGAGCACCTACGCGATCGGGTCAAGCCTGCGGACTGAGGCTGACTCCCTGGCTTAGAGCGGCTCGGCATCGAGCCTCGGTCCACCTTCACTACCACCTCGCCTTTCCAACAGGAGCCATCGTCCATGCATTCCTTCGAGATTCCCGGCCTGACCCTGGGACCCGGCTCGCAACCGGTGGAGCCGGATGGCGCCGAGTTGGACTATCTCCCGCTCCCCAAGGCGATGGAGACCTATGTTTCGCCCTCTTTGCCGGAGGCCGAGCAGGCCCAGGCCTGTCCGCACGGCGTCCGTCTGCTGGAGAGCTTGCTCATTCAGATTCAGAGCTATCGTGTTCTGGAGCCCTCGCGAGTGGTCGATCTGATGGCGTTGCCCGAACTGGACCGTTTGCTGGTGACCCAGGCGCTGGGGGAGGGCGAGGTCAGCATTCTCTTTGGCTCGGATGAGGGAATGCGGGTGCAGGAGACCCGTCTCGCAGGAGTCTGGCGCGTCCAGTCGAGCGACGCCTCGGGGCAGGTGACGCGCGATGAGATCGAGGTCGCCGAGATCCCGTTCGCCGTGCGCGAGATCGCCTTCAGGGGGGCCGCTCAGGGACTCGATCCCGAGACCCCGCCGGACGATGTGCTCACCGCCCGCTCGGTCCTGTCCGAACTGAACGAGCAGGTTGGAGTCTGGCGGTTCGGCGATCTGCCGCATGTCGTCAATCTGACCCTGTTGCCGCACTCCGAGGCCGATCTCGCCTATCTGGATGCCCAGTTGGGCACGGGGGCGATCACCATCCTCTCGCGTGGCTATGGCAACTGCCGCATCACCGCCACCGCGTTGCGTCACTGCTGGTGGGTGCAGCATTTCAACTCGGACGACTCGCTGATCCTCAATACCCTTGAGGTGGTGGATATTCCGGCCGCCGCGCTGGCCGCTCAGGAAGACATCGAGGACAGCGCCGCACGTCTGGTCGAGATCATCGAGGCCGTTCGCTGAGCGGTGCCGGTCATGCCGATGTCGTTCGAGGATCTCGCCGTACGACTGGAGGTCGCTTTTCGGCGCATCCATGACACCCGGATGCGTGGGTTGCCTATTCTGAATCCGGCCTTGTCGGTGCAGGTGGTGGGTGCGCGTCTGTATGCCGGCGACTGGTTCGGCGTGCTCATCACCCCCTGGTGTATGAATCTGGTGTGGGTTCCTGGCGCGGATTCGTCCGTTCGTCCGGGCGGACGGGGTAGCAAGCAGGAGGTCGCCTTGCCCGGCGGTCGCTGCGAATTCATCGCTTCCGAGGAGGAGCACGTCGGAGCCTTCGCCGCCTGTTCGATCTTCTCCCCAATGGAGGGATTCCCCGATCAGGCGACCGCCGTCGCGACCGCCGAGGCGGTGCTGGATGGTCTCTTCTCTGAGCCGTCGCCAGCCCCGGCCGCCGGGATCAGTCGCCGCGAACTGCTGCGCGGGGTTTGGGGGCGCTGAATCTGCCGATGGGGAGGTTCTTCTCTGGATGGCGCCTTATGTGTCTAAGAGCGTCGCGATCTCTCGTAGATCCTCCTCCGGGTGCTCGAAGTCCAGCTCCAGCTTGACCAGGTCCTGCTGGTTGCTGAAGGGGAAGGTCAGGATCTCCTGCGAGACGACTCGGGCACGCAGATAAAGGTTCGGGTAGCGCTGGCTGCCGCTGAGATTGAGCCGCAGGCTCTGGTCGGTTCGGTAGGCGCCGAACGTGGTCAAGGAGAGACGACCTTCGGAGATCTGTCTCAGACGCTCCCGCATCTCCTGGTCGTCGGTGACTGTGAGGTCGAGCGTTTCGGCGATCGGGTCGATCGGTTCCGAGCGGGCTACCTTCTCTTGCGCCGCCAGCAGTTTGAGTAGCTTGACGAGCCGGCTCTGGTCTAGGGGTGACAGGCAAGAGAAACGCACGGCCACCGCGAACTGTCCATCGGCGAGTCGTTCGTATCGCATCACCTTCGCCTCGGCCGAGAAGGATTGGTCTCCCGTCCAGGGGAAGGTTAGGCGTATTTTTTCGTGGTCGCAGATCGCCGGATCCGCGCTCATGAAGAGTGCTCCGCCCCAAGAAATGTTGCGGTTCTCTACCTCGATCGGCACCGTGCGGTCCGGAAGGGTCACGCTGATCTTCGTCGTCGTGCCCAGTCGGTATTGGGAGCGTCGATTGGTCATCATGTCTGGATCGTCGATAGGGTCGGCAGAGGCTTGATTACACCCTATTTTCAATGTCCGCAAGTGCACTGAACGTGATTGAATTCACGAAAGCGTTTTCTCTGCGCCCGTTGACAGTGGTTTTCCAGTCGGATAATTTGCGCGCGTCTTGAGGGGAGTAGTCGCCTTTTCATGTGGAAAGGGGCGCGGGTCAACAGGCTCGGTGGAGATCACCGTGGCGCGCGGCGCAGGCTTGACGAGACCTCGGACTTGATGCGGTGTCCGGCTGGGGCTGGGCAGATCGCGTCTTGTCCGTTGCTCATTCTGCCCAGCCCCCGGCCAAACCATTCATGCCAACGTTCGACTCCATTTCCATTCCCGTCTGGCTCGCCCCGGCGTTCACCACCTTCGGTCTCATCTTTCTGGCCGAACTCGGCGACAAATCCCAGCTCGTCTGTATCACGCTGGCCGCGCGGCACCGTCAGATCCCGGTCCTGGTCGGCGCGGTTGCGGCCTTCGTCATTCTCAATACGCTCGCCGTGGTCTTTGGCGTCGGACTCGCCGAATGGCTGCCGCAGCGCGTTCTGGCCGGCATCGTCGCCGTCCTCTTCGCCGTCTTCGGTATCCTGGCCCTGCGTTCCGGTGCCGACTGCGAGGACGAGGATATCCCGGCGCGGCCCGGTCGCGGCATTCTGATCACCACCTTTCTCATGATTCTGCTCGCCGAGATGGGCGACAAGACCCAGATTGCCGTCGCCGGACTCGCCAGCAATCTGCAGCCCATCCCGGTCTGGATCGGCGCGACTCTGGCGCTCGCCACTACCTCGGCTCTCGGCGTCACCATCGGTTGCCGGCTGCTGCGCTCGGTGCCGTTGCGTCGGTTGCATCAGCTGAGCGGGGTGATCTTTCTGCTGCTCGCCGCCAGCGCGCTGGTCAAGGTCTTCTGACCCGTCGCTCTGGGGCGCCCTCTCCCCGCTGGAGCGGGTCGGGGAGAGGGGTCAAATCAGCGGCCCGACCGCCGTGCCCAGCAGGAGCACCAGGGACGCCGCGACCGTGATGAGGATGTTGTCGTCGATGGGGCCGAATTCGTAGCGCTCGATCACCGTCGCCACCACCGCCGAGAGCAGCCCCCAGAGCGGGATCGCCGGATCCGCCATGCCGCCGATGGCCCAGCCCAGGGGCGCGCACAGCAGCAGCATGAAGAGATTGCCGATCGGGCTCTTGGAGCGCTTGCGGATGACGGCGTTGCGCACGATCCCGGTCACGCCGTCGCCGAAGGCCATGTAGAGCGAGGGCAGGATGGCGAGCCAGGGGTTGTCCAGCAGCCACCAGAGCACCGAGATCGAGGTCGCCCACATGAGCGTGAATTTGACGTCGTTGCGGTTTTCCTCGGTCTGGAACCAGTAGAGCCGCAGCCCGGTCGCATGGGCCAGGTTGGTGAAGAGCGTCAGCAGCAATCCGGCGATCAGCGGATACCAGGGGTCGGTGAAGACGAGGGGCACCATGATGGAGCCCACGCCGCCAGCCAGCATGTGCACGATCTTGCGGTCGTAGTAGCAGGCACGGATCGGCTCCATTCCGCGTGCCACCATGGCCTCGTAAGGGAAGCGGGTCAGAAAGAGCACGGCCAGGACATAGGTGCCTAGGCCGATGGCCCAAAGAAATTGCGATGACCAGAGAAAGTCGTATGAGGTGAACATAAGACGGGGAATCGGCTTCGAAACGAAACGCTCAATGCTAACCTCTGCGCCCTGTTCGGCCCAGTACCAACGCATCTCGACGACCGTCGAAGCTACCTCGGCTGCTGTTATACTGTAGCGTTAGCGCGAAGCCGGCGCGTCGATCCGGCTATCGTCCGATTCGGCGGTCGCGCCGTGTCGATGATTCATCCGCATGAGAGGGTTTTGGCTTGCCGAAGGCGCCATCGCAGGTTACCGGTTCGGGTCCGGTCGTTCAGATAGAGGATGTGAGTTTTTCCTACGGCGATGCACTCGTCCTGGAGCATGTGGATCTGTGCGTCGAGCGCGGCGAATTCGTCGGGCTGATCGGACCTAACGCAGGCGGCAAGAGCACGCTGCTGAAACTCGTACTCGGTTTGCAGGAGCCCCAGGCAGGGCGCATCCGGGTCTTGGGCGAGGTGCCGAGCCAGGTGTCGGGTCGGATCGGCTATGTTCCTCAGTTTCCGAGCTTCCCGCGCGACTTCCCCATTTCGGTCGAGCAGGTGGTGACCATGGGGCGGCTCGGTATCGGTCCCGCGCTGGGCTGGTATCGGGCCGCCGACCGTGCGGCGGCGCGCCGCGCGCTCGATGAGGTGGAGGCATCCGATCTGGCCAGGCGTCGTATCGGCACCCTGTCCGGCGGCCAGCTACAGCGCGTGCTTCTGGCCCGCGCCCTGGCCGGCGAGCCCGAGATCCTCATCCTGGACGAGCCGACGGCCAACATCGATCAGCGCGGCGAGACGGACGTCTTCGATCTGCTGGCGACCCTGAACGCGCGCCTCACCATCCTTGTGGTCTCGCACGACATCGCCTTCATCTCGGATTATGTCAGTCGAGTCGCCTGTCTGAACCGTACCCTGACCTGTCACGGTACCAGCGCGGTCGATGGCGATGCCATTCACCAGCTCTATGGCGATCGCGTTCGGCTGGTCGACCACAGTCACTGACCATGAGCGCATTCCTCTCCGCACTCGGCGATTACGCCTTTCTTCAAACTGCCCTGATCGCCGGTCTGCTGGCCAGCGTCGGTTGCGGCGTGATCGGCACCTTCGTGGTGGTCAAACGCATCGCCTTCATGGCCGGCGGCATCGCGCACTCGGTGCTTGGCGGCATGGGAGCGGCGCTCTATTTCGGCTTCGATCCCTTTCTGGGCGCATTGATCGCGGCCATCCTCTCGGCCCTGCTGATCGGGACGGTGCGGCTGTCCTGGAAGACCCAGGAGGACACCCTGATCGGTGCGCTCTGGGCGATCGGCATGGCGATCGGCATCCTCTTCATCGCTAAGACGCCTGGCTATGCGGCCGATCTCATGAGCTTTCTGTTCGGCAACATCCTGCTCGTGCCGGCCGGCGAGCTGTGGCTGATGGCGGGACTGGATCTGGTCCTGGTGTCGACCGTCGCGCTCTTCTATCGCCAGTTTCTGGCCATTACCTTCGACGAGGAGTTCGCGCGGCTGCGCGGCGTCCCGGTCGCCTTTTTCTATCTGCTTCTGTTGTGTCTGGTGGCCGTCACGGTGGTCCTGCTGATTCAGGTCGTGGGGCTGATCCTGGTGATCGCCCTGCTGACGCTGCCGGCGGCGATCGCAGGCCACTATCTCCATTCGCTGGGCGGCATGATGCTGCTCGCGACCCTGTTGGGAGGTGGCTTCACCTCGTTGGGGTTGGCGCTGTCCTATGGGCCGGATCTGCCGACCGGTCCGACCATCATCCTGATCGCCGGTGCCGTCTACGTGCTCTCGGCGCTGTCGAGCCACTTCCTGAGGCGCCGCCTGGCCGCGCGTCGGGCGAGGACGGTCTGATGGGGACGCCTGCTGCGATCGGCCAGTTGGAGCGCGCCGATGCGCTCTGCGTGCGGCGCGGCGTGCGGCTCACGCCTCAGCGTCGGCGCGTATTGGGGATCCTCTGTTCCGCCTCCCGGCCCTTGGGTGCTTACGAGATCCTGGAGGCGATGCGCGATGGTTCGCGGCCCCTGGCCCCGCCGACCGTCTATCGGGCGCTCGATTTTCTGCTGGAGCAGGGCCTGGTGCACAAGCTGGAGAGTCTGCACGCCTTCGTCGGCTGTCGTCACCCGGATCATCCGCACTCGGGTCAGTTCTTCATCTGCCGTACCTGCGGTCTGGTGACCGAGCTGGAGGACGAGGCGATCTGCGAGAGTCTGCGTTTGGCCGCCAACGAGACGGGCTTCCGACCGGAGCGTCGGGTCGTCGAGGTCTTGGGGATCTGTGCCTGCTGCGTGGGGAAGGGCGGGGCGGGATGATGGGCGCTCTGCGGATGCTCGGCGTCTACTCGCTCTGGCTCGTCCTCTGTTGCGTCGGCGCGCTGGGCATCGCCGATGCCGCGCCCCAGGTGCGGGCCATGCCGCAGGGAATGGCGATGCTGACCATCGAGGTCGAAGGGGCTACGATCCTCGCCCATTTCCGTGCCCCGCGCGCGACCCTGGTTGGATTTGCCGGTGCCGCGCGCAATGCCCAGGAGCGTGAGACCCTGGGGCTGGCGCGCGAGAATCTCCGCAACGGCACCGGAATGATGCGTTTCGACACCCAGGCGGCCTGCAGTCTGGTCGAGGTGGTTCTGAAGGGCGATGCCGCCCGTGGGGTCGGGGTCGCGGACGAAATCGGCGTGGATTATCGGTTCGCGTGTCTGAGTCCGGAGCGTCTGGACTCGGTGGCTCTGGGGTTCTTCATCGGGTTCCCCGCGCTGGAGCGGGTGCTGGTTCGCTACCGAACCAGCGAGGGTCGTGGCGGCGCGGAGCTGACCCAGGGCCATCCGGTGGTTGGTTTCGTCCCCTTCTGATTCGCGGCTCGTCGATCGATGCCTCTCGATCGAGATCTTCAAGGGATCTTTCGAGTTCTGTTTAGGGCCGGGGCGGTTTCGTGTGAGCGCGCCCCATTGTTCTGGAGCCATGGATGCCGATGCTCGAATCGCTTGTGTCGCTGTCACTGATACTCGTCGGTTTCGTCGGCCTGATTGCAGGCGGCGAGCTTCTGGTCCGCGCCGCCGTGGCCTTGGCGGCGGCGATGCGGATCAGTCCCTTGGTCATCGGTCTCACGGTGGTGGCCTTTGGCACCAGCGCGCCCGAATTGGCCGTGACCATCCAGTCGGTGTGGTCTGGCGCGGCGAATCTCGCCGTCGGCAATGTCGTGGGCAGCAATATCGCCAATATCCTGCTGGTCATCGGTGTCGCGGCCATGGTGTCCCCCTTGGTGGTGCATGAACGGGTGCGGCGGATCGATCTACCCCTGGTGATCGCCGTCTCGGTCGGGGTCTGGCTGTTGTCGCTGGACCGTCGGATCGGCCATCTGGACGGGGTGCTGTTGTGTGCGGCGCTGCTCGGTTATCTCTGGTGGTCGATGTGCGAGGGGCGGCGCGAGGGTGCCTGTTCCGGTGCGTCCGCCCCGTCGTTGGTCGAGCCTCTCGGGCCCTGGGCGATGGCGCGCGAGACGGTGCGTTTGCTGGTTGGCCTGGTCCTGCTGTCGATGGGGGCGCGTCTTCTGGTCATGGGGGCGGTCGATATCGCCCGGGTGCTGGGTGTCGGCGAGCTGGTCATCGGTCTGACCCTGGTGGCTGTGGGAACCTCGCTGCCCGAGGTGGCGACCTCTGTCATTGCCGGGCTGCGTGGGCATCGCGATATCGCAGTCGGCAACCTGATCGGTAGCAATCTGTTCAACCTGCTTGCGGTGCTGGGGATCGGTGCCGCTACCTCGCCCCATGGCATTGCGGTGCCGCGCGCGGTGCTGAAGCTGGATCTGCCGATCATGATCCTCGCCGCCGTCGCTTGCGTGCCCGTTTTTCTGGTCGGGCGGGTTGGACGCAAGGCCGGCGCGGTCTTCCTGGCCTATTTCGCCGGCTACCTTGTGTATGTGGTCTTACGGGCCGCAAACTCCCCGTTTCGGCAGGCATTCGAGATCGGCATGCTGGCGATCGTTGCCCCATTGACCTTGGCCGCGATCGCGGTCAGCCTCTACCCCGTTTTTTGCCGGCGCTCGCCCGATTGACGTCTCTATCCGTTCAGGTTGCGGGAGACTCTCGGGGTTGCGATCCGGCCCTTTCGGGTGTGATCCGGGCGCTCGGCCCCACATCTTCCACATGGACGAGACGGCAGACGCGTAGGACGCGCTGCGTTACAGAATCCGGAGACCGAACGTGGTTGACCATACCCTGACCCGCATCGAGATCAGCAAGGAATACCTCAATTTCAGCGCTGGACACTTCACCATCTTCTCGGCCAGCGAGCGCGAGAATCTGCATGGACACAATTTCCAGGTCCGCTGCAACGTATCGGCCTCCGTTGGGGATGACGGCATGGCATTCGACTACGTGGTGCTCAAGCGTATCCTGCGCGAGCTCTGCGATGGGTTGGACGAGCGGTTGCTGCTGCCCGAGTTGTCGCCGCATCTGCGCATCGAGCGTCAGGATGGTCAGGTGACGGCGCTCTTCGCCGAAGAGCGTCTCGTCTTTATGGAGCGCGATGTTCTGCTGCTGCCGGTGCGCAACGTCACCATCGAGGAACTCGCCCCCCTGTTGCTCGCGCGTCTGCGCGATCGTCCCGAGGTGGCGGATCGCGGGATTCGCTGTATCGAACTCGGCGTTTCATCCGGGGCCGGTCAGTGGGCCCATGCCTGCTGGGAGTCCGCGTGAGGCGTCTTGATGACCCTGGCGGTCGCGTGTCGCCTCCGCTTTTCGGCTGGATGCGGCGCTCTGCCGCCTTTTCTTCACATCGATCGGATCGTCTATGAATGCTCTTGTCATCACTGGTGCCACCTCGGGGATCGGACGCGCCATCGCCACGCGCTTCCTGGTCGACGGCTGGGGCGTGGTCAATCTGTCACGGCGTCCGAGTCCAGATCCGGGTGTCGAGAGTCTCCTTTGCGATCTCTCCGAGCCGGGGGCGGTCGAGTCGCTGCGGGACGATCTATTGGGGCGTATCGCGGGCGTCGGACGTCTCTGTGTCGTTCACAATGCCTCGGCCATGCGCTCGGACCGTATCGATGCACTGCCGAGCGAGGCCCTGCGCTCGGTGCTCGAACTCAATATCGTTGGGGCCAATGCGCTGAATCAGATCCTGCTGCCTGAGATGCCGCCCGGATCGAGCCTGATCTACATCGGTTCGACCCTAGCCGAAAAGGCGGTGCCGGGTGTCGCCAGCTACGTGATCGCCAAGCATGCGCTGGTCGGTATGATGCGGGCGACCTGTCAGGACCTGGCCGGTCGCGGGCTCCATACTTGCATGATCTGCCCCGGTTTCACCGACACGGAGCAACTGCGCGGCTTGATCGGCGACAATCCCGAGACCCTGGCCGGGATCGAGTCGATGTCGGCCTTCGGGCGTCTGATCGAGCCGGAGGAGATCGCCGAGACGGTCGCTTTCGCCGCCCAGGCCCCGGTGCTCAATGGCGCGGTCATCCATGCCAACCTGGGCCAGCGGGAGCGCTGATGGAGACCGTCACCCATGGCGAGCGCATCGTCTGCATCACCGGCGGCACATCGGGCATCGGCGCCGGATTGGTGGCGGCCTTTCTGGACGCCGGGGATTGCGTCCACAGCTGCGGGCGCAATCCGGTCAAGGTCGAGCGACTGCTGGCGGCCTGGCCCGAGGCCGTTGCCGAGAGGCGCCTGAACCTGGTCCGAGGGGATATCGCCGATGACGCGTTTCGCGCCCGGTGGGTCGCGGACATCGCCGAGCGTTCGGGTCGGTTGGACGTGCTGGTCAACAACGCAGGCGTCATCCTCGACTCGGGCACCCTGGAGGAGAGTCTCGATCATTGGCGTGCGACCCTTGAGGTCAATCTGATCGCGCCCTTCGCCATGACCCAGTCCTGCGCCCGCTTGCTGGAATCCAGCTCGGCCCCGGTCGTCGTCAATCTCTCCTCGGCATGCGCCCGGCATCCCTTTGCGAGCTGTACCTCGACCAGCTATTCGGTGAGCAAGGCCGGGCTCGACATGCTCACTCAGCGGCTGGCCATGGCCTTGGGGCCGCGTGGGATCCGGGTCAATGGGGTCGCGCCAGGCGTGGTGGACTCGGAGATGTGGGAGGCCGTGCCCGAACTGATGCGCGAGACCGCCGAGCGACGTCATCTGTTGGGGAGGCAGGCGGTGATGCCGAGGGATGTCGCCGATGCCGTGCTGTTCCTGGCCTCGCCGCAGGCGCGTCTGGTGACCGGGGCCACGTTGAGCGTGGATGCGGGATACGCCTTGGGCTGAAGCTGAAAGCTGGCCGCTGAAACGACAAGGCCCGCCATTGGCGGGCCTTGAGTCAAACGGCGAGGATCGTTATTTGATCTCGTCGGTGTCGAGCTGTTGCATGAGACCGAAGCTCTTGACGAAGGGGTTGGCCATGCGCGGGTCCTTGATGATGGCCTTGTAGTCGCCGACCTTGAACTTGAGCTTGCCGGTCATGAACGCAGCGCCCATGCCGGTCATGCCGATGCCGTTTTCGACCCACTTGAGCCAATCCTTCAGGTCGGCGCGCATGTCCCAGTTCGCCGGCGGATCGCTTTCCGACCAGTCGCCGGCGCGGACGCATTCGCCTTGCTCGACGACGAAGACGCCGCGCGGATTCTCTTCATTCTTGAAGCCGCAGCAGATCACCGAGTTGAAATCGATTTCGGCGAGCTTGTCCTTGACCTCGGGTTCTGCGTTCCACGCGTCCTTGAGCTGTTTCATCCAGGCGTCGGAAAAGAGTGCAGCCATTGTTGGATCCTCCAATCTATATCAGTGAGAGGCCGGCGCCCATCGGGCGCCAGCCGCATGGAATCTCGCTTGCATCGCGGAGCTCCTCCTCCGCGCGCTCCCGGATTCTATCAGGATCAATGGAAAAGGATATTCGGGGCTCGCTCCGATCGATATCCGCGTCGGAACACCTGCGTCCTATGGCGCTGCGGGGGAGGGGCAAACGCCTCAGCCGAAACTGAGCTGGATTCCGGCTGCGGCCAGGCGTTCGGCCTCCTGTTCCAATTCGAGCTGAGTCAAGGGATGTTGGGCCAGCCAATCGCCAGGGAAGCTGAGTTGCAGATGATCCGCGTCCGCCACCAGTGTCGGATTCGGTTTGTTGTCCGCCGAGCGGCCTCGGTGCATCAGCACGGCGAGGCGCAGAATGACGCAGAGCCGGCGGGCGGGCTCGCGGTCGCTCTGCTGGAGGTTGGCGAATTCCTGTGCCGGGAATTTGCGCCTGTGACCCAGGACCAGTGCGGCGAGCAGGCTCTGCTCATGGCGGGTGAAACCCGGGAGGTCTGCGTTGCGTAACAGATAGGCGCCGTGCTTCTGGTACTGGCTGTGGGCCACCATGACCCCGATCTCATGCAGACGAGCGGCCCAGGACAGCATCAGCCGGTGGTTCGGCTCGAACAGCTGCCAGGGACCGGTGAGCTGGCGGAGCAGGACCTGGGCCGTCGCCTGGATACGCTGGCCATGCTCCAGGTCGACATGGAACTGACGGCAGATCGAGGTGACCGTGCGTTCGCGGACGTCCTCGTGCTGATGCCGCCCCATCATCTCGTAGATGACTCCCTCGCGCAGCGCGTAATCGGAGACCTGCATGTGCTCGATGCCGAGCGATTCGAAGACCGATCTCAGCACCGCGACCCCGCCGGCGAAGACCGGTTTGCGCTCGTCCGCGAGTCCTTTGAGGTTCAGGGCGGAGACCTTGCCCGTGTCGATCAGTGCATCGCGCAGCCGGGTCAGTGATTCCGCCGAGATTCCGTCTTCGCACCAGCCTTCCGCGTTCACCACGGAGGCGATGGTGCGAATGGTGCCGGAGCTACCGACCGCCTTCTGCCAGCGGGTGCGACGGAAGAGTTCGCGTACCGGTCTGACCTCCAATGCGCCGGTCAGCTCCGCCTTCTGCATGGCCTTGGCGGTGATACGTTCGTCCGCGAAATGGCGTTGCGACATGCTGACGCAGCCCATGTGCAGACTCTCGCGCATTCGGGGCGAGAAGCCGAGTCCGACGATGATTTCGGTGCTGCCGCCGCCGATGTCGACGACCAGCCGCCGTTCCGCTCCGGCGGCCAGCCCATTGGCGACGCCGAGATAGATGAGCCGGGCCTCCTCGCGTCCGGCGATGATATCGATCGGGTGTCCGAGCGCGGCCTCGGCGCGTTCGATGAATTCCGTGTCCGGCCGAATCTGGCGCAGTGTGTTGGTTCCCACGGCGCGCACGCTGCCGGGCGGGAAGTCGCGCAGTCGCTGACCGAAGCGCTCCAGGCAGGCGAGCGCGCGCTCTGCGACATCGGGCGAGAGCGACTTGTCTTCGGTCAATCCCTCGCCGAGTCGAACCATTTCCTTGAGACGGTCGGTGACCTGCATGTGGCCCTGATCGATGCGGGCGACGATCATGTGAAAGCTATTTGAACCGAGGTCGACGGCCGCCACGATTTCGGGCAGTTTGTCGTCGGCGGCCTGGATGGATTCTTCAGGCATGGATGGAGTTGGTACTTGGAGGCTGGAGCGGACGTGAATGGTACCAGAATCCGAGGTGACCTCGTTTCCGCTATTGTCCTTTGCCTTGACGAGGCTATATTGAGGGTCTGCTTCAATTTGGCGAGGACGCATGCCCTTCCTCGTGCCCGTTTGGCGGAATGCCGTGTAGTATCCGTCTCAGTGGTGCCTATCCGCTTTGCCGACTAGAGACTTCAGATGACCGTCGAACACGGTGCGAAAAGCCCTGGGGACGAGGACTACCGTTGCGCCGATTGGTGTCGTGATGTCCGTGCGCGTTTGTTTGATGTGCTGATCTTTCTGCTGTTTATCGGCTCTACATCGGTCTCGGCGCAGGAGCTGATCGTGAACGCCTCCTTGCCCGAGTCCTCCCTAACCCGCAACGAGGCCTTGCTCTATTTTACCGGGCGTCTTCAACGCTGGCCCAATGGGGTGCCCGTCAAGGTTTTCGTGCTCCCGGACTCGGACGCGCTGCATCGCAATTTCGTCAAGTCTGTCTTGGGGCTCTATCCCTATCAGCTCAGGCGGGTCTGGGATCGTCAGGTGTATTCCGGAACCGGCCAGGCGCCTGTTCTCGTTTCCAGCGAGGCGGAGATGATCGAGCGGGTCGCCTCGACGGCGGGAGGGATCGGCTATGCGCATGAGGTCCCCGCAGACGCGCGGGTGAGGTCGCTTGAGGTGCGCTGAGGTGTTCGGTCGCGATCCTGTCGATCGAGGTTCTTCTGTCCTCAGGCGTCATGGTGGTGGCTATCGGTCCACGATGACGAGGGTTGTAACCTGGTCGCCGCTCGGCTCTCCTGCCTCTTTTGCCTCACTTGGTTTCTGGGGCGTGTTAGCCGTTTGGCTGGCAATGCGTCACGGAATGAAAAACCCATCTTAAGAATCTAAAAAAAGCGGCTTCCCAAACGGCTCGATTTCGGGTATATGGCCGGCTATTGACTGGTTTGTCATTGCTGTCATTCCGAGGTAGAGGAGATGTTGGACCCCGAAAGTGGTTATGGCGATGAAGTCGCCGAGCGCGTGCCGCCATTGCTGGCCCAGGAGCCTCGCAGTCAGGTGGCGAGTTTGGAAGTGCGGCGCCGTATCGAGCATATGCGCGAGCTCAAGCGGCTGCGCGAGCTGCTCGACGATCCCGATTTCGACGAATTGAGCTAATACGTCTTCGGTGGCACGTGCGCGCCGCCATATCCCTCTCCTGTGTTTTTAAGGCGCCGAATGGCGCCTTTGTCGTTTTTGTGTCTTTTTCCTGGGCTGCGAGACGCGCGTGGGGTGGCCTATGGTGCTGCCTCGGGGATTTCGCGGTGCGTTGGACGCTGGAGCCGGATCTCGAGCGGATGGCGCGCGGATAGGTGGATGTCGCGTTGCGGGAAGGCGATTCCGATCCCTTCGGCGTTGAAGCGGTCGTAGATCGCTTGATGCAGGTCGGTGATGACGCCGATGCGGCCTTCGAGCGAATCCAGGTAACAGCGCATGAACAGTGTCAGGGCATTGTCGCCGAATTCCTCGAAGCTGATCAGTGGGGCTGGGTCGTCCAGCACCCGTTCGTGCTGTTGGGCGATTTCGCTCAGGATCGACAGGGCCTTCTTGGTGTCGCAGCCGTATTCCACTCCGACCGGGATGGTGATGCGGTTCTGCTGGTCGGTCAGACTCCAGTTGAGCAGACGACCGGTGATGAACTCCTTGTTGGGAACCAGCAGCTCCTGCTTGTCCCAATTGCGGATGGTCGTGGCCCGGATACGGATATTGGTCACGACGCCCGTGGTGCCGTCGATGGTGACGATGTCTCCGACACGGACCGGGCGCTCGAAGAGGATGATGAGGCCGCTGATGAAGTTGGCGACGATCTCCTGCAGACCGAAACCGATGCCCACACTCAAGGCGGCCACCAGCCACTGGACCTGCGACCAGCTAAGCCCAAGAGTGCTGAATCCGAGCAGAAAGGCGCCTACGGTGATGACGTAGCTCGACAACGTCGTGATCGCATAGCGCGCACCCGCCGAGACCGCAGAATTCTGCAGCAGTACGATCTCAAGCAGTGCGGGGAGGTTCTTGGCGGCGATGGTCGCGACGAACGCGATCATAATGACCAGCCCCACATTGGCCGCAGTGACCGGGATCAGGCGTTCCGTGCCATCGACCACTCCTGTGTAGTGCCAGAGCTCGATCTTTTCGAACACCGTGAAGGCCGGCAGGACGTCCGACCAGGTGAGCCAAAGCCCGATGACGGCGCCGAAGAAGATGGCGGCGTTGATGAGACGGCGGGTCTGTTCGTCGAGTGCCGCCAGGTCTGGCTCGGGTTCCTCGAAGGTTTGAACCTCGGAGACCAGGGTGTTCTCAGTGCGTTCGGCTTCGGTCTGGGCGCGTCGGGCCGCCTGCCGTTCGAGTGCCGCCTGGAGCGCCAGTCGCCGCCGGGTGAGGATCAGCCAGCGCACGATCGACTGGTGCAGCACGATGAGCGCGAGTGCGAGCCAAGTCTGGTAGACCAGCGACCGGAACAGAATGGCGGCCGTATAGACGTAGCCCATCAGTGCCAGTCCCGCGAGCGCCAGTGGCGAGGCGACGATGATCGGTCGCCAGAGGTGGCGCAGACGATTGAGCCAACCCTGAGGATGTTCCGCAAGGAGCGAGTTCAGGATGCCCCGATCAGGGCTGAGCAACAGCCCGTAGAAGACCGTGAAGGCGATCATATCGGTGATCAGCGCGATGCGGCCGAGGCTGTTGGTGGCGAGCGGGTCGTCATGGTTGCTGACCGCGACCGCGATCAGCGACACCGGGATGATGAGGATGGTGAACCAGTCGAAATGGCGTCGGATGCGCTTGAGGTTCTCGCTGCTCCAGCGGAAGTGCCGGTCGGCGACGCCTCCGGTGATGCAGAGCATGCGGAACGCGAGCAGACAGTAGAGTCCGAGTGCGACTTCGGTGAATGCCATTCCGAACGCGCGGCTGAAAGGTGTTGAGGCGATGGACGAGACCAACTGCTCACCCAATAGCCAGCACAAGAGGGGTAGTGGCAGCGCGGCGAGCAGGCTCAGACCGATCGCCTGCAGGGTGAAGCGGATGCGGTCGGCGCGAATCCGGCGCAGCGGCTCGGCCAGTGCGCGGATGCCCCGTTTCAGTCGAGAGATCCGCGAGAAGAGGAGCACGGCGACGGCGACTCCCAGCCAGAAAAGGACGGCGTTTCGGTTGCGCTCGGTGAGCGCTCGGGCGATTTCGGTCCAACCCTCGGTCGAGGCGAGCCAGGCGATGGCGCTCGGTAGGTTGGCGAGCGTGTCCAGTCCCACGGCGGGCGCGCTACGGACCCATAGCAGCCGTTCGGCGAGGAAGTCGTCATAGTTGCCGGCGACCAGGATCACCTGCTCCGAGGCGTAGTTGATCTCGCCGAGCTGGCGGATGTAGTCCTCCTCGATCGCGAGCGTCTGACCGATCAGGCGTTTGCGTTGGGTCAGTGCCTCGGTCAGCTGGGCGCGCACCGGCGGTTGACGCGCTGCAGTATCGCGCGCGGTCAGTTCGTGGATGTAGTGGTTGAGATCTCGGAGCTGGCGTTCTTCTTCCCGGTAGCGGATCTGGCGCAGTGTGGCCTCGGCGATCTCATCCGCGCGCGTCTCGATATCTTCTTTGTACTGCCGCAGATCGGGTAGCTGATTGCGCCGATCGAGCAGGACCTGACCCAATGCCTTGCTGAGTCCCGCAGCGTTGAGTCGTTGCTTGGCCCCCTGAAAATCCTCCTCGATGCGCTTGTGCTCGGCTTCGACGGACGCGAGCTTGGCGTTGAAGCCGTCGAGCGCGTTGGTCAGCTTGGTCAGGGACTCGGAGATGTCGGTGTTTCCCTGCGTGATCTTGCGGACCAGGGGGTGCTTGTCCTCGGCTTCGCGCTGGGCGCGCTCGGAGGCGAGCTGGGCGGCCTCAGCTGCCGCCTGACGCTGTTTGCTCTGCAACTCGTCGAGCTGGCTCTGGGTGTTCTTGAGCCCTGAGAGTTTCTGGACCGCCAGGTCGCGCTGGGCCTTGTAGAGCGCCTCGCGAACGGGTTGGCTCAGCAATTCCTGCTCAAGCATCTTGCCCTCGGACCAGAGCGATTTGCGCTGGGATTCGATGGCCCAGCGTCTCGCCTGGGCGAGGTCCGGCGCTTCATCGTTCGCGATCGGCTGCTTGAGTTCGTCCTCGACGTCGTCGAGCGCCTGCTTGACCTCGATCAGCCGTTGTCTGGCGGCTGTCGGGCGATCGGCGTTGGACTCGATCAGCTTGTCGAATTCGCTGGCGCGGGTCTCCTGCAGTGCCACGTCCGCCAAGATCTTGTTCTGTCTCTGGCTGATCTCGTCGGCTGAAAGTCCCTCGGGCAGGCGACTCTTCTTTGGGGGCTGGTTGGGCTTGAGCCGTTCCAGTTCGGCCAGGGCGTTGTCCGTCGCCTTGGGAGCGGTCTTGAGCGAACGGGCAAACTCGGCCGCCTTGGCATCGAAGCTGGCCGCATCCTCTAGGTTCGACTGGGCGCGCCGGTAGTTTTCGGTCAGGCTGCCCTTGAGCGACTCGTCCATCCCGGTCGCCGCGTCGAGTTCGGCGAGCTTGGCGGAGAACTGCTCGGCGGAGGGCAGAGGCGTGACCGAAATGGCGACGCTAGTGTCCCCCGATGGGGTCTGTCCCTGAGTGCTCACCGGGGTGAGCGCGATCGAGACGAGTAGGATCCAGGCAAACGAACGCCAACCTCTGGCGTTTCGCGGGTGCGGCATGGTCATGGATTCGAGCATGGCTGAGCGGGTGGCTCCGGTCGGGTCAGGCGGTCGTGTTGGTGCGGTTCGTTTTTCACCGCACCCTGCTGTGCAAATCGCCGTGGTGCGGGTGGGGTTGGCGGGGAACGCGACCTCATAGACGCTTGATGAAGGCCTTCGAGTTACGCTGGAAATTGTAGAGTGCCCGTTTCTCCATCGGCAACGCGTCCAGATTGGCGGCCTGGAAGCCTCGCTCCAGGAACCAGTGCGCGGTTTGGGTCGTCAGCACGAAGAGTCTGCCGATGCCCTGTTCTCGTGCCTGGGTCTCCATGTGTTCCAGCAGGCGGTCGCCGCGCCGACCTCCGCGATAGTCCAAATTGACCGCCAGGCAGGCGAGCTCGGCCATGGCGTCGTTCGGGTAGGGGTAGAGCGCGGCGCAGGCGGTGACGAGGCCGTCGCGCTCGATCAGGGTGAAGCGGTCGATCTCGGTCTCGAGGCGTTCGCGCGAGCGCCGCACCAGCACCCCGCGCTCTTCGAGCGGGCGCAGCAGCTCCAGGATGCCGGTGACGTCGTCGATCCGCGCCGGCCGCAGTTCCTCGTAGGGCTCGGCCGAGATGAGCGTGCCGCTTCCGTCGTGGGTCAGGAGTTCGCGCAGCAGGGCGCCGTTGGCGTTGCGTCCGACCAGATGGACGCGCCGAACCCCGTGGCGGCAGGCCTCGGCCCCGGCGCGCAGACAGTTGACGATTTCTTCCGGCAGTCCCTGTGCGTTGGCGAGCAGCTGATCGACCTCTCGGGTCAGCAGGTTCGGCGCCAGGTGAGGCGCTGTCTCTTCGCCTCCATGCTCGGTGAGAAAGATGAGCTTTTCCGCGCCAAGCTCCACCGCCGTTCGGCAGGCGACATCGGCTGCGCTCAGATTGAAGACCTCCCCGGTGGGGGAGTAGCCGAGCGGTGGCATCAGGGCGACGTAGCCCATGTCGAGCAGGGCCTTGAGGGTCCGCTGGTCGATGCGCCGTACCGAGCCCGTGTGCAGATAGTCGACGCCATCGATGATGCCGAGCGGACGCGCCGTGACGAAATTGCCCGAGACCACCGGGATACGTACACCGGCCATCGGCGAATTGGCCAGCCCGAGCGAGAGCAACGCCTCGATCTCGACGCGCACCGTTCCGGCGGCCTCCTTGACGCAGCCGAGCGCCTTCTGGTCCGTGACGCGCAGTCCGTTGACATAGCGCAGCTCGGCTCCGTCGCCCTTCAGTCGCTCTTCGATCTGAGGGCGGGCGCCGTGGACCAGGACCAGTCGGATGCCCAGCCCGTGCAGCATGGCGATGTCATGGACGAGGTCGGGAAAGGTGGCGTCGGCGACGGCCTCGCCCCCGAAGGCGATGACGAAGGTTCGCCCGCGATGGGCGTGGATGTAGGGGGTGGCTTGGCGGACCCAGTCGACGAACGGGTCGCGCCCCTGAGCGGCTGCGCTCGGGGCCGGGGACTTCTCGGGCACTCTGTTCTTCCTCGGTAGCTGTCTTCGGGTTGCGACAGGATGGGTGGCGATGAGGGTAATGATCGGGCCTATGTCGGGCGATGATGGAGCCGCTATTCGATTCCCAGCTTGGAGAGCCTGTAGCGCAACGATCTCAGGGTCATGCCGAGCTTCTTGGCCGCTGCGGTGCGGTTCCAATGGGTCTCTTCCAATGCGCTCAGAATGGCGCGGCGCTCGATCTCGCCAAGATAATCCTCCAGCGGAACGGCTTCGTCCACGCCTTCCTCCGGCGCGGACGGCGATTCGTTCTTGCTGAGATAGAGATCCTCTACCTCGATTTGGCTCGACTCGCAGAGTGCCGTGGCGCGCTCCAGGATGTTCTCCAGCTCGCGCACGTTGCCTGGAAAGGGGTGGCGCTTGAGCGCTTCGACGGCGGCGGACGAGAGCCGCATCGGCGTCGGTGCGGTTGCCGTTTGCGAGCCGGCGAGCTGAGTCAGCAGGTGTTGGGCGAGCTGTGGGATGTCCTGTGGACGCTCTCTGAGCGCCGGCATGCGCAGCTCGATCACGTTGATCCGGTAGAAGAGATCCTGGCGGAAGTGTCCCTTTTCGACCTCCTGATTGAGGTCGCGGTGGCTGGCGCTGATGATGCGCGCATCGACCGGGATCTCGCGCGGTGCACCGACGGGCCGCACGCATTTCTCCTGGATGGCGCGCAGCAGCTTGACCTGAGCCTGCAGCGGCAGGTCGGCGACCTCGTCGAGAAAGAGGGTTCCGCCCTCGGCGGCCTGGAACAGCCCTTCCTTGTCGCCGATGGCGCCGGTGAAGCTGCCCTTCTTGTGGCCGAAGAGTTCGCTCTCGACCAGTTCCTGCGGGATGGCGCCGCAGTTGACGGCGACGAATGGGCCCTCGCTGCGCGGTCCCTGCGAATGGATCAGACGCGCGGCCAGTTCCTTGCCGGTTCCGCTTTCGCCCGTGATGAAGACCGGTGCCTGATTGCGGGCCAGTTTGGCGATGAGTCGGCGGATCTGCTCCATCGCCGCCGAGTCGCCGAGCAGGCGCGTGCGCATTTCGTCGCGCTTGGGGCTCGTCGCCAGTGGGCCGTGCAGCTTGAGAGCCGAGCCGACCAAGGTTCTCAGTAGCTTGAGATCGACCGGCTTGGAGACGAAGTCGAAGGCGCCGGCCTTCATGGCCGCGACGGCCGACTCCATGCTGCCGTGGGCGGTGATCATGGCGACGGGGAGGTCTGGGCAATGTTCGGCGATATGTCTCAACAGGTCGAAGCCGGAACCGTCGGGCAGGTTCATGTCGGTAAGGCAGAGATCGAAGCGGCCCTGTTCGAGCGCGCGGATGGCGTCGGCGAGTGTCGGCGCCGTGCTGGCCTGAATGTCCATCCGTCCGAGCGTGATTCTGAGCAGGTCGAGGATGTCGGGTTCGTCGTCCACGACGAGAGCTTGGGCCTTATTCATGGTCGTCCGTTCGCAATGGTGTGTCGGTGTATCGTTCCCTCAAGGGCGCGTCGAGTGATGGGGCGCGCTCGGCACCTGGTTCCTGGGTGGGGGATCCACTGAACAGCATAGCGCGGGGCTCGGGGGGATCGTCATTCGGTGGTGTCGTCAGGTCGGGCGAAAGGTCAGTCTGAAGCAGCTGCCGTGAGGGTCCAATGGGTGATGGTCGAGGCGGATGCCGTTCGACTCCGCCAGCTCGCGGGCGATGTAGAGTCCGAGGCCCGTACCCTGCGTTCGGGTGGTGAAGAAGGGGTTGAAGATCTCGGGTGCCGTCACCGCGTCGATGCCGGGGCCGGCATCGCGAATTTCGATGCTGGCGTTCCCCTGCCGGTCGGCGGGCAGGAGTCGGATCTGGAGGCGAGCGGGTTGTCCTTCGAGATGCCCGTGAACGAGGGCATTTTCGCCGAGGTTGGCGATAATCTGCTGAAGATGGCGTGGGTCGGCCTCGATTTCAAGCCGCTCGGCGGTAGAGTCGAACCCGAGCGCTTCCTCGTCGAGATCGTGGCGTTCGCGGAATTCGGAGACGAAGTCGCGCAGCCAGGCGTTCAATACGATGGGGCTGGGTTGAATCTCTTTGCGACGCGAGAGCTGCAGGACGCTGTGCACCGTTTCCTCGATGCGCGCACCGTTGCGTCGGATGATCTCGGTGAGATGCAGGTTGTCGCTCGACAGATCTGGATCCTCGGCCAGGAGCTGACTGGCATGGGTGATGGCGCTCAGAGGGTTGCGGATGTTGTGGGCGATGCTGGCGGTGAGCGTGCCGAGCGAGGCGAGCTTGCTCTGCTGCGCCTCGCGCGCGGCCTCTGCGCTGTCGCGCAGATAGAGGATGAGTCCATTGGCGCGCGAGTCGCCGAGGAGCCTCACTGAGGCGGCGAGCTCTCGACTTCCAATGCGTAACGCGCCCTCGCGCAGCGTGTTCGATCGGATCTGACTGGCCAGCCAGTCGCAGAGCTCGGGCGAGAGCTTTCTCAAGGTGACGCCGCTTTTGAAGCGCTGCACGCTGAGCAGCTCTTGCGCAGCCTGGTTCATGAGCCGCAGGCGGCGATCGCCGTCTGCCACCAGGATGCCGGTATTGATGCTCTGGATGATGAATTCGTTGAGTTTGGATAGGTCGTCGAGATCGACTTGGCGGCGGGCGGCCAATTCCTCGGCGGAGCGGACGCGTCTGTAGAGCAGGTGCGCGAGCAGGGCGACGGCGAAGAATAGAAGTCCCAGCAGACCTGCGTGGGTGAAGGAGATGCTTTGGCCAGTATCCGCCAGCAGCGCGTAAATCTGTTGGGTAATGACCGAGATGGAGGCGAGCGCGGCGAACAGCAGCGAGAGCCGTCCCTCCAGCAAGAGCGAGCCGGCTGCGACCGCGACCGCCAGCAGGATGCCGAGTCCACTGGAGATGCCTCCGCCGGCGTGCATCAGCAGCGTGAAAACGAGAATATCGGTGAAGACGACGATCTCGACTTGACTTGCCGGCCGGGGGCGGCGCACCGAGAGCCCCAAGCCGCTCAGGAGTACCAGGATCGCGTAGGCCACCAGGATGTTCCAGGCCCACTGGGTGTCCGGCTGAAGGGGCGATGCACCCTGGTTGCGGGGTGAGAAGTCGAGGATCAGACCGATGAGGACGATGAGGCGGAAGAGGAACAGCCAGCGAAGCGCGGCCCAATTCGGGTAGCGTGCCGGTTGAGGCGCCTCGGCGCGGTTCTTGTCTGTCTCCAGGGGAGGCGAGTGCCCCTCTGTGTGGTGGATCTCGATGCGATCCCGATCGACCTTGAATCCGTCTGTCTCCACCCTGCTTGGGTCCCTGCGTCGATGTTCTTTTGGCAAGCCGGCCTGAATTAGACCAGAATTAGCCAACTCAGGCTATTTGGCCGTTTCACGTTGGATTTTCATCCCGGGTCCTTCACGGGATCTGTCGTGGCGCGGATCGATGCGATCTCAGGTAAGCGAATGAATCTACACGAGTATCAGGCGAAAGATCTATTTCGAAGTTACCGAATCCCGGTTCCCGCCGGACTTTTGGCTCAGACCCCAGAGGAGGCCGTCGCGGCGGTCGATCGGCTGGGCGGGGCGCGCTGGGTGGTCAAGGCGCAGGTGCATGCCGGCGGTCGCGGCAAGGTGGGCGGAGTGATCGTTGCCAATGACGTCTCGGAGGTTGCGTCCGCCGCGCATCGACTGCTCGGAAGCTCTTTGGTCACGCATCAGAGCGGGGCGGCGGGACTGCCGGTCGGGCACCTTTTGGTGGAGGAACCCACCGCGATCGCCCGCGAGCTCTATCTGGGGTTGCTGGTCGACCGTTCGACCGAGCGCCTGCTCTTCATGGCCTCGGCCTCGGGGGGGATGGACATCGAGACCGTCGCGGCCGAGACTCCGGAACGCATTTTCTTCGCGCGAGTGCATCCGGCCGTTGGGCTTCAGCCCTATCAGGTCCGGCGCCTGGGGTTCGGTTTGGGTTTGGAGGGTGCGCAGATCAAGGCGCTCGGCGCCCTCATGGACGGGCTCTATCGGCTGTTCAACGACTGTGACGCCAGTCTGGTCGAGATCAATCCGCTGGTCGTGACGACCGACGGAGATCTGGTCGCGCTCGACGCCAAGGTAAACCTGGACGACAACGCGCTCTATCGTCAGGTCGAGCTGGCGCGACTGCGCGATCCTGCCCAGGAGGATCCACGCGAGTCCGAGGCGCGGGCCTATGAACTCAACTACATCAGTCTCGACGGCAATATCGGCTGCATGGTCAATGGGGCGGGTCTGGCGATGGCCACGATGGATCTGGTCAAGCTGCATGGCGGCGCGCCGGCGAATTTCCTCGACGTCGGCGGCGGCGCGACTGCCGCACGGGTGGCCGAGGCATTCAAGTTGATTCTCTCCGACCCCAAGGTCGAGGCGGTGTTGGTCAACATCTTTGGCGGGATCGTGCGCTGCGACCTGATCGCCGAGGGCATCATCCAGGCGGTGCGCGAGGTGCATGTCGAGATACCTCTGGTGGTACGTCTGGAGGGTACGAACGCTGCGCGGGGGTTGGATATGCTGGCCGGGAGCGGTCTTGCTGTCGCGACGGCAAGCAGTTTGAGCGAGGCCGCCGACAAGGCTGTGGCGGCTGCGGCTCGGGGCAGTGTGGAGGGTTCGGTATGAGTGTTCTGGTCGATCGCGATACCCGGCTCATCTGTCAGGGCTTCACCGGCAAGCAGGGCACCTTCCATAGCGAGCAGGCGATCGCCTATGGCACGCATCTGGTCGGCGGCGTGACGCCCGGCAAGGGCGGTCAGCGGCATCTCGATCGCCCCGTCTTCGATACGGTCCACGATGCCGTGCGTGAAACCGGCGCCGACGCGACCATGATCTATGTCCCGGCACCCTTTGCGGCGGATGCCGTCCTGGAGGCCGCCGATGCGGGGATCCGCGTCATCGTCTGCATCACCGAGGGCATTCCCGTCCTCGACATGCTGCGGGTCAAGGCGGCGCTCGCCCAGTCGGAATCGGTGCTGATCGGTCCCAACTGTCCGGGGATCATCACGCCAGGGGCCTGCAAGATCGGTATCATGCCCGGAAGCATCCATCTGCCGGGCCGGGTCGGTATCGTCTCGCGCTCCGGGACCCTGACCTACGAGGCGGTGTTTCAGACCACCGCCGTCGGCTTGGGACAGAGCACCTGCATCGGGATCGGCGGCGATCCGATTCAGGGACTCGACTTCGTCGATTGTCTCGAACGCTTCGAGGCCGACGACCAGACCGAGGGCGTCATCCTGGTCGGCGAGATCGGCGGATCGGCCGAGGAGGCGGCGGCGGAGTTCATCCGCTCCAGCATGTCCAAGCCGGTCGTGGCCTATATCGCGGGCGTCACTGCGCCCCCGGGCAAGCGCATGGGGCATGCCGGTGCCATCGTTACGGGCGGCGCCGGGACGGCCGAGGGCAAGTACGCCGCCTTGGAGGTGGCCGGTGTCGTCACCGTGCGCTCTCCGGCCATGATGGGCGCGCGCATGGCCGAGCTGCTCGGCGCTCGGGCGAGTAGCGTCGAATCTTGATTCTTTTTCTTTGGGGGTGAGTGAGCGTGGCTTGTCGTATCCAGATCGCGCAGATCAATCCTTTGGTCGGCGACATTGCCGGCAATGCGGAGCGCCTGATTTCGGCCTCCGTCGCGGCGCGCGATGCGGGCGCGGATCTGGTGGTGTTCCCCGAGCTTGCGCTCACGGGCTATCCGCCGGAGGATCTGCTGCTGCGGCCCGAGTTCATGCGGCGGGTCGAGTCCGCGCTGGAGCGCATCGCGGCCGAGGCGCAGGGAATCACGCTGGTGCTCGGTTATCCGCGCGCGGCGGTCGGAGGGCTCTTCAATGTGGCCGGCGTCTGGCGCGACGGCGAACTGCTCGCCGAGTACGCCAAGCAGCATCTGCCGAACTACAGCGTCTTCGACGAGAAGCGCTATTTCCAGTCGGGCTCGACGGCGACGGTCTTCGAGCACTGTGGGCTGCGTTTCGGTCTGACTGTCTGCGAGGATATGTGGCAGGAAGGGCCTGTCGCCCAAGCGGTCGAAGCGGGGGCTCAAGTCCTTTTGAACATCAATGCCTCGCCCTTCCATGCCGGAAAACTCCAAGAGCGCGAGTCGCTCGTCGGACGGCGCGCCAGCGGCCATGGTCTGCCGATCCTCTATGCCAATCTGGTCGGGGGACAGGACGAGCTGGTATTCGATGGGGCCTCGTTCGTCGTCGATCGCGAGGGCCGTGTGGTGCAGCGCGCTCCCGCCTTCGTCGAGGCCGAGCTCCGTGTCGAGATCGATCGGGATTCCGGCGATGTCGTTCGGATCCAATCCGCCGAGAGCGATCGGCCCGAGCCGGATCCGGATGCGGTGATCTACGATGCTCTGGTGCTTGGGGTGCGCGACTATGTGCGCAAGAACGGCTTCGATGGCGCGGTTCTGGGGCTGTCGGGTGGCGTGGATTCGGCTTTGACGCTGGCGATCGCCGTGGATGCCTTGGGGGCGGATCGGGTCGAGGCCGTGCTGATGCCCTCGCGTTATACCGCAGACATGAGCAACGAGGATGCACTGGAGGAGGCGAGACTGCTCGGCGTAGCGACCCGGACCATTCCGATCGAGCCGGCCTTCCTGGCCTTCCTCAATCTACTGGAGCCGGCCTTCGCCGGTCAGCCGATCGATGTGACCGAGGAGAACATCCAGGCGCGCTGTCGTGGCATCATCCTTATGGCCATCAGCAACAAGAGCGGGCGGATTCTGCTCACGACCGGCAATAAGAGCGAGATGTCGGTCGGTTACGCGACGCTCTACGGCGATATGGCCGGCGGCTTCGCTCCCATCAAGGATGTGCCCAAGATGCTGGTCTACCAGTTGGCGCGATATCGCAATCGTCTCGGCAGGGCGATTCCGGAGCGCGTCTTGACGCGCGCGCCATCGGCCGAGCTGCGTGCGGATCAGACCGATCAGGACAGTCTGCCCGAATACGAACTGCTCGATGCCATCCTGCGTCTCTATATCGAGGAGGACCAAGGGATCGATGCGATCGTCGCCCAGGGCTACCCGGACGACCTGGTGCGTCGGGTCGCGCGCCTGGTGGACCGCAACGAGTACAAGCGCCGTCAGGCGCCGCCCGGAGTGCGGATCTCCAAGCGAGCATTCGGTCGCGATCGGCGCTATCCGATCACCAGCGGCTTCTGAGCATGCAACTCGCGGCGCTGTTCATTGGCCGACCGCGAACATATACTTCCCACCCAAATGTAGCCGTGACCCTGAACGGAGAGATTCATGAAAAAGGTCGAAGCGATCATCAAGCCCTTCAAGCTGGACGATGTGCGTGAGGCGTTGTCCGCCGCTGGTATCACCGGCATGACCGCGATCGAGGTCAAGGGCTTCGGTCGTCAAAAGGGCCATACCGAGCTCTATCGTGGCGCGGAATACGTGGTCGATTTTCTGCCCAAGGTGAAGATCGAGCTGATCCTCGCCGACGATCAGGTGGAAAGCTGTATCAATGCCATCACCACGGCAGCGCGCACCGGCAAGATCGGTGACGGCAAGATCTTCGTGGCCGATGTCCAGCGCGTGGTGCGCATCCGTACCGGCGAAGAGGACGAGGCGGCGATCTGACGTCCCGCGCGATAAGTCGTCCGGTCCGCCGCTCGCGCGGCCCGGCACTCTCCGCGCGGTCGGTTGCCTGTCGGCGCTGGCTGCCGCGAGTGTTGGTCTCGGGCAGTGCCCGCGTTGCCCGTCAGTTCTCGTCGAGATTCAGGTAATCCCACAGCTTGCGCGCGATATCGGCCTTATCCGGTTCGGGCTCGTCTGGGATGAAGCGCCCCGCTTGGCGGTTGAGTTCCAGCACGCGCTTGGCGTCGGCGGCCAGATCCTGCTTGCCGAGCGCCTTGTAGGCGTCGATCAGAACCTCCAGGGCATCATCCACGGCGCTTGTGCGCTGGAAACGCTCGATCACATAGTTGGCCCGGTTCGCGGCCGCCACATAGGCCCCACGCTTCATGTAATAACGCGCAACGTTCACCTCGTTATGGGCGAGGTTGTTGCGTAGATAGACCATGCGCTGGCGCGCGTCCTGGGCGTATTTGCTCTGGGGGAAGCGTTCCACCAGCGCGGAGAAGTCGGTGAAGGCGTCCATCGCCGAACCCGGGTCGCGTTGGGAGGGGTCGGTGGGGATGAAACGGTCGAGGAAGCCGATGCTGCGGTTGTAGTTGACGATGCCCTTTAGATAATAGGCATAGTCGACATACGCATTCTGCGGGTAGAGCTTGATGAAGCGGTCCGCTGCGGAGATCGCGTCTTCGGGTTCGTCGGCACGATAGTAGGCGTAGGCGACATCGAGCTGTGCCTGCATGGCATAACGGCCGAAGGGGTAGCGTGCCTCAATCTTCTCGTAGAGCTTGATGGCCCGCTCGTAGTTTCCGGAGTCCAATTCGGCGGCGGCTTCGGAATAGAGTTTGGATGCACTCCAACCCTCGGTTTCGTCGATTTCCTTGCCGAAGACACCGCATCCGGCCAGCGTGACGACGAGCAACAGCAGGGTCAGTCGTGTTAACGTTCGTGGCATGTTTGAATACCTATTTCAATTCGCTGGCAGTATACCCGAAGGAATCTTGAGGGCGCGCGACCCAGCGGCGGCGACCTTACCACAGCGCCGGTTTCCATCCTGATATGACTGCCGCAAGAGACACGCTCATCCGTCGTTCGTTCCAGGTCGATCCGGCGTTTGCCGGGCGCCGTCTCGACCAGGCATTGGCGAGCCTGGCCCCCGAGTTTTCCCGCAGCCGCTTGCAGCAGTGGATCGAGGCCGGGCAGGTGCTGGTCGACGAGTCGCCGTGCCGTTGTCGCGACAAGGTTTGGGGTGGCGAGTCGGTGCGTATCGAGGCCGTCTGCGTTCTCGATCAGGGATGCCTCGCCCAGGACATCGCGCTCGACCTGGTCCACGAGGATGATGACATCCTGGTGATCAACAAGCCGGCCGGGCTTGTCGTCCATCCTGCAGCGGGCAATCCGGACGGGACCCTCCTCAATGCGTTGCTCCATCATGCACCCGCGCTGGCGGGCGTTCCGCGTGCGGGTATCGTGCATCGATTGGACAAGGACACGAGTGGCCTTCTGGTCGTCGCCAAGACATTGACGGCACACAAGTCTCTGGTCGATCAGCTGCAGCAGCGCACCGTGCATCGCGAGTATCGCGCCCTGGTGCTCGGCGAATTGGTGGCCGGCGGTCGTGTCGAGGCTCCGATCGGTCGTCATCCCGTGCATCGGACGAAGATGGCGGTCGTCGGCAATGGTCGACCGGCGGTTACGCACTATCAGGTGCTCGAACGCTATCCAGGCCACAGTCTATTGGGTGTGGAACTGGAGACGGGGCGAACCCATCAAATACGCGTGCACATGACGCATATCCATCACCCGCTGGTCGGCGATCGCACCTATGGTGTGCGGCCGCGACCGCCTCAGGGATGCGATCCCGCCTTGACCTCGGCCCTGCAGTCCTTTCCGCGACAGGCGCTGCATGCGTTGCGTTTGGGGCTCGTTCATCCGGCGACGGGCGAGCCGATGGAGTGGGAGGTGCCGATGGCGACGGATCTGGATGCCTTGCTGGAGCTGTTCCGGCAGGAGCCGGGCGCTTGAATCCGATCCTCCCCGATTGGCCCGCCCCGGCTAACGTGCGTGCGGTTTCGACGACGCGTGTCGGTGGATTGAGTTGCGGCCCATATGCCAGCCTCAATCTGGCCGATCATGTGGGTGACGATCCGGGTGCGGTCGAGCGCAATCGTCGACTGCTCGTCCAGTCTCTCGATCTGCCGGGCGAACCCTGCTGGCTGAATCAGGTGCACGGCTGCCGAGTGGTCGGCGCGGACGCGGTCGCCTCCGATGCGGACGCCTCGGTGGCGACGGAGCCGGGGGCGGTGTGCGCGGTCATGACTGCCGATTGTCTGCCCCTGCTCATCTGTGACGATCGTGGCACGCGTGTCGCGGCGGTTCATGCCGGTTGGCGTGGGTTGGCCGGCGGCGTCATCGAGTCCGCAGTCGATGCCATGGGGGTGGCGCCCGAGCGATTGCTCGTCTGGCTGGGGCCGGCGATCGGTCCGGATGTCTTCGAGGTCGGTCCCGAGGTGCGCGAGGCGTTCGTCGCGGGAAGTCCCGCAGCGGTCGACGCCTTTCGGACGAGTGCCGGTGGCTCGGAGGGCGAGCACTGGCTCGCCGATCTCTTCACCCTGGCCAGGTACCGTCTGGCGCGGTGCGGGGTGCGGCGCGTCTTCGGTGGCGGCGATTGCACCTTCTCGCAGCCCGAGCGGTTTTTTTCCTACCGCCGCGATGGGGTTACGGGGCGCATGGCGAGCCTGATCTGGCTTGCCCCATGACAGGATTGGTCGTTCGTAAGATGAAGAATTCGTGAGATCAAGAAACGGAGAGATGGAATCCATGTCCGATTGGAACATGTTGACACTGGTCGGCGCCGATCGGCCCGGCATCGTAGCGCGGCTCACTCGGGAGCTCTATCAGCTCGGCTGCAATCTGGGCGAGGCCTCCATGATCCGGCTTGGCGGCAGCTTTACCATCATGCTGATGGTCGGCGGAGACCGTTCGGCGGACGAGATTCGGGCTGCCTTGACGCCGGCCGTGCAGGAAATGGGATTGCGTCTGCATCTGGATCCGGTGCACGGTGGATTGCATCAGCATCTGGTGCCGAATCTGCAAGTTCGGGTCGCGGGCGCCGATCGCGCCGGGATCGTCGCCGATGTGACCGAGATTCTGGCCGGGCACGGATTCAATGTACTGGAACTCGAATCGGATGTCGCCGGTGACGAGGAGCGCCCCATCTATATCATGAACATCCAGGGCTACTCCGGTGAGACTCTGGAGGTGCTGGAGGGCGCGCTGGCCCCTCTCGGCGAGCGCGGCGTCTCGGTCGACGTCTCACCCGTGGATGTGATGATCGGTTGATCGATGGCTATTCTGGACATACTGAAACTCCCCGATCCGCGTCTCAAGGAAGTCTCGGAACCGGTCGTCTCCTTTGACGATGCGTTGCGGACATTCATCGCCGACTTGGAGGAAACCCGTCTGGCCGGCCCGGCGGCGGTCGGTATCGCCGCGCCTCAGGTCGGGCATCTCCAGCGCATCGTCATCCTCGATCTCTCCTCCCGCCCCAAGACGCCGAATCACGGTCATCTGGTGTTGGTCAATCCGGAGATCGTGCATTGGGAAGGTTATGCAATGGGTCGCGAGGGCTGTCTGTCCGTTCCCGACTACACGGGCAACGTGATCCGTGCGACGCACATTCGGCTCAAGGCGCAGGACGCCGATGGTCGGGAGAGCGAGTTCGAGATGGAGGGGTTCGAGGCTCGGGCGGTGCAGCACGAGCTGGATCATCTCGACGGTTTGCTGTTCGTCGATCGGGTCGTGAGCCGGCGCACGGACCTCTATCGTCGCAAGGTCTACAAGACCTGAGAACGCGAAATTCTTGTCCATTTCCGGGGCAGCCTCTAGTCTGTCCGCCTTGCGATGCCCATCTTCTGGCAAATCGTGGCGGCCGGTTCGCCACGGGCTGCGTGATCCGTTCAAGGGGGCCGTGGCATCGATCGACGGCCCCTGAGCCACTGGATCCAGAGACCCAATACGAGTACTGATCATGAGACAGCGCCTTTCTCTCTTTTCGCTGGTCGTCGCACTCTGCCTGATGCCGACGGCCGTCCTTGCGACTCCCCATACGGTCCCGCTCTCGGAACTGTTCCCGGATCCCGGTCAGACCAAGGCGGCGATCGTGATCAATAAGGTGCTGGAGCGCTATCACTACCGCAAGGTGACGCTGGACAACGCCTTCGCCAAGGATGTGCTGACGCGGTATCTGGACGATCTCGATCCCAATCGAGCCTTCTTCCAGGCGCGCGATGTGGAGCGCTTCGAGAACGGCGCGCGTCATTTCGACGAAAATCTGCGTCGAGGCGAGCTGGACGTGCCCTTCGACATCTTCAGGGTCTATCGCATGCGGGTCGACGAACGGGTCGCCTATGCGCTCAAGCTTTTGGATCAACAGTTCGATTTCAGTCGTTCCGAGACCTATGCGTTCGATTCCTCCGAGACCCCTTGGGCCAAGGACAGCGCCGAGCTCGACGATCGCTGGCGGCGACGCGTCAAGAACGACTATCTGACCCTGAAGCTTGCCGATAAGTCGGACTCCGAGATTCGCGACCGTCTGCGCAAGCGCTACGAGGGGCTCGCGCGGCGCATCCATCAGTTCAATGGTGGCGATGTCTTTCAGGCGTTCATGAATGCCTATACCGGAACCATCGAGCCCCATACGAGCTATATGTCGCCGAGCACCTCGGAGAATTTCGACATCAGCATGAAGCTTTCGCTCGAAGGCATCGGGGCCGTGCTGCGGGCCGACAACGAGTACACCGTGGTGCAGAGCACCGTACCTGGCGGTCCGGCGCGTGATTCCGGGCAGGTGCATGCCGGCGATCAGATCGTCGGCGTGGCCCAGGGACTCGATGGCTCGATGGAGGACGTGGTCGGCTGGCGTCTTGAGGATGTGGTCGAGAAGATTCGCGGTCCCAAGGGCTCAGTCGTGCGGCTCCAGATCATGCCCAAGTCGAGCGGCTCGACCGCCCATACCCGCGAGGTCCCTCTGGTCCGCAATGAGATCAAGCTAGAGGATCAGGCAGCGAAGAGCTATGTGGTCGACAAGCTGTCCAACGGGGCCGGCCTCAAGATAGGCGTGATCGAGATCCCGGCCTTCTATCGCGACTTTGAGGCCGAGAGCGCTGGACGGAGCAATTTCCGCAGCACCACGCGCGACGTGCGTGCGCTGATCAAGACGCTGACCTCGGAAGGCGTCAACGGGATCGTTATCGATCTGCGCGGCAATGGCGGAGGGTCCCTGGCCGAGGCGACTTCGTTGACCGGGCTCTTCATCGACCTCGGTCCCGTGGTGCAGGTCAAGGACGCCTTCGGCAAGGTCGAGGTCGAGGCGGACCGGGATCCGGGTGTGGCCTACGCTGGACCGCTTGCGGTGCTGGTCGATCGCGAGAGCGCATCCGCGTCCGAGATATTCGCCGCAGCGATCCAGGACTATGGCCGAGGTCTCATCATCGGCGAGCCGACCTTCGGCAAAGGGACGGTTCAGACCCTCATCGATCTCAATCGCTATGTCCCTGGCGATCACGACGACCTTGGACGGCTACGTCTCACCATGGCCGAGTTCTTCCGTATCAGCGGGGGCAGCACCCAGCTGCGTGGCGTGGAGCCGGATATCCGTTTCCCGACGGCGGAGTACATGACCAAACACGGAGAGCGCTCGCTCGACAACGCCTTGCCTTGGACACGTATCGATCCTGCCAACTTCAAGAAGGTCGGCGCGGTTCCGTTCGATCGGTTGGGTCAGCTTTCGGCCGATCGGATCGCCAATAACTTCGGTTTCAAGATGCTGGCCGAGCGCAGCAAGCTGATGCGGGATGTCGAGGAGCAGAAATCGCTCTCGCTGCGCGAGAGCGATCGTCGCGCCGAGGACGATGCGCGCGAGCGTCGCTTCAAGGACGATCAGGACCGTTTCCTGCGCTCTCAGGGGATCACCCCGGTCGACGAGGACGCAGATCAGATCGACGAGGATGCCTTGGATGCGCAGCGCGATGCCATTTCGCGTATCGAGGTCGACGAGGCCGCGCGCATCCTTGCCGATGAGATCCAACTTGGTCGCGGGTCCAATGCCCCGCGTGCCGTGATGAGGAATTGAACTTGACTGCACTCTATGCGCCGCTCGGACGGCGCGTCGAGGGCCTGTGGGCGGCTGGAGCTGCGCCGATTCTAGGAGAGAACCGCATCGGCCTGGAGAAGGAGGGGCTGCGTGTGTGCGCCTCCGGCAAGATCGCGCGCACCCCTCATCCATTGGCGCTGGGGTCGGCGCTGACCCATCCTTACATCACCACCGATTTCTCGGAGTCACTGCTCGAACTCATCACGCCGGCGCTGACCGATCCCGGCGCGGTGTTGGATTTTCTTGAGGATGTCCATCGCTTCGTCTATGGCCATCTTGGCGAGGAGCTCCTGTGGTCGACCAGCATGCCCTGCGTGCTGGAGGGCGCGCGTAGCATTCCGCTGGCCCGCTATGGGACCTCCAATGCAGGAACCATGAAGACCGTCTATCGGCGCGGGCTCGGCAACCGCTATGGCCGGGTTATGCAGGTGATCGCCGGGGTGCACTTCAACTTCTCGTTCGCCGATGCCTTCTGGGATCTCTATCGGGAGCAGGAGGGTGGTGGCGACGATCCGATGGCATTTCGCTCCGATGCCCAGATGGGAATGCTCCGCAATCTGCAGCGGCTCGGATGGCTGGTGCCCTATCTGTTCGGTGCTTCGCCCGCCGTGTGCGCCAGCTTCGTTCAGGGGCATTCGACCGATCTCGAACCCTTCGATTCCAGCACCCTCTACTATCCCTATGCGACCTCATTGCGCATGGGCGATATCGGCTATCAGAACAAGCAGGAAGAAGGAACCGGGCTGAAGGCCTGTTACGACAGTTTGGATTCCTACGTGCGCAGTCTCACCTGGGCCATTCGCACGCCCTGTCCTAAGTACGAGGAGATCGGGGTCAAGGTCGGCGAGCGCTACGAACAGCTCAACGCCAATGTGTTGCAGATCGAGAACGAGTACTACAGTACGGTTCGACCGAAACAGCTGACCGAATGGATGGAAAAACCGACGCAGGCATTGCGTCGGCGGGGGATTCTCTATGTCGAGCTGCGTTCATCGGATGTGAATCCCTTTGAACCGCTTGGTGTGGAGCGCGACCAACTGCTCTTCCTCGAAACCCTGATGCTCTATTGCCTGCTGTGCGAGAGTCCCCGGATCGTCACGGCGGAGCGCGAACACATCGATGCGAATCTGGTGCGAACGGCCCATCGCGGGCGCGAGCCTGGCTTGATGCTGTTTCGTGATCGTCAAGGGGTTCCGCTGAGGGTCTGGGCGGACGAGGTGCTGGGGCGGATGACGGCGGTCGCGGAGCTGCTGGATGGTGGCTCCGGCGGGCCGCATGCCCGGAGTCTGGCGTGTCAGCGCGAGAGGATCGCCTATCCCGATCTGACCCCCTCGGCCAGATTGCTCGATATGATGCGCGAGCGTCGGGAGGGATTCTTCGCCATCTCTCGCCGTTTGTCGGAGGAGCATCGCGCACGTTTTCGAGCGCAACCTCCGAGCGAGGCGCGTCGGGTGCTGTTCGAGCAACTGGCCCGAGAATCGATACAGCGTCAGAGCGAAATCGAGGCTGCCGACGACCGGAGTTTCGACGATTTCTTGAGGGAGTATCTCGCCGAGGAGGGGGATTACGCGCCTGCCCCCCCTGTTTGGGCGCGACCTAGCGCCTGATCTCGAATGGGAGATGCACAACGCCCCGCTGAAGCGGGGCGTTGTGCGTTGGTCGGTGACCGCGTGGTCTGTGTCTTACTGGGGCGCGGCAGGCGTTTGCTGTTGGGGGGCGTCCTGAGACGGCGCGGCCGGCATGTTCGGGAACATGGGGGCGGGCATGCCCTGGAAGCCGTGGTCGCAGCGAGCCTGATGCATGGCCTGACGCTGCTCGCTCATCTGCTTGAATTCAGCGCGGCGCTCTTCCATGCGCTGCTTGGCCTGGGCGCGGTAGGCGTCCATTTCCTTGATGCGCTCCTGAACCGATGCCGGCATTTCGGGGGTCTGGCCGAACTCAGGGGCATTGGGCATCTCTGGCATTTCAGGATACTGTCCGGCGAATTCGGGCATCTCCGGGAAGGCGGGGTACTGGCCTGGCTCGGGCATGGGCGGCATCTCGGGGAATGCCGGCGCTGCGCCATAGCCATAGGGGGCACCGGGATAGCCGGGGAATCCGTGCGCGGCCGTGCCCTGGTTGGCCATCTGCTCGGCGAACTGGCGCTGGGCCTCCATAGCTTGCTGCATGGCCTTGGTTTGCTGCTCCATAAAGGCTTGCTGCTGCTTGACCATTTCCTGCTGTTGTTCCGGCGTCAGGACCGGAGCCGGATAGTAGGGGGCGTACCAGGCGCCCGCAGTCGTGGACGCAGCGGCGAGGGCGATGATGGAGGCGAGATGAAGCTTCTTCATGTGACACACCTTGATGCTGAGGGAAGGGGATGGGAAAAACGGCAACCAGTCATGTCGACGTCCCTGTCGTTGCAGTTGTTTCTGACCCTTTTCACGACCTTCCCGCCGAAGACCGGATCGGATGGGGGCGCGTGAACGGGCTCTTCGTGTTGCACTCGAATCCGGCAGTGCCGATAAGGTCATCAGTATATAAGAATTTTCTGAATCATCAACCGTCAACCTGCGCTCGCTTCGAGTTTCGGCTCAGAAGAGGCGGTTCAATCCGTTCAGCGCGGCGACCCGGTAGGCCTCGGCCATGGTGGGATAGTTGAAGGTCGTCTCGGTGAAATAGCGGATGTTGTTACCCTCGCCGGGCTGGGACATGATCGCCTGCCCGATGTGGACGATCTCGGCGGCCTGCTCTCCGAAACAGTGGATGCCGAGGATTTCGAGCGTCTCGCGATGGAAGAGCAGCTTGAGCATGCCGACCGTATGCCCCGTGATCTGGGCGCGGGCGATGCTCTTGAAGTCGGCCTGAGCGACCTCGTAGGGGATCTGGGCGGCGGTGAGTTCTCGCTCGGTACGGCCGATGGAGCTGATCTCGGGGACCGTATAGATGCCAGTAGGGAACTCCTCGATCAGCGACCAATCGCAATTGCCGTTGGCGATGTGGGCGCCGACGAAACGTCCCTGATCGTAGCTGGCGCTGGCGAGCGAGGGGGCGCCGACGACGTCGCCGACCGCATAGATGTGCGGATGGGCGGTCTGGTAGCTGGCGTTGATTTCCAGTTGGCCGCGCTGATTGGGTGTGAGTCCGATCTCTTCCAGACCCATGTCCAGGGTGTTGCCGGTGCGGCCATTGGCCCACAACAGGACCTCGGTCTTGAACTTCTTGCCCGATCGGCAATGGAGCACGACCCCGTCGGAATCGGCTTCGATGTGATCGTAGGCTTCGTCGTTGCGGATGACGACGCCTTGCTGGCGCAAGTGGTAGCTCAGTGCGTCGGTGATCTCGTCGTCGAGGTAGGACAGCAGCCGGTCGCGGTTGTTGACCAGATTCACCTTGACGTCGAGCGAACTCAGGATGGAGGCGTATTCGCACCCGATCACACCGGCACCATAGATGGTCACCGATTTGGGCGTATTCTGCAGCGATAGGATGGAGTCGCTGTCGCGGATTCTCGGATGAGTGAAGTCCAGGCCGGGCGGATGATAGGGGCGCGACCCGGTCGCGATGACGAAATAGCGCGCGCGCAGTTGCTCGGTCGGGCCGCCGGTGCCCTTGATCTCGATGCACTCCGGGCTCAGGAATCTGGCGCGACCGAAGATGACGTCCACGCGGTTGCGGCGGTAGTGGCGAAAGCGGGTACGGACCTGGGTGCTGATGACCCCGTCGGCTGCTCTGAGCAGGTCCGGGAACTCGACCTCGATCTGGTGCTGGGTGTGCTGGAAGAGTGGATTGCGTCGATAGTCCGCGAGCATCTGGATCGAATGCCGCAAGGCTTTGCTCGGGATCGTGCCCCAATGGGTGCAGCCGCCGCCAACGGCATCATGAGCTTCGACTACCGCGACGCGCTGCCCGGCCTTCGCAAGCTTCATCGCCGCGCCTTCGCCGCCCGGTCCCGTTCCAATGACGATTGTGTCGTACTCTCTCGTGACCATGCGCCTCGACCCTTGCATCTATCAATGGGTTGCTAGATTAACATAGGTCTTTCTCGCCGGAACCTGGGCGATGGTTGGTAGCGGGTGTGGTGGCGCATCCCTGCGCGCTCGGCAAGTGGCGGAGCGGTCCGTGCTGTTTCAGAGGAAATCGGGCAGATGTCGACGAATCGTCTCTGGGGGTTGGGTGGTGAGATTCTTGTCGATCTCTCCCGCGACCATCTGTCTCAACGGGGGTGATTGACGCTTGCGAAGCAATCCGAGCAATCCGGGCGAGGCAAGGATGTAGAGCTTGCTGAAGAGGCCCTGATTGCGCGCGGTCTCAAGATCGTCGCAGATGAGACTGGCGAAACGCTCGGCATTGTCTTGCTTGTGGACGCCGTCTTCGTTGATTGAGTGTGCTCCCGAGGGTGTGTGGCTACGACCTCCCTTGTCGCTGATCAGATCTCCCTCGTGCAATCTCCCTTCGGGAAACGCCAGCGTGCTGATTTCTTGGAGGGGGCCGGCCGCCTTTTCGGCGGCGAAGACCCGGGCGCGGCTGTTATCGGCAACCAGTATCCAAGTCGGCATAGGTCATTTTCCTCATTGGGTTGTGGTCGGCCCCTGCGTCGCAGGGCGTGACGGCGGCGCCCCGTCCTGAGCGGCTCGCGGACAGGGCTCGTATTCGGGCGAGGCGCTTGCCGTTGAGGTTGAGTGTAACAGTCCGTTCACACGCATGCGGGCGAGAGGTGCTCAGCGGCTTCCAGGGGCGTCGATGCAGGCGAGATAGGCCCGCTCGTCGAACGGGCGTTGGTCGTGTTGGAGCTTCCACAAGGATTCGGTCAGGCACTCCATCATTCGGTGCTCGGCCAGGTGTGCGTCTCCAAGTCGCTGTGCCAGTTCGAGATAGCGCTGCCGGATGCCGGCCGGCTGGTCGATGCCGACCTGTTCCTGGATCGCTAGGTGCAGTCCGAGATGGAGGAAGGGGTTCGCCTGTCCCTGCTGTGGTGGAAAATCCTTGTCGATGGCGGCGTCGGGCGTTTCGAGCAAACCCTGGTACTCCGGGTGCTGCTGGAGGATCTCGACGATCTGGCGTTCGAGCGGTTCCAGCGGCTCGGAGTGTTTGGCCTTGCGCCAGGCCCGGATGAAGATGCGTCTGTGTGTCTCTCTGTCGGCGGCGAGCATGGTGTGGGTTCCGGTGTCTAGATGGCGGTTGTCTTGTCGTCGAACTCGCATAGATCGGCGATGAGGCATCGGGGGCAGCGCGGTTTGCGCGCGGTGCAGATATAGCGTCCGTGAAGGATGAGCCAATGATGGGCATTCATCAGGTAGTCCTTGGGTACATGGCGCAGCAACGTCTGCTCGACCGCGAGCGGGGTCTTGCCTTCGGCGATGCGCGTCCGGTTGGCGACGCGGAAGATATGGGTGTCGACCGCCATGGTCGGTTCGCCGAACGCGGTGTTCAGGACCACGTTGGCCGTTTTGCGTCCGACGCCTGGTAGCGACTCCAGCGCCTTTCGGTCCCTCGGTACCTGGCCATCGTATTTGGAAACGAGGAGGTTGCAGGTGCCTAGGATGTTCTTCGCCTTGGCGTTGTACAGCCCGATGGTGCGTATGTGTCGTTTGAGACCCTCTTCGCCGAGTTCGAGCATGTCCGCCGGGGTGTTGGCGACCGAGAAGAGCTTGGCGGTAGCTTGATTGACGCTGCGATCGGTTGCCTGAGCCGACAGGATCACGGCGATCAGCAGCTCGAAATTGCTGTGATAGATCAGTTCGGTTTTCGGGGATGGATTGGCGGCGCGGAATCGTTCGAAGATGATCTGGCGTGTTTTGGCGTTCATCGCTTGAATTGTGTTGGAGACTATCGTCAGATGCAAAGCTCGTCCGTGACGACTTCGGTCGTTCCGAGGCAAGCCAAGGGTACACAATGGACGCTTACCGCATGTTCAGATCCTATCCGTCAACCTGGTTTTTCATCTGGCTGGTGTTTCCACTGCTCGGCTGGGGAGGGCTTGCCGCTGGTGCGTCGGTGCCGGAGGTGTCGCCCGTCGTTGAGTCCGTCTCCCTCTTGCCGAAGCCCCCGAGTCGGCCTCGGCCCACACGGGCGCAGGTCGATGGTCTGATTCCGAAAGTTGCTAGTCGATATAAGGTGGAAACGGCCTTGGTTCGGGCGGTGGTGGCCGCAGAATCCAACTATAATGCCCATGCCGTTTCTCCGGCGGGGGCGATCGGCCTGATGCAGCTGATGCCGGCGACGGCCGCCGACTATGGTGTGACCTCGTCGGATGCGCTGTTCGATCCGGAAGTCAACCTGCGCACGGGTACGCGGCATCTGAAACGGTTGTTGAACAAGTATAAGAATGATTATGGTCGTGTGATCATGGCCTACAACGCGGGCGAGGGCGTGGTCGACCGCACCAACAGCCGGGTGACCTATCTGGAGACGCTCAATTATACCGAGGCCGTGATCCTGAATTACCGCCGTCATGGCGGAACCGCTCCAACGCGGGATGCCCTGCGTCAGGTTCAGTCCCTGCGTGGAATGCGTTTTAACAGTCGGTCTCGGCGGCTGCTGAAGAAGTATCTTGATCCATCGCTGCTCTCCTTGAAGGTCAAGCCTACGCTCGACGTGCATCTGCTGAATCCGTCCCTGCATGATGTGGGGCCGGAGAGTCAGCCGATGTTCGAGTTGGATGCGGGCCGCATCCCTTGATCTTGGTGTGACGTTTGCGAGGGGTTGGTTGATGGTCGGCTTGGTGTCGTCCATTCGGTTTTCGGTAAGTGATTATGAATCGAACGCTTGACAAGCTGCGCGAGCTCGCACAGGAAAGCGCCTTGAGCGCACAAGACTCGCAATCCAAGGCGCGAAGAACCCATGAGTCTTGCGCTCAGCTCGCCGCACCCCTCATTCGTGCCTTTCGGGACGTCGAGAGCGAGTTCGTCCGCATTTCGGTCCTGAAGCAGATCTGGCCGACCGACTACCATCGTCGCGACGACAGGGTGTCGGTGTTGTTGGTCGGTATGCTGGGCCCGGAGGAGGCGCCCTACGGCCTCAAGCTGATCGTTCCCTATGGATATTTGCGTTTCGAGGTTGCGCTCAAATCCGACGGTTTGCCGGTCTTTAGCTGCGTCCGCGATACCCAAGGGCAGCGCCCCATGTCGATGGATTTTCCCGATGCCGATCGCTGGTTGGAGTTTTTCTACAAATCGATCGCCGATCTTGTCGAGCTCTGACGTTCTCGGGCTCGGCGCTCGTGCTTGACTTCCCGGTCGACCTTGCGCTGTACAACTTCGTACCGGTCGTTCTAACCGGTGCGGCGCTTTGGTTCCTGTCCTTGTTCGTGCGTGACCGGGTTGTCGATCGCTATCCGCTGGCCCTGCTTGGCGGTGTGCTGGTGTTTCTCGGAGGGTTGTCGAAAGCCCTCTGGAAGCTCATCGCCGCCCTGGCGGGAGTGGATGTCGCCTGGTTGGCTGCAGCCCTTTTCCCTTTGATGGCGCCAGGCTTTGCGCTGGTGGCCGTCTCCGTTTGGTCCGCTTCGCGTCAGCTTCGCGGGCATAGGCTGCTTGGTGGTTGGCGGCTGGCTGTCTCGCTGATTCTCGTGGCCTTCATTGCCGCAGCGCTGAGACAGTGGCTGTGGGATATTCCGCGCGGCTGGTTCCTGCCGTTGCTGGTTCTCGCGAGTCTGGGCAACTTGGCCCTTAGCGCCCAACTCATTTGGGCTGGCCTCTATCTGCGTCGCAGATCGATCGCGCTACTCTTCGGAGTCAATCTGGGCATGATCTTCACCCTCCAGCCGATTGCGATGGCGACCTCGAAGACGATGGCGATGCATTGGGTCGAGCAGACGCTGACTGTGCTAGGCACGGGATGCTTCGCTCTTGCCGCCTATCTGCTTTGGCGAGCATCGGTGCGAGAAGTTAAAGGGGGCGATCGCGTCAAGTGGCCGGGATCGTGAAACGAAAAAAGGGGTGAGATGTTTTCATCTCACCCCTTTCGAACATGGTACCGAGGGCCGGACTCGAACCGGCACGGTGTCACCACCGTCAGATTTTGAGTCTGATGCGTCTACCAATTTCGCCACCCCGGCTAAGGCGTGAAGGCGGATTATAGCGCCATCAATCGCTTTTGTGTAGACCTCATCTGCGCCAGATGCACCCGTCGGCGCATCGCTTGGAGCGCTCCACCGAGCGCAGATTTTCCTCTTGCTCTGCTCTAGATTCGGCCCTATAATTCACAGCTCTTCCGGCTACGTAGCTCAGTTGGTTAGAGCATCGCACTCATAATGCGAGGGTCCCCTGTTCGAGTCAGGGCGTAGCCACCATATTCTTAAGCCTCGCGCAAGGATGCGTCTGGGCCTCCTCAAGACACGCCTTTCCTATCCGCATCGCCCTCATCATACTCATGCACTTGGCTCGATGCCGTCTCGGTTTCGGGAGTGCTCTGTTTTCTCAAATTCCGATTTTGATCGCTAGCTTGTTTCGGCCTTCGTTTAACCGATTGCGAGGCAGTGGGCGGTTCGGTTCTGTCGTGCGTGTTTCTCGAAATTCTTGAGCTGGCTGCTATCTGGCAAGGCCGGCGCGCGCTGACATCTATCGAGATAAGATTGCATTCTATGCAGTGAGTTGGTTCATTGAGCGGTGCTCTGTTGGACTGAATGGGCAGGCGTCAATCCTGTGTTTCTTCTTTGTGGTTTGTACGTGCGCTCGCTGCGATAACGCGGTCTTCTTCGTTATCATGTTTGATGTAACTGCTATTATTTTTCTTGATGCGGGTGTGCTTTTGCGCGATGGTTTTTTGCGCTTAGGGTGGTGTGTCAGATCTCGATATCAATAGGGCTGAAATATCGCGTGCTTTCCCGTTCGAGACCTGTTACGGTATAGAAAGTGAGAGAAGTCGATGATATCAATCGGCATATGGTGTCTGCTGATTTCGCAGAAATCCAAGTTTTTTCCCGAGACCTCGTAGCCTCCCTGCCTCACTGATACCGCGTTAGCGGTGACTCCGTATCGAAAGCGCCACTCGTTAGGCTGGTTTCGATATCCTAAATATACATGCAATTTTTGAGTTCAGAGAGACAGCGATGAACATCTACGTAGGTAATCTTTCTTATAACACGACCGATTCTGATCTGCGCGAAGCCTTTGCGCCTTTTGGTGAGGTTGCTCAGGTCAATTTGATCAGCGATAAATTCACCGGTCAATCTAAGGGTTTTGGCTTCGTTGAGATGCCCAATAATAGCCATGCAGATGCGGCGATTAAGGGGCTCAATGGAACTGACCTTCAGGGTCGCTCCATCAAGGTCAACGAAGCAAAGCCCAGAAGTGATCGTGGTTCGAGTGGACGGCGTTTCTGAGGCGGTTTTCCGCTTCTTCTGATTCGCTTAGGAACTTGCCGGCTGTTGGCCGGCAAGTTTTTTTGTGCTTGAAAAACTGGCTGTTGCTTACTTGTATTGATGAGGTTTGAATTGGGCTGGAATTACTGCGTTTGAGCTTGAGTCTGAATTCTTTGGTATGAAGTTAGTGGTCGTTTTCTTTTTATGCTGTGATGTCGATCTATAAAAAAGACTGCTTCTCGGATCAAACTCTGCGCTATGTCGTGAATGGCGTCGGTCATGGCGGTCAGGATCTTTGATTGGCCAGCGACGCGCTCTTCAGTCTGTTTGGTGTTTGGGTGAAGTCGGTTATCTTGTAGTTTTTTTCGGGTTTGTGCTGGAGTCGCTTACTATTTGTTCTCTTCGGTCGGTATCGCTTTATGTGATCAATTTGGTTTTCGGCATCATAGATTTTTCTCTGCCAATCTGCTTGCGGCATGCGAACTTATTCGCAATAGAAAGATTGCTGAAATCCATCCTGGGTGTTGGGGGCCGGCGGCACAGGTGCGGACGTTTGGTCGACCGCGCTGTATCGCCGGGCATTCGCCGGATCTGCGCGCTATTGATCGCTGATATGTCTTGCGATGCCCTTTCTCGTGCATGGATGGCGCTTGCGTCTTTTGCTTGTTTTGGGCTTTGAGGCAACCTGTTCCATGCCCGACTGGTCGTCACCTGTCGGTGTTTGTTGGGATTCACTGCTGGCGAACCGATACGACTAGGAGAATGACCAAATGGTGTTGGACCTTCCTCAGATCTGTGCCTTGCTTCAGGTCCCTCTTCCGACCGCCGAACCTGCGCAAGCGCCCCTTTGCATCGATGGAGTCAATACCTTGCAATTGGCGGGGGGCGGAGACCTTTGTCTGGCTGAGACCTCCGAGCAGGCCGATGCCGTTAAGACCAGCGGGGCCGGTGCTGTCGTCGTGCCAGAGGATTTCCCTGTCCTCATCGGTCCTGTGCTTATTCGTTCGTCGGAGCCGCGGCGAGGATTTTTCCGGGTCGCTGAAGCCTTTGTGCCTGCCTCGGAGATTCAAGGGGTCGACGCGCGCGCGGTGATCGACCCCACGGCGATCCTCGGTCAGGATGTGGCGATAGGCGCTTGCGCTGTTGTTGGTGCGGGCGTGCGGGTCGGTGATCGCTGCATCATCGGTCCTGGCTGTTATCTTGGGCCTGATGTGGTCTTGGGGATGGACTCTGTCATTGAGGCCAACGTCACCATTCACCGAGGTAGCGTGCTGGGTCGGCGTTGTCTCATCCACTCCGGAACAGTCATCGGTGGGGACGGATTCGGTTTCAGTTGGGATGGCAATAGGCATCGCAAGATCCCTCAGCTCGGGTGCGTGGTAATCGAGGATGATGTTGAGATCGGTAGCAACTGTTGCGTCGATCGGGCAACTCTGGGTGAGACGCGTATCCGTTGCGGCGCCAAGATCGATAATCTGGTTCAAATTGCGCACAACTCCCAGATCGGCCGTCACGTCATTCTGGTAAGTCAGGCCGGGGTGGCGGGCAGTAGCCGTATTGGGGATGGGGCGGTTATCGCAGGGCAGGTTGCCATCTCGGACCATGTCAGCGTCGGGCCTGGTGCGCGCGTTGGCGGCCAGTCTGGAGTAACCAAGGACATTCCTGCAGGTCTCTCCGTGTTCGGAACCCCGGCGCGTCCGATCAGGGACACCCTTCGCGAGCTTGCGGCACTCGCGCAGCTGCCGGGTTTGCTCAAGCGGATCAATCGCCAGGCGAGTGAGTTGGTCGAGTTAGGTGAGCGGTTGGAGAGACTGGAGCAGGAACGTTCTGGATCCTGCCGTTAGATATCCCCGCGTTCGGCGTTCGAGCCTTTTCGCTATAGTGACCCAGATCAGCGGGCTCCGATCATCAGGAGGGGCTTCTGGAGGTCGGAAGCGGTCGCCGCCAGATGAGTGGCGCTAAGACGACCGGCAAGGGACTCGCCTTGGGATGCTGCGGTCGAAGAGGCATGATTGGGTCGTTATTGCTTGCGCACTCGACCTGAGGCCCTCTTCCATCCAACCGTGTTGCGCAGATTGAAATCGTCCGCGCAGGTTTGTGCAAAAGCCGTGACCTCATCTATGCCTCCCTGGCGGTAACCGACGATGCTTGAGGTGCCGCTCTCTAGGATATAGCGAAACCAATCAACCCCATCTGTGCTCGCGGTCATGTCCACCTTTTCCACGGAGATCAGCTCGTAAGGGGTTCTCGCGGAGTAGTTGGGTTCGCTGCTGTCTTTGAGGACGGTCGCGAGCTGATCGGCTGAGTCTTCATCCGCTGAAGAGGCGTCGGAGCATTGCGTGAGCTCGATGATCGCGCCCTTGAATAGCTGTCCGTCCAATCCGGCAAGCACTTGTGCCGGTTCAGCGGATGATAGGTCGACATGGGCGATTTTCTGAAATCTGTGCTGGAATCTGTTTTCAGAGAATTGTATGCAACGCACGGCCCCGTATGCCGAAAATAGCTCCGTCACTTCGGCTGCGGTGGTTTCACTGGCGAGATTCGTGACACAGATCGTCACCATTTTAGGGTCCGGCGTGGAATGTTTGGCCGTCATTGAGTCGCCCCTGATCAGCGATAAATGATGAAGATCGTGCGTTTGCGCTACTGTCGGGATCTTGAATGATTAAACGCAGAATCGGTAACTATTTATTCAGCAAGGATTATCCGGTTCAGTTGTGCCTGTAAGCGGGGTGGTCGGCAATGCCGTTCCAGAGAATGCAGGCGACGCATGGGCGTTTTGTCGGTGCGGAAAAGCGGCGATCGATGTGATGTGAAATGCCGCAGCGTTGCCTGATCCTCTTTGCACGATACCTCGGAACGCAGATCCGTGCATCGAAGACAGCGCGATTGGGCGAGATTCGACCCCCTCGGTCGGGCGACGCTTAGCAAGTCCGTTCGGCTGTCATCCTGTCTTCGCCCGAAGCGCTGTCCGGATGGGCGATCAATAGGGCAGGGGCGCGCGCCGTCATTCGGTACGCCTTGTGGTGGACGGTTTCGCCCAGTTCCTGCGGGCATTGCCGGTCGGTTTCGACGTGAGTTTCAACCTGGGCCAGGTCGATATTGAATCGTTCGGCATAGAGCGTTTGGATTTCCTGGGCGACGGTCGATATCTGCCCCAATGATTCTCCAGGCACGGAGTCTTCCGATGTCAGTACCAGAAGCTGGCGTACATCAGGGGCGATCAAAGCCAGGTGTGTGACATAGATTCGGCGGATATCTTCAGGTAGCGCTGTGAGCGCGGCGCAATCGTAGATGGCATCGATCGGTCCGAGGTCAGCGGCGGTGACAGCGAAGAAGTCGCCGCACAGGATGCTCAGATTTCCATGTCCCCAGCGCGTCAGAGGGCCTTGTATGCGCTTGGTCGATCCGAGGTCATGCTCAAGAAAGAAGGCGCGAACGGCCACCGGGCTCAGTTCGATGCCGGTGACCCTGTATCCCTCTTTGATGAGCCAGAGCATATCCTGGCTCTTGCCGCACATCGGAACCAGTACACGGATATCCTTTTCCAGTTCGAGACTGGACCACCAACGCGTCAGGAGTGGATTGACCCCCTGTTGGCTCAGGTCGGTTCGCTGGTCGCGCCAGTATTGCTTCCAAAGGGCGTTGTCCCGGTTCGTCATCGGAATGGGGGGGCGCGCGCCGGAGTGAGCGCGTCGTGGGTGATGCGATTCTTGGGCATGACCTCTCCTCGCGAGTTGGAAATGCATGTGCCAATCGAACGGGCACAACGCTTCGTGAGAAGAGGTATGCGGGCCGATGAGGCTCCGGCAAGCGTCGGCCGGAAGTCCGTGGAAGGGTGACCGCGCGTCTTGCTGGCAGGGTAGCATGTTTGGTGCTTGGCCCGGTGGCGAGTGCTAGGCCGGTGGAATGCTGCTGTCTCGGTTTTGGTGCAGGGCTGTGTTCATCGTCTTCATCAGCCATCGAAAGGGCGTCTCTGTCGGTTGGGCGTGCTTGTTCGTCTGCTTCTCCCGCTCGACAGTCATATCGGCTCGGGCTTAACCTAGATTGCTTGTCGATCGGGGTCTCGCGATCCTGGTTTTCCGATCAAGCTATGTTCTCAGGTGTCCAATGCTTAAAGACTGGTCCGACGTCTATCTCATCGGCGTTCCCGAAATCGATCAACAGCATCAGGGGTTCTTCGTGGCCTCGCATCGTCTGTACGAAGGTATCCTAGACCGTGACGGCAAGGCTGCCGTCGGGCCGGCGATCACCTTCATGCGGGAGTATGCGGAGGAGCACTTCCAGACGGAGGAGGCATTCATGCGCGAGCATGACTACCCTGGTATCAAGGACCATCTGCGTCAGCACGTTGCCTTTTTTAAGCGTCTAGATGAGCTTGAAAATGATCTGATGATCTTTGGCCCAAGTCAGGACCTGGCGGACCGCGCTCTAGATATTACCCAGGATTGGCTGATTGATCATATTGCGGATGAGGACATGCTGTATGCGTTGCATGTTAAAGCGAGCTTGGGTTAATGCTAATGCAGCAGGGAATCAATAAAGGCTAGTTCAAATAAAAAGTGGATGAGGCTTGTGTGATGGAAGAAAGCGCCCTCAATTTCTATGCGAGCGCTTTCTTTTTGATGATTTAGGGTTTTAGTGCCTTGCGTCGCTTGGCTATCCCGGCAAGTCCTAGCATCGCAGAGCCAAATAGCCAGCCGGCTGCTGGTACTGGTACAGGTGACGCTGCTGTGAAAGAAAGATAGCTTTGTTTTCCTGTCGTGCCTCCCGCCAGGAGGGAGAATCCAACATTGTTGTTTGCTGTGAATCCATTTCCGTACAGTGTGCCGTATCCGGATAAATGTATAGAGTTAGTAGATGTGTCACTCCAGTCCAGACCTACGCTATTTAGCTTAAACTCAAATTTATTTGTTGTGCCGTCGTCAAATATCCACACGGTTGCAGGGAAGGCTCCATCCCATTTGATCGGGGATAGCGTTAGCATTCCTCCGGAGACCGTCGCCCCGCCCATTGGGGAAAGGTCTGTTCCATCTGTTACGGTGGCTTGTCCGCCGCCAAACGACACGGTTTTGGTTCCAAAGTTTACGGTCGTATCGCCAGCAATCTGAACTGCTCCGCTGATTACTGTTGCGTTAGCTCCGGCGGCGAATCCGAGTAAGGCGAGTCCAGCTAAGGTGTAAAGGAGATGTTGTCTCACGATATTCCCCATGATCTTTAAAGTTAATGGATGTACGGCAGGGTGAAGTGAAGTCCATGTCGACTTTAGTTTGAGATGCGACACTTCTGTATTTAAGCATGAAGTGGGCCACTGTTGATTTATGTTTATAAAACATGGGCTTGCTTTGTTTTTTGATGTGTTCTAATGGCACTAACGTCACACTTTTGATGTAAGATATCTGAGCTTTGCTGGTTTGGTTTTGATGATTCTCATTTCGGTAACAGCGTGCTTTTTTGCACATAAAATACTGATTAATAATTTTTTTTTGGGCGTGTGCTTGGGGTTTGTGGCGGTTGTACTGTAACTTTTCTGTGATACATCGGGATTGGTTTCTAGGTGTCGTGTCGGCTGTAGGTAAAAAATCACCTTAAAATCGTTTTGGTATTATTTAAGTGTTTTAATCAGTTGAGAAATCCCCCGGCTTTGCCGGGGAGACCGTAGAAGTTTGACATTTACAAGAGTCCATCGGGGACACTCCCTAGCGTGAGCCGCCAAGCACACGTTTGAGGAGAGTCCCGATGGACGACTTTGACAGCCTAAGCCACTCCCGGTGGGAGTGTAAATATCACATTGTTTTTATTCCGAAGTGTCGCCGAAAGGTGTTGTACGGACAGCTGCGCCGACATCTCGGAGAAGTGTTCCATAAACTTGCGAGCCAGAAGGAATGCCGAATCGAAGAAGGGCATCTGATGTCCGACCACGTTCACATGCTGATTTCGATTCCGCCGAAATATGCCGTCTCTGCAGTAGTCGGCTACATCAAGGGTAAGAGTGCGATTCACTTGGCACGGGTCTACGGCGAACGGCAACGCAACTATCGGGGGCATCATTTCTGGGCACGTGGCTATTTCGCCTCGACGGTGGGCCGAGATGAAGCCCTAATCCGAGCGTACATTCAGCACCAAGAGGTCGAGGATCAACGATTAGATGTTACGTCCCGTGTGATTATCTGCCGCGACGGAGCTATCCTTTGTTCCGTGCCCGCGAGGTGCTA